>MFRX01000001.1:0-15308 GCA_001784725.1 Candidatus Moranbacteria bacterium RIFCSPHIGHO2_02_FULL_40_12b
CCCCGGAATTTTCCGTCGTAATTCTGCGGCGCATATTTTTTCCCGCTGGCGGTTTCAAATTCGATCTCCGCGTCAAATAGCATCGTATCCAAAGCGTATCCCTTGGCAAAACCCGTGAGATACACGTAGGGTTTGAACGAGGATCCCGGCTGGCGGTCGCGGATGGCGACATTCACCTGCCCGTCCACCGATTTGTCAAAATAATCCCTGGATCCCACCATCGCCAAAATTTGCCCCGTTTTCGGATCCATCGCGACTAACGCGGCGTTAGTAGCTCCGTATTTTTTAGTATTATTGTCCGCGCCTTCTTTAACGGCTTTTTCGGCAATTTGCTGTTTGTCCCAGTCCAAAGTAGTGTAGACCCTGTAGCCGTTCTCCTGCGTGGCCTGAATGCCATACCGCCTTTCTAAGTCCTCTTTTATATACATCACAAAATGAGGGGCGGCAATATTTTCCCGGTAGGGCGAAATTTTTGCCATGACATCGGTTTTTTTTGCCGCTTCCGCCTGGTCTTTAGTTATGTAGCCAATTTCCGCCATTTTATCCAAAGCCGTCTCCTGTCTTTTTTTCAGCGCTTCCGGATGCGAACCGTAAGGAGAATAATAAGTGGGCGCTTTGGGAAGGGAAGCAATGAGCGCCGCCTCGTCGATCGTTAAATCCTTCGCGCGCTTTCCGAAAAATGTCTGGGCCGCCGCTTCAATGCCATAAGCGTTGGACCCATAGGGAATTTCATTAAGGTACATTCCTAATATTTCATCTTTGGAAAATTTTAATTCCATTTCAATCGCCAAAATTACTTCTTTAACTTTCCGGGAGAGTGTCCGCTCGGGAGTAAGGATAGAATTTTTGATAAACTGCTGGGTGATGGTGGAACCGCCTTGGGCCGCGTTGCCTTTGAAAATATCCTTAAGCGCCGCCCGGATGATGGAAGAAAATTTTATTCCGTGATGCACATAGAATTCCTGGTCCTCAAGCACGATGGTCGCGTATTTAATGCCATCCGGCATTTCGGAAAAGGGAATCAGTGTTCTTTTTTCTTCGCCGTGGATTTCATAAAGAAGGTGATTGCCCGTGCGGTCGTAAATTTTGGTTGATTCGGCGATAACGCGTTTATTGATTTTTCCCGGATCGGGCAGGTCTTTAGCGATATAGACAAAAATTCCCGCTACCAACAGCAGCGCAATCCCGGCAATTACAATAAACACTTTTAAAATCAATTTCCAGATGTCTTTCCCCGGACGGTTTTTAAAGTTTTGGAAAATAAGGATGGGTTTCATTTTTATAGGTTGCTACATTTTACGCTTTTTAAAATTAATTTTCAAGATTTTGTTATTTTTTTCTTTTCCACTTATTAATTATTTTTTCATACAGGTTTATGTATTTGTCCGCTATGATTGAACTGTCAAAATATTTTTCCGCGTATTTTCGGCATTCCAGCCGGTTAAATCTATCTGTATTTTTCGCCGCTTCTATAAGTTTACTACTACTGTTTGAGAGAAAGGCAATTTTCTTGTTGTTTCCCAATAATTCCGGCAATGGATCGATTTTTGTTCCTATCACCGGCGTTCCGCATGCCAAAGATTCCGCGATAATCATCGGGCAAACTTCGGGTCTTTTAATTGGGAATATCAGTGCTTCCGCGTTCTTGAGATAGCCGAGAATTTTCCGGTTAGAAACTTCTCCCTTGTAAATAATTTGTTTATTATCAAGAAAGGGCTTAATCCTTTGATTAAGGTATCGCTGTCTCTCGGGAGAATTTCCGATTCGCCCGAAAATTAAAAGTTTTTTACCGGCTTTTTTCGCTATTTTAATGGCAGTGTCTATTCCTTTTTGATCAGTAATTCTCCCGACAGTTATCAGGTACGATCCTTTTTTACGCGAAAACTTGATGTTCTTTATTTGAACACCGTTCCATATTGTTTTGGCTGTTTTCAATTTTCCTTTTTGCGAATTGGACAAAGAAACGGTATAAACGCCCGCTTTTTTTATTTGCGCAAATTCAGAACTGCCAATCCGATTATGCAGTGAAAGAATACAGGGTTTTTTTAATAATTTCGCGACTGCGTAGGCGTACGCGGAAGAATGAAGGTGGATGATGTCAAAATTATTTTGGTAATTGACCACTTCCATCTGGCTTAATATTATCAAATTTATTCTTACTCTTCCTGTTTGCTTTTTGAAATCTTTCATATTCCAAAGGCTTTGCTTGAGCGTTGAAATATGTTTGGCTTTTGTTTTCCAATCAGCGGGGGTAAAAAAAGTAACGTTAATGCCTTTATCAATAAGAGAATCAACTAGGGATTGAACCGCTATTTCAGGACCGCCAGTATCGCCAAAGGGCGGCGCTACGATAGCTATCTTGATCTTTTTAATCTTGTTTGTTTTTCGCATTTATTTTATTGCTTCAGTATGCCGATGAAAGCATTCAAATTTTTTTCTTTTATTTTTTTAGTTCCCACTATATGCAAAAGATCGAATCCCGGGGTTGTGTTCATTTCCACTAAAACCGGCTTTCCTTTATTGGTAAAAATAAAATCTAAAGAATAATTTGCTTCGGGAAAAATGTTAAGCTTTTTTATGATTTCTCCCGCCATTTTTTTGGCCGAAGTTGGAATTTTTTTTTCCGGAACTAATATGGCAGTCGCTCCCTGGTGAAAGTTGGTAAAGAGAGATCCTTTTCTGGCTATTCGCGATAAGGCATAAATAAACTTGTGGTTCATGAATATCATGCGTAAGTCGGCAACTTCGTCTTTTTTTGAAAAACCGGGCACGCCTTTTTCGCTTTTAATAAATTCCTGGACAAAAACCGGGTAATCTATTTTTTTGTTTTTTATTTTTTTCTTTTCGCCGATTAAAATTCCGAATCCCCCCGACCCGTAAAGCGGCTTTACCACGGCTTTTGATGAAGTTAACTTGCGAAAAGAATTTTCCAGCTCTTTTTGATTGGTGGCTAAAAATGATTCAGGCATAAAATCCCCGAGAATCAGGTATTGGGCCAGTTTATTGTCAACCATAGTCCGAAAAAGCGGATGATTAAAAATCTTGACCTTTTTTGATAATTTTATCTTAAAATCAAACATGGAATAATCTCTTTTGCCCATTATTTTGTCAAAAATCAGATTTGGCTTAATGGGGGTTTTTATTTTAATCCATTTTTTGTTCCGGTACGCCCAGGATTTTTGGAATATATTTTTTTTATAATCGTACCAATTAATGCTTGCGCGATACATAGCTACCTTTTTTTTTAACCCCTCCTCATGCCAATATTCGAATGACTCTCGAGTGGATACGGCATTTTGAAGCGGAATAACTCTCCCCCAGTCACTGCCAAAATATACCACTACCACATTTTTCATTTTCATATTATTTCTTATTAACATCAATTAAAAATTTTCCGAGATTCCGTTTACCGATTATTATAGGATATTTGAGATCCGTTCGATTTGTTATATTACAGGATGAAATTAATTCAATATGATCCATAATAATATTCACTTTGACCACGGGTCGAATGGACGACCCACTAGAAGAAAATATCACGGCCACATCTGCCAAATCAGGAATTTGCATTTTATATTTTTCGATAAAGTCCTTTTTAATTATTGCTTCGTTTTCTGGTCTTAATATGTATCCACTTGTATCTATTTTTTTAAATTCCTCCACTGTTTTTTCAAATCCGAGTTGTTCAGCTAGATCCGCATCAATGGAGCTGGAATGAGCACCAGTATCAATTCTAGCTTCCGCTTCAATTTCTTTTCCGTCTTTACCGATTAATTTCACTTTTTCCGCCGTGCCGATGACTTTGCGGCCGGAAATTTCTTCCAGTCCTTCTTCAATTTCTCCGCCAAATAAATTTTGTCCTACTTTCACTCCTCTTTCAATCGTTTTTATATCAAGCCCTTGCACGCGATTTAAGCGCTCTTTGAGCCCGGCTAAGTTGGCAATTTGGATGGATAACCCTGGTCGGGCGTTAAGTTCCAAAAAAACCGGCCCTAGATCCTTGTCAATGGCGATGTCGGCGCCCAAAAACCCCAATCCGGAAATTTCCTGCGCCTGGACCGCCAGTTTCAAAATGTCCGCCCAGTAAGGAATCTTTATGCCGGAGAGAAGAAACCGAGTTTCAGGCGCGTATTCAATAATCTTAAATTTCCCCTGAACAGCCGTTGTTGTGATCCCGCTGGCTAAATCAATCCCCGCTCCTATGGCGCCCTGCTGGAGATTGGCTTTCCCTCCGGAGTCCCTGGTGGGAAGCCGCAGCATAGCCATAACCGGAACTTTATTGTAAACAATAACTCTGATGTCGGGAATTCCCTTGAAGGCGTAGGGCTTGAAAAGTTTCAGAAGTTTCAGCCGTTCCTCAAAAAATGCGGTATCCGAAACTCCCGCCAGGGAAAATGATCCGTCCAGAATATTTCTTACATGGTTTTTTAAATCCTCGGCGGTGATTAACGAACCGTCGGCTTTTATCCAAACGTTATCCGCGTCTTTTTTCTTTCCATATACGACCAAAATTCCTTCCCCGCCGAAACCTCGGCTGGGCTTCAGCGCGAAACTGGAAGGTAAAACATTCCAGTCAAATTTTTCCAGGGCATTGGAAGAAGAAATTTTAGCAATCATTTTAGGAACCGGAATGCCCGCTTTTTTCAGAAACTTTTTGCTTAGAATCTTATCATCCGCCAAACGTTTCGCCTTGCTCAAATTGCAGGGCCGGATATATGAGAGGTTCCGGGAATTCATCCCCAGAATTTTTTTTCCATTTTCAAAGAATTTGAGCATAGTTATTTGCTTTTTTTTAGAATTTCCCTAAATCTCCAGTATTCGCTCAAGCGCAGTCCCGTCCATTTACCCAAGAAAATGTTTATCGGGACAGTGAGCAGCACTATCCAGGGGTAAAGAACAACCGTCTTAATCAGATAGCCGTTTTTAATCACATAATAGCCGACCAAAGAAATAATCAGTGTCTCCAGGGCTAGAACCATGGCGGTTTTTCCGCCTTTCTCAATCTGGGCGGCAATAAATTTTTCAACCAAAATTATAATCATCAGTAGAGGAAAAATAGAAACAGCGGCCAGTCCCGTTCTCTGGAGAGAGCCACCCGTCATTAAAATAACCAAAATGGAAAAAGCGACTAAACTAAGCGTTATTGCCAGCCGGGGGAGGTAGAGAAGCCGGAGTCCTTTAAGCAAAAATCGGGCTACCATGCCTACCAGAATGACGCTCACGAAAATTGCCACTCCATATTTTAGTCCGGTTCCCAATAAGGCGAAAATGACAATTGAGGGAGTATAGATGCCAAAGGCCTTTATCCCCACTATTTGCCGGAGGAATGCTATTATGGTCGCGATAATGGGAAACATAAGGAGCAGTACCACGGTATCGCAGGGAACGCCCTGCCCCGTAATAAAATTTATTATTAGCCCCGCATTTTGGCAATTGGCATACATATTTTTTATTTAATTAATTACTTTCTGTTAGATTTTTAATTTTTCGGCTGTTGATGTGGCACAGGGCTACCGCGATGGCATCCGCCGCGTCATCTGGTTTAGGAATTTTTTTTAACCCCAGTATGTTTTTTACCATTAATTGAATTTGTTTTTTTTCCGCCCGGCCATATCCGGTTACCGCCTGCTTTATTTCCAGCGGAGTGTATTCAAATATTTTAACCTTTAATTTCTCCAAAGTCAAGAGCAGAGCCCCCCGGGACTGGCTCACTTTTACGGCGGTTTTCAGATTTTTGAAAAAGAAAATGTCTTCCACTGCCGCTTCGCCCGGCTGATATTTTTTGATTATTTTTTCCAGATCGTCCGCTGTTTCCCAAAGCCGCTCGGCGGTTGATTTATTTTTTAAAGTGGCAATGCATCCGTAAGCCAAAGGAAATGATTTTCCTTTTTTTTCTTCCACCACCGCCCAGCCGGTCGCCGCCGTTCCGGGATCGATTCCAAGTGTTATCATAAATAAAAATCGCGCTTTACAGTGCAATTTTATCAAATTATTGCCGTAAAAACAAACAAGGATCTATTTGCTTAATTTAATTTCTTTCACCTCTTCCATCCCCAGTTCTTTATTAATTTCCCGGATGATTTTTTGACGGTTGAGCCAGAGCTCATTCGCCCAGTTGGAACTTTCCGTTTTGACAAAGATTTTCCCATTTTTATAGAAATCCGGGCTAAGATTGGCGTTCCCTTGTTTTCCAAATTCTTCCTGAATCACTTTGGCAAAAATATAAAAAACAGTTTTTTCATCTAAAACTGTTTTCCCACCAAAAGGGTTCTTGTTTTTTATAATCTGTCCGATTTTTTTCATGGGGATTGTCGCGATCCTTCATATCTGCGACTTATGACAGACATTCAGGATGACGCTGCCGCGTCAGTTTTTAATCGGCATTACGATATAAGTATGGTTCTCTATAATTTTCCCTGTTTTTTCATCAACTGCCTTAATAGCCGCGGGAGAAGTATTATTATTTACTAAAAAAGCTATATTAGAGGTGTTGATGGGATTAATTCCGTCTAATACAAATCGCGGGTTAAGCGTAATATTTTGGCTGGGCCCGGTGGTGTCGGCGTTAATTTGAGATATGTTTTCCCCGGTTTCCTGGGATTGCGCGGTAATTATAATTTTTTTACTCTCTGCGTCAATCTTAACCGCTATCTCCCCCGCTTTGGTGTTGGTAAACGCACTGGCTATTTTCACCGCCCTTAAAATATCTTCTTTTTTAAAAACGGCGCGGGTGGCAAAGGTTTTTGGGATTATCTGCTTATATTCAGGGTATTTTCCGTTTATTAACCGGGATACGACATAAACGTCGTCCAATAGGAAAAAAATTTGATTTTCTTCAATAGAAACCTGGATTTTTTCCGTTTCTGGGGTTATTATTTTCGCGACTTCAGAAAGAGTATTTGAGGGAATTATAATTGAGTTGTTTTTTTCCAGATTTTTTTTATAATTATCGGCTATGTCGCTGATGGTTATTATTTCTTCAGCCAACCGGAAACTGTCTGTCGCCGCCAGATTTATTTTTTGGTCAGAAAATAATATATTAACCCCCGTAAGCTCCGGCCTGGTTTCATTTATTGAGATGCACAGTAAAATCTTCATTATCGCGTTTTTAAAGTTCTGCGCGGGGATGGAAAATAAAAAACCATCTTCTCTTTTAGGAATTATGGGAAAGTCCTGGGGATCCAGCCCTTTTATTTGGGCCTTAAAATTGCCAGTTGACAATAATAAAGTTTGATTTTTCATCTCCAATAAAATTTTACCCTCATGAGGCAAATTATTGACAAAATTGCTTATTAATTTGGCGGGCACGGTTATTTTCCCCTCTTTTTCTATTTTAACCCCTATAATAGAAACTACTCCAATTTCAAGGTTGGTCGCTGAAAATTTCAGCCGGCCCTTTTCCGTTTCAATTAAAATATTATTTAATATTGGAAGGGTTATTTGTTTTCCCGTAATCCTTTCTGTGTTAAAAATAGCTTTGTTAAAATTTTCTTGGGTGCAAAATACTTTCATATAAAAATAAAATTAAATTATTAAAATATATTATTTATTATTATATAATATATTAATAAGTAATTATTTAAAATATCCCTGATATTATTTATTAAAATATTATTATTTTAATGTGGATTATTTTTTAATAAACATATTAAATTAAATTTATTTTTTATTATCTAAATTTATTCACTTTAAATAAATATTTATACATAATAATAATTATAATTATTCCCAGTATATCCACAGGTAACTGATAAATTATATATTATAAATCCTTTCTTTTAGTATAGTTATGTCTTCTTGTAATTTTTCATTTTCACTAACCTCCCTGGAAATTTTTTCATACGCGTGAAGAGCGGTTGTGTGATCCCGGCCGCCGAATAATTCCCCTATTCCAGGATAAGACGCCTGAAGCTCGCTTCTTAATAAATACATGGCTATTTGTCTGGGCCGCACAACTTCTCTTCGCCGGCCCTTACTCATTAAAACAACGTCAGAAATTTCATAATACTCTGAAACGGCCTTTATTAAATGTTTGTAATTAATGCCCTTTCTTTTGCCGCTTGATATGAGTTCCGAAAGAACCCGTTCAATATACTTAATATCAGGGCTGATATTATCCATTTCGCAGGAAGCAATCACTCGGCTGAGAGCGCCTTCCAGTTCCCTAATATTGCTTTTGATATTTTCCGCAATAAATTTAATAGAGTCCTCATCAAGGAAAAAGCCCTTTTCAGCAAGTTTCGACCGCAGAATCGCCATTCTAGTTTCTAAGTCCGGCTTTCCTATATCAGCAATCATCCCGCCTTCAAAGCGAGATCTCAATCGTTCCTCCAGGGTGGGGATAGCTTTTGGCGGACGGTCGCTGCTTATGACGATTTGCTTATTCAGCTGGTATAAAGCGTTGAAAATATGGAAAAATTCCTGCTGGGTTTTTTCTTTGCCAGAAAGGAATTGAATGTCATCTATTATTAAAAGGTCCATTTTTTGATATTTTTCCTTAAAAAAAGCGATCTTCTGGCTTTTTATTGAATCAATCAGTTCGGTCGTAAATTTTTCTGAAGTCGCGTATCTTATTTTCTTTTCGGGAAAATTTTTTATTATTTCATTTCCAATCGCCTGCAATAAATGTGTCTTCCCCAATCCGACTCCTCCATAAATAAACAAAGGGTTGTAGATTTTGCCCGGGTTTTGGGAAACAGCATAACAAGCCGCGCGCGCTAATTCATTATTTTCGCCGACAATAAATTTTTCAAAAACATAACGGGGGTTTAGGTTTGCTTCTTCTAAAACGCTCTCCAGGGGGAGTTCTTTTGCAGGAGAAACGCCGGCTTTTTTAAAATTAACTTGCGGAGCGCGCACCGCGTCAACCTCCCGGTTTTTTATTTCCTGGAAGTTTCCTATATTTTGAATAACACAAGCTACTTCCTTCACGTCTCCCTGAAAACTCCGAAGAGCTTTATATATGTATGAATTGTACTTATTTTCAAGCCATTCTTTAGCAAACCCATTAGGTACGCCAATAATAATTCTTCCGCCGGAATTCGAGGTAATAGTGGTATTTTTAAACCAGGTAATAAAATTTGCCTTGGAAATAGAAAGCTCTATTTCACCAAGCACAGCCCGCCAAAGTTCTTCATTAGTCATAGTAGTATCTTGATTATGCACAAAAGATTATAACACAGTCAAGTTGCCAATTGAAAGCAAATATGTTAATAAAAATGTTTATAAAGTGTGGATAAAATAATTTAATTTTTTATTTTCTGGCTTGGCAGGTTGACTTTTTCTCACCGGCTGATAAACTTCTATTTAGTTAATTAAAACTAACTTTAAACCAAAAAAATATGCCAAAAAGAACATATCAGCCAAAAAAATTAAGAAGAAAAAGAAGGCACGGATTCAGAAAAAGAATGCGGACAAGCCAAGGAAATCAAGTATTAAAAAAAAGAAGGCAAAAAGGGAGAAAACAGCTAAGCGTGTAAAAAATATGCTTCCTAAAATCCATAGAATGTCAAAAAAAAACGAAATCAAAGAAGTAGCGGCAAAAGGAGAAAAATTTTTTTCTGAAAATAAAGAAATTATTCTCAAAATACTCGGCAATGAAGCAAAAAAAACTAAAGTGGGGTTTTCTATTCCCAAACTGGCGGCGAAAAACGCCGTTAAAAGAAATAGGATCAAGAGAATATTAAGGGAGATTTTCAGAAAAGAAATTAGCAACATAAAACCAGGTTTTAGCATCCTAGTTTATTTAAACAGGAAAAATGGAAGAAAAGAAATAAATTATAAGGAAGCAGCCGGAGAAATAAAAAAAATACTAAAAAGAGCAAATTTAATAATTAAGAAGTAAATGAATGAATATAATGGGATTTTTCCATACTATCGTGTACCAGCCCTTGTATAATGTTATAGTTTTATTTTATAATATTATTCCCGGACATGATTTTGGCGTTTCTATAATCATGACAACGGTTTTAATAAAGCTTTTTCTTATTCCTGTTTCGAAAAAACAGATTGAATCCCAGAAAAAATTGCAGGAAATCCAGCCCAAAATCAAAGAAATCCAAAAAAAGCATAAAAACGACAAAGAAAAACAAACCCGGGAGATAATGGATGCATATAAAAAAAATAAAGCCAATCCTGTTTCTGGCTGCCTGCCTCTTATAATACAAATGGTGTTTTTAATCGCCATTTACCGGATAATAATGAATATTTCTTTAGGAGGATTGACGGTTAATTCCCATGATTTATACTCTTTTATTCCCAGTCCGGGGAAAATAAATAATATTTTTTTCGGGATTGTTGATTTATCAAAGCCGAATATCGTAATTGCTTTTCTAGCCGCGGCAGCGCAGTTCTATCAGACAAAAATGCTGATGAAAAGCAAAAAAGCAGAAAATAAACAGGAAGAAAAAACCGATGGGAAGCCCGACTTTGCTTCAATGATGAACAAGCAAATGCTGTATCTCGGTCCGGTTTTAACATTAATGATCGGAATCAAGTTTCCCGCGGGCCTCGCGATCTACTGGTTGGTTTCCACGCTTTTTATGATATTTCAGCAAATATACGTATTTAAAGAAAAAATTCCAACTAAATGAACGAAAAAAACTTAGAAATTATAAAAAATTCAGCCAAGGAATTTCTGGATAAAATGGGGTTTCCCGCAGAAATTGAAGTTAATGAAACATCTGGCGAGGGCATAATTCCGGAGGAAGAATCTGTTGACGCCGGGCAAAATAATGTCGTTGTCAATATTAAGACAACAGATAATTCTAGTTTCCTAATTGGGCAATTTGGATCAAATCTTCAAGCGCTTCAGCACATCCTAAGGATTATTGTTCGGAAAAAAACAGAAGACAAAGTAAAATTTATCGTGGATATCAACAGTTACCGGCAAGAAAAAAACAAATCAATCATTGAACAAGCCATTTTAGCCGCCCAGCAGGCGGTAGCGGAAAAGAAAGCGGTAATATTGAGGCCGATGTCCTCTTATGAAAGGCGGATTGTTCATATGGAACTCTCAAAAAACAGCCAGATATCGACGGAAAGCGTCGGGGAAGGGGAAAATCGGAAAGTAGTCGTAAAACTAGCCGGCCAACTTTAAGAATTAAAGAATAAAAACTAAGCGAGATTCTTAATTCTTAATTCTTAATTCTTAATTCTTTTTAAATGGTTGTTGCCAGAAAAATAGCTTATAATGTTGTCTTTAATGTAATCGCAAAGATTTTATCGACCATACTGGCGCTGATAGGCATAGGATTCATTACTCGTTATCTTGGGAAAGAAGGATTTGGGAATTACGCGACCGTGCTCGCGTTTTTTGCTTTTTTCAGCTCCTTTTCCGATATGGGGCTTTATTCCGTAGCTACTCGGGAAATATCCCGGGCCGGCGCCGACGAAGAAAAAATAATGGGAAATGTTTTTTCTCTGCGACTGGTGTCATCACTGGCGGTTTTTTTGATTTTTCTTTTTTTTATCGGTTTTCTTCCATATGAAAGGGATATGAAAGCGGGAATAATTATTGCCGGGATCGCTTTTGTTTTTTCCTCCGGATACTCGGTGCTTAATGGAATTTTCCAAAAAAATCTGGCGATGGATAAAGTAGCACTGGCGGAATTTATCGGAAAAATCATCCAGGTTGGGTTTATTATTCTGGCGGTTAAAAAAAATCTTGGATTTACCGCTATAATGCTGTCCCTGCTTCTTTATATGATTTTTAATTTTGCGGTTATTTATAAATTAAGCCAGAAATACATTAAATTTAAAATACACGCGGACATTGCTTACTGGAAAAAATTTCTCAAAAAGTCCTTGCCGATGGGAATATCGGTCATGATCACCTTTTTTTATTTCAAGGCGGATACGATTATGCTGTCCCTTATGAAAACCAATGCCGACGTGGGGATATACAACGCCGCTTATAAAGTAATTGAAAATATAACCTTTTTTCCGGCAATGATCGCCGGGCTTATCCTGCCGCTGATGTCCCGCTATATTTTTTCCGAAAGAGAAAAATTTGAGGATATTGCGGATAAAACATTTAAAGTCCTCCTCATCCTTATTGTTCCGGTTGTCGTCGGAACATTATTTCTGGCGGATAAAATAATAGGATTAATCGGAGGAGCCGGATTTTCTGAATCGGCCAATGTGCTTAGAATTCTTGTCTTTGCTTTATTTTTTATTTTTTTTGGAAACTTTTTTAATAACATACTTTTGGTCAGCAACCTTCAGAAAAAACTTATGGCCGTTCTTTCTTTTTGCGCCGCATTCAATATTATTGCCAACCTAATTCTTATTCCTTTGTATTCCTATAAAGGCGCGGCTGTAACATCAGTGCTTACGGAATTACTTGTGGTCTCATTGGCTTTATATCTAATATGGAAAAATATAAATTATCGCCCCAAAGCTCATTTTTTAGGAAGAATATTAGTTTCTGGCTTAACTATGGCTATATTCCTTTTTTTCTTCCAAAAATTCAATTTTTTTCTGCTGGCTATCGGTAGTGCGGGAATATATATGCTTTTCTTGTGGCTTACCAAAGCCGTGGCCAGCGAAGAAATAATAAGCATTATTTCAAAACGCGGGGCCGAAGTATCTCCGATCCAACGGGAAGAAATTATATAAATGAACAAATTTTTTAAGGTCTTTACGATTATTTTAAACTACAACAGCAAAGACACAATCAAGGACTGCCTTTTTAGTGTTTTTAAATCCGATTATCCAAATCTCGAAGCCATTGTTGTGGATAATAATTCTTCTGATGGTTCTCTTGAACTGGCAAAAAAAATTTTCCCCCGGGCGCATTTCATAAAAAACGAGAAAAACTTCGGTTTCGCGGCGGGAGCAAATGTCGGAATCCGTTTTGCTTTGGAAAAATTCGCCGACTATATTTTCCTTCTGAATTCCGATGCTTTTATTGAAAGAAAAACAATATCAAAATTAATCAAAACCGCGGAAAGCGTGAAAAAAGCCGGGATCTTAAGTCCGATTATTTATAATTCAGAAAAAGAAGGCGTTTGGTTTTCCGGTGGCAGAATTAAATGGTTTTCAATGAAAGCGGCGCATAGCCGAAGCGGCCCGAAAACAAAACCGTATGCCGTTTCTTATGTGTCCGGCTGCGCGATGCTGGTCAAAAAAGATGTATTTCGGGAAATCGGGATTTTCGACGAGGATTATTTTCTTTATTATGAAGACGCTGACTTTTGCCGGCGGGCAAAAAAGAAGGGGTTTGAATGTTTGATTGTTCCTGAAGCAAGGGCTTATCACGCGGAAAAAAGCGAAAGCGACAAAAAGTCAAAAACATACTGGCTGGTTTTTTCCGCTCTTATTTTTTTCAAAAAAAACGCGCCTTTAATTTTAAAACCCTGGCTATTTTTTTACTTATTTTTGCGAAAAGCAAAAAATAAAATGGATATTGCCTCGCGGAAAAACGAATTGGCAAAAATTGTGCGAAAGGCCTATAACGACTTTAAAATATGGAACTCTCGATAATCATTGTTAATTATCAAAGCGAAGAATATCTGAAAAAATGTCTGCTTTCTCTGCGGAATAAAATCAAAGATTTTGAACCGGAAATTATTGTTGTTAATAATGATGATAAAAAGATTAATATTATGTCATTCCGAGCCCCTGACGCGAGTCGGGGTGTCGAGAAATCCCGAGATCCTTCGGCTTCGTCCGATATGCTATCGGACTGCGCTCAGGATGACATAAAAATTATAAATTCAGGAGAAAACCTGGGTTTCGGCAAAGCTAACAATCTGGCGGCTAAAAATGCTTCAGGAGAAATACTCTGGTTTTTAAATCCCGATACGAAAATCATTCCGGAAAATATAAAAGAGTTGCTGAATAAGTTCAGTAGCAATCCAAAGGTAGGAATAATCGGGCCAAAATTAATTACCGAATCGGGGAACATCCAGGGATGGATTGCCGGCTATGAGACAAATTTATGGAATTTAATAAGAAATAATCTCGGTTTTCCCAAGAGCAAAAAAATTTGGGAAAGCGAGGAAAAAAAAGAAGCGGACTGGGTAACCGGCGCGGCGATGTTTATCAAAAAAGATTTATTTCAGAAACTCGGCGGGTTTGACGAGAAATTTTTTATGTATTTTGAAGACGAAGACCTTTGCAAAAGGGCGCGACAAACAGGATATAAAGTAATTTACTGCCCGAATTTTATCGTTCGGCACTTGGGCGGAAAAAGTTTTGAAAATAAAAAAGAGCAAAAAAAATATTACTACGCCTCGCAGGATTATTATTTCCAAAAACACTTTGGAAAATTCACGGCTTTTTGGGTGAAGGTTTTGAGGAAAGCAACTTCCCCCTTTAGAAAAGGGGGATAAAGGGGGATTTGAAAATCTTATGAAAATCTCAAATCTCTCTGTCCTTCGGACATCTCCCTTTTCCAAAGGGAGAAATTGGGAAAACAAAAAAGGGCGGAAGAATTTCTTCTCGCCCCTTAATATTTAATCTTAATATGTTTGTTATCCTATTAAAGCCACAACTTTTAACACGTTAATTACTGTTGTTCCCGCAGGATTGTCTTGAATAGCCGGCACGGGAAATGTCAGTTGGCTCATTGGCACTAAAGCAATATTTTTTTCGTTTAAGCATTTTAACCTTTGCATTGTAATTTTGCATTTTGATATTTTATTTTTAAATTAACTATACCACTAATCTGTAGACAAGCCCGAAAGTTAGACCTTCGGGGAAGGAACAATGTCGAGGAGCGCTCCAGCCGAAACCGAAACGTCCATGTCTGGACGGCCTCGCACTAACTTTGCACCGCATCCTTAATGCGAACATAACTAAAGCCAATGCAAAGTTAGTGCGGGGATTATAAAGTTCCCAGAATTGATGAGAAAAGATAGTGCCCACCAATTGTCTACAGCTTACTGCTAATCATATAAACGGCTGTTATAAGCCGATTTAATATGACTGTTCATCTTAGCACGGCTTTTAAAATTTGTCAAGTAGGGGTATAATAGGGCTATCGCCCTAAATTTTAAATTCTAAATTTGAAATTTTAAATCAATTTTAAATGAACCAATGTTTAAATATTTAAAATTTAGACATTTAGATTTCATTTTAAATTTAAAATTAAAAATTTAAAATTGCTAAGTGATTACTACTTCCAACGAAAAATTAGAAGACATTTCTCTGGATAACACTCTTCGTCCCCAGTCATTCAATGAGTATGTCGGGCAGGAAAAAGTGAAGAAAAACCTAGATATTCTCATCCGCGCCGCCAAAAAAAGGAAAGAGCCGATAGAACATGTTTTGCTTTATGGCCCCTCAGGGCTAGGGAAGACAAC
>MFRX01000001.1:15328-16683 GCA_001784725.1 Candidatus Moranbacteria bacterium RIFCSPHIGHO2_02_FULL_40_12b
AGGAGACCGGTTCCAGCATCAGGGTGACATCCGGACCGGCGATAGAGCGGGTGGGTGATCTCGGTTCCATTCTCACTAACCTGCAGGACGGCGATGTCTTATTCATCGACGAGATTCACCGGCTTAACAAAATGATTGAAGAAGTGCTGTATCCGGCGATGGAGGACTATAAGCTGGACATTATTATCGGGAAGGGGCCGTCCGCCAGGACTATCCAACTGGAACTTCCCAAGTTTACTTTAATCGGAGCGACCACTCGCCTGGGATCCATATCCAGTCCGCTCCGCAACCGTTTTGGAGCCACGCACCGGCTGGATTTTTATTCAGTTGAAGAGATAAGAAAGATACTGGAAAGATCGGGAAAAATTTTAGAAGTGAGTACTGACAGTTCCGGAATCGCGAAAATCGCCGAATGTTCCCGCTGCACTCCCCGCGTCGCCAACCGGCTTTTGAAGCGGGTCCGGGATTACGCCCAGATTAAAAATCACAAAAAAATCGACAGTGTAGTGGCGAAAGAAGCGCTGGAAATGATTGATGTGGATGAAATAGGGCTTGAGCCGATCGACCGACATATTCTGGATACGATAATTAAGAAATTCAACGGAGGACCGGTAGGAATCCAGACGCTGGCTGCCGCCACTTCGGAGGAAATCCAGACCATTGAGGATGTTTATGAGCCATATTTAATCCGGGTAGGATTTTTGGCCCGAACTCCCCGCGGGAGAGTCGTGACGGAAAACGGATTCAGGCATCTTGGTTATGATTTTTTGAAACCGGATGAATTTCAGCGGAAACTTATAAAATAACCCATATAATGATAATCATAATTCAAATTTTTTATTTAATCCTTATTTTAATCTGCCTTATTGCCGGCTTTATTGTCGCTTTTCACCTGATTAAATATTCTTATAGCAAAAAAAACACGGCCCTAATGCTAATTATTTTCAGCGCCGTGGCAATCACTCTTTTGTTCATCAATGTTACTCTTTTTACCATGCTTCCGCTGAATAAATTATTCAATTAATTTAATTAAAATGGACCGACTCTCAAATTTAGGAATTAAAGAAATCAGTAGCGGGGAAGAAGTGATAAAAATAGTGCACCGCCACTGGTTTGATATTTTAGGGCAATATTTAATATCATTTATGATTTTTTTTGCCATGGCCGGAGTTTTAATTGTTATTCCTGTATATTTTCCCGGAATGCATGAGCAGGGCGATTATTTATACATCGTTTTTTTTGAAAGTTTTGTCGCTCTTATTCTTTGGATATTCGGGTTTATCGTTTGGATTGATTATTATCTGGACATATGGATTGTGACCAGCGAGAGGGTAATTAATATTGAGCAAAAAGGC
>MFRX01000001.1:16700-49119 GCA_001784725.1 Candidatus Moranbacteria bacterium RIFCSPHIGHO2_02_FULL_40_12b
AAGCGAATTAAAGCTTTCCCGAATCCAGGATGTTACCACTGAAGTCAATGGAATAATCCAAACGGTCTTGAATTTCGGCGATGTGCATATTCAGACCGCGGGGGAAGAAAGCAAATTTTTTTTACGCCACATTCCCGATCCGGGCGGAATAAAAAGCATTTTAATGGATCTCCAGAAAAACAAGGAAAAAGAAGAAACGGACGAACTGGGAGAAATGATTGAAAAGAAAATCCACGAAAATACGATTTCATGAAAACATTAAAGCATAAAAACATAAAAACAAAGTTATTATAGTGTTTTAACGTTCTTGTGTTTTGATGACTTAAAATACGGGTGAGAAACAAAAACAAAAAAGGTGATTTGTTTTTTCTTTTTATCCTGCTTTGCGCAGGATTTTTTGGGTTTAATGCAAAAGCGGAAACAATTGATCATTTAATAATTTCTGAAATTTTAGTCGGAGGAGAAAAAGCAGATGAAGAATTTGTGGAAATTTATAATCCTACTGAAAACGAAATTAATTTTAAAAGTACATCTTTGAAGTTGCACATAGTTAATTCTACAGGGAAAAGTGATGTAAGCAAGACACTCACTTTTAATAATGAAAGCATAAAGGCACGGAACTATGTTATTATTTCATCGAGGGATTATAAAGAAAAATTCGGAGAGAACATTATTATTGATGCCTTTTATGGCAGTGGCAGTTTGGTGTCAAAAGGAGCCGTTTATATAAGCAGAAACACCAAAGATTTAACAGATATTATAGATATGGTTGGTTGGGGAAATCATGAAGCATTTTATTTTGAAAAAACACCTTTCAATTTTAATGAAAATAATAATATAAGTATTAATAGAAAATTTGACAATGGAACAATGCAAGATACGGATGATAATAGCGAAGATTTTATCATTGGTATTCCTAGTCCTAGAAAAGATTTTGTTCCTATACCAGAAGAAAAACCAAAAGAAAGAGTTGTTTATTCCGACAAAATTTACCTAAACGAAATCTTACCCAATGCTGACGAAGAATTTATTGAACTATTTAATTCCGGAGAAAATGACGAAGATCTTTCCGGCTGGATTTTGCGAGATGCGACTAAAACCGGAAAATATGTTTTCCCGGAAAGTTCAATCATAAAATCCAAAGATTATTTTGTTGTCTACAAAAAGGATTACAAGTTTGCCCTAAATAACACAGGCAACGAGTCGGTTTATCTTTATGATCCCAATGAAACTTTGGTTTCCAGCGTTTCCTATAACGGCGGCAAGGAAAATGTTTCCTATAATTTCGACGGGATAAGTTGGCGCTGGAGCAAATATCTTACTCCCGGAGCGGAAAATGAATTCAACGAACTCACTGGGGCAAGGATAAAAGCCGAGAGAAAAATTTATAAAAATACTTATGCCGATTTTAAAGCCAAAGTGAAAAATCCGGATAACGATAAGCTGAAATTCACTTGGGACTTCGGCGACGGGCACAGGTCCTACAAGAAAAATACCCGGCACAAATACAAAAAAACCGGAAAATACAAAGTAACTCTCAAAATCTTTGACGGGAGCGAAGAGACCCAAGAAGAATTCAAAGTAGAAGTGAAAAAATTTCCCAAGAATAAGATTAAAATAATTGAAATTTCTCCCAATCCGGAAGGGCGCGACAGCGAGGGGGAATATATTGTCGTAAGAAACGAATCCAAAAGGAAAATTAATCTTAAAAACTGGGCGATCGCATCGGGAAGCAAAAAATTATACAATCATCCGATAAGCAAGGACATTATCGTAAAACCGGGCAAAACGGTCAAAATCAGCCGCGATATTTCCAAATTCGCGCTAAACAATAAAAAAGCGAAAATTGAGCTGCGCTATCCGGACGGAAAAGTCGCGTATAAAATTAAATACGACAAGAAAGAAAATGTGCGGGAAGGCGAAACATACGCAAAAACAGAACTGGGATGGGCGTGGAAAAATAATAATCCGGAAACATTGCTGGCGGTAGCGAAAAAAAGCGCAGATGAAGCCATTGCAATAACAGGTAATGGTGGAGAAATGACTGAAAAAAATTCAGAAGATCAGGCAACTGTTTCGGAAGAAAAAGAAAAACTGGCGCTATCAAGCGAAGCGAATAATATTTCTCCGGAAAATGAAAAGGTTTTGGGAACTTCCGTAGAGGTTAAGGAGGATAATTCCGATGATATTATCAATAAAGCCGATAATCATCCGGAAAAACCTAATGTTATAATAAAACTTTTTGAAAATATAGGGTCTGGCATCAATTCTTTTGTTAACAGAATTATTCTCAAATTTTTCTAGCAACATAAATTCATTATAAATAATATAGCAGGTATGTTACAGAATCTTTCGATCGGAGTAAAGTGTATAATAACGAATTTATCAAAATTAAAAGCGGCGGGAAAGTTCTCCAGCCGCTTTTTGAAATTAGATATTTTTCCACTTACTGATTAATTCCATTCTGCCACGATATTCAGGAAAACCAGTAATTTGTCGAATATTGTAAAGTGTTCTCCTGTGTATGCTTATGTCAGTGATCTTAAGCTTCAAGTGGGGAAAATAGACCATTTCCTTCCAAAAATCGGATTTCTGTACTCTAAAAGTTAAGCTTTGATCCGGACTTGTTTTATTACATTCCATTTCCTTCATCCAACAACAGAAGAAGAAAAGCACCCAGATCTTATAATCTTTATATCCATTTTCCTCAACTCTTTTCAATGACCAATCCGCCCAATCCTTCGGACTTTGCCATTTTTTCGCGTCTTCCTCTGTTCCCGGAACAAACTTTCTGATTATGTGCATTCCTCCTTTTTTCTTGAATAAATCAAACTGTTTATGCCTGACACTCTTTTTCCTTGGAAGAATCGCATTATCAGTTTGCCTCTTATTTTCATTCTCTTCAGTTTTTTTCTGAATTTGATGTAATTCTAATTCCATTATTATCCTCCTTTTTTATGAGATTTTAAATATCTATATATTTCCTTTTTATTTATAATAATTAAGTATAGCAAAAAGTTTATATGTTGTCAACTATTAATCTATGAAAAGTCCATTTTTTGCCTTAAATTAAGAATAAAAAAGTGTTGACTTTGTTTCAACAACTAGCTATAATTAAACTATGATTCAAGAAATACTTAAAAAATTGGGATTTAACGACAAGGAGGCTGAAATATATATTGAAGTTCTAAAATTGGGACGCGCAACCCCAGCTCGGATTTCCAAAAGCACCGGAATCAATAGGACAACAATTTATAGTTCCTATAAAAAACTAGTAAAAAAAGGTGTTCTAGTTGAGGATCTCGGTCACAAATATACCTATCTTATCGCTTTACCTCCTGAAAATTTACGCGGGATACTTGAACAACAAAAAAAGCGTCTCGAAGAAAAGGAGAAACTTATTGATCAAGCGCTTGTTGAAATTTCTAATTTTCCCACCAATTCTGAATTCTCAATTCCCAAAATAAGATTTATTGAAGAGATGGACTTGGAAGATTGCCTCTATAAGCGAACCGAAGAATGGAATAAAAGCATAAAACAACACGATGGTACCTGGTGGGGATTTCAAGACCATACTTTTATAGAACATTATAAAAAATGGACTATTGATTATTGGTCTAAATTCAAATCATCGCAGAATATTAAAGAAAAAGTGCTAACAAACAAAACTGAAACAGAAAAACAAATGAAAGCCAAGATGATAAGTGGCAGAGAAACTATGTTTTGGAATAAAAGTGATAATTTTTCTTCTTCCTTTTGGATTGGTGGCGACTACATTATTATGATTTATACGCAAAACCGACCATTTTATTTAATAGAAATTTATAACCCAGTTATGGCTCATAATTTAAGAGAGGTCTTCAGAAATTTATGGAAAGAAATAAAGCATTGAAATTAAAATATCCGAATAGCAATTTTGTAATATAAAAGGTATAAAAGATTTTGTAACCCTCTTCTCGAATCCTCTCCCTATTCAGGGCGAGGAGGACAAGGAGAAACTATTCATATGTCCGGACACTCGCATTGGGCGGGAATCAAGCACAAAAAAGCGCTGACTGACGCCAAGCGGGCGGGTATTTTTACCAAACTTGGCCGCGCTGTTACCCTTGCCGCGCGCGAAGGCGGTGGAAATCAAGAGTTTAACTTTAAGTTGAAATTAACCATTGATCAGGCGCGCTTCGCCAATATGCCCAAAGAAAATATTGAGCGGGCGATTAAAAGAGGGACAGGCGAACTAAAAGACGGCGCGGAAATTGAAGAAATAATTTATGAAGCGTATGGACCGGGAAATGTCGCGATGCTTATCAAAACCGCGACGGACAATAAAAATCGGACCCTGGGGGACTTGAAAAATATCCTAACTAAGACCAGGGGGAAGATTGTTTCTGCCGGATCGGTAAGTTTCCTTTTTAAGCAAGTGGGAAACATAAACATAACCGTTCCGGAAGGAGTTGATCCATATGAACTGGAACTCAAAGCCATTGATGCCGGCGCGGAAGACACAATTTATTCGGAAAACATACTAACTATTTATACGAAATCTGAAAACCTCCAAAAAACGAAAGAAAATCTGGAAAAAGAAGGGCTAAAAATCAGAAATGCCATGATAATATACGCGCCATTACAAAAAATAACTCTCAATCAGCAAGATAAAATTGACTACGGGAAGATGATTAAAGCGCTGGACGACCAAGAGGATATTCAGGAAGTTTATGATAACTTGTGATGTTTGCAATTTCAATTTTTTTGTTGTAAAATTAACGCAGACAACTAAAAATCACAACACACAAAAAAATGTTTGGAATGAAAAATAATAAAAATGAAGAAAAGGCCGATATGTTTATTTCAGGAAACCAAGAAACGGTGAAGGATGATAATATAGCCGTGGGATCGATGCGTGACGATCTTAATTCAAATTCTTCGGACGCGGAGCCGGCAAGTTATTCTAAAATAAAAAGCTTCGCCAAGAATGAGGGGGTTTCGCCGTGGCCAAATAATAATAAGGATGATTCGAAAACAGAAGCAGAAAGCGGGAACGATAAGCCCAGCGCCCAAAAATCGAAATGGTACAGAATATTGGTTATAACCGTGGTTATATTGACTATAATGACCTTTATGGCAGGCGGATATTATTACTGGATTACCCGTAAAGGGACAGAACAAGTCGAAACTGTTGTCAATTCCCAGGGAGAAAAGCCGCAAATTGAAATTACGGAAAAGAAATTTTCCGACGAGAATCCAAATATTCTCGCGGTGGATACTGAAACCATTAAGACCGCCGACTTACAGCAATTGCTGATTCAAAAATCCAATGAAGTAAAAGAAGACGGACATGATAAGCCGGTTGAATTTATCGTAAACGATTTGAATAACAATCCTATTGCTTTTTCCAGGTTTGCCATTATTTCCGGAATAAAAATTTCCACCAGCGTCCTGGATAATCTGGAAGAAAAGTTTTCACTGTATTTCTATAATGACGGAGGAAATATGAGGACGGGCATCGTAATTAGTTTGAAAAACAAGGATAATGCCGTCCAGGAAATGAAGGATGAAGAAATTATTTTGGCCGATGATCTTATCCCATTATTTCTCGGAAACGAAGTTATGAAGGAAGGAGTAATATTTAAAGACGGAAATTATAATAATTCCCAAATACGTTACGCAAATTTAAATCCAGAAGGGACTGTTTCTTTGGACTATAGCTTTGTGGGCATGAAGCTTGTAATCGGAACCAGTAAAAATACTACGCGGGCTGTTATTGATAAAATATCAAAAGAAAGCAATTAATTTGTGGATAAGTTGTGGAAAGCAGGTTGTTTGTTTGAAAAGGAAAGAAAAAAGTAAATCACTTTCTTAAAAAGCAAACAATCAGGAATTGACAAAAAAAGTTTTCCATTGGTTGAAAGTTAGTTAAAAATGGCTCTAAACAAACAAATTTTGAAAATTTGCATTGACGCTTGACTAAATTTTTGCTATAATAGGGTTAGAATTTAATGAAATTATTAGAATTTTTGTCCATTAAAAACCAATAAATTAATGGTAGAAGTACTTTCAACCACAATTTCCCCCTATTTGTGGTTGAAAATTCTTCTACTATTCAAGCATTAAGATCCACGTATCTTAATCGCCTCTGATTCTGACCAGAGGACCCTAAAACAAAAACAAAAATACTTTTAAAATAAAAATAAAAATAAAAGTATAAAGTTCTTTGATACAAAGGTCTAGCGCCAGAGAACAGTAGAAGGAAGACATTGAAAGTCAGATAAAATGTCAAGCGCATGTATACAAAATACATGTTTACATAGTGTATTATGACGCCTCTCACCCGGGCTAAATAAACCGTGTTTACATGTTGATACATGACAAACATCGGGCGAATGCGTCAAAAATTTATTTTTATGGGCGTTCATTCGCCCGATTTCATATTTTAGCAGATACTAGTTAATAAAAGATTGTTAATTGGCACCTGTTAAGGTAAAAGTAAGAGCCGCTTTTTAGAAAATGGACAAATAAGTCCATTTTTTGATATCATAAAAAAAGGTTAACTTAATTAAATCTGAATTTATGTCTATAGAAATTCCGATTAAAGAAAAACTCCCCGATTATGAAGAAAATTTTGGCCATGTTGCCGAAGTTATAATCAGGGATTCGATCAGAGAAAAAGCCGTACTATTTGTTGAAAAAGTGGAAAAAGGAACAAAACCGGAAGATTATCGGATGAAAGTGGATTTTTGGATTAAATTTGTCGGAATTGAGGAGCCATTAGGAATCCAATATACCGTGAGTAGCAATGAAGATAAAATCCAGGAAAAACTGGATTTTCTGAGATCGCGTAATTTTTTGGCCAAAAAAGAGAAAAGGCCTGACGCTGAAATCAACTGGTCGGGGAACGCCAATGTCGTGCTGGTGCGCGGGAATAAATTAAAAATGGGAAAAATAGACCGAGAGAGTCGCGAGAAGAATGTCAGCCCTTCAAAATTAATCGGCGAGGAATTTATCCTGAATTTCTTCAACCAGGTTATGATTATGATGGACGAAGCCAACCCTTTCAGGAAAAAAATTATTTATGAAACAATGCGAGCTATTTACCAAGAAACTTCGGGCAAGAGTAAAAATAAAAAGGATTGAATTCTTTTAGAATCCAATCCTTTACGCATCTACCCCTTCATTTTTAATTAATATTTTAAATGTAAAGGGCATCTCTTTCGTTTCCTTTTTTGGCGTGACGAGAAAGGACCCATTTCCCTGATACTCCGCTTTTTCAACGTTTTTTTGTCTTAGCAAAGCATTTAAAATACTTTGAGCGGACAGATCAAGAGAATCTATTTTCTCCAATTCTTCTTTGGAGAAAATATCTGAAGGGGTAATTACCTCTTTGGGCATTTTAAACCTCCTTGCTTGGATTTTTCTAAGCTGACGTATGATAGCATAATACACAAATCATGTCAATAGCCAATAAAAACAACATTTTCATCATTTCCGGGCCTTCCGGAGCGGGAGAGGATTCAATTATTGAAGGGCTGAAAAAATATTTTCCGATAGAGCGGATAGTAACTACTTCAACCAGAGAAATGCGCCCGGGCGAATCGCAAAGCGATCCTTATTGGTTTATCGCGCGCGAAGAATTTGAAAAACGCCGAAATAACAATGAATTTGTAGAATGGGCGGAGCAGTATAACGGTAATTTATACGGAGTGACCAAAAAAGAAATTGAAAGAGTGAAAAATTCCGGAAAAATCGGGACGTGGAAAATTGACTGGAAAGGCGTGATAACTGCCAAGAAATTGTATCCGGAAATTCCGGCGATTTTTGTCACCGTTCCGGATTTGAAAATTATGGAAAACCGCATCCGCCGCCGCGGCGGACTTTCCGAAAAATATATCCGGGAAAGAATGGAATATACAAAGGCGTGGATGAAACACGCGGATATTTATGACTACACCGTGGTGAATAAAGAAGGAAAATTGAATGAAGCCATCGCTAAAACCGCGGAAATCATCAAATCTTATTTGTAAGCAAGTTGTCAACTTTAATTTATTATTTATAAGAAAGTTAACAACATTAATTCGGCTAATTTTGTTTTATACAAAGCATTCTAAAAGCTTTTAGTTGTCAACTATTTGACAACTTTTGTTTATTAGAGTATAGTTAAGTTAGCAACAATATGGAACTCAAAAAGCTTATTTTAGATTTGATTAATAAAAAGGACTCGGTGAAATCCGTGGAAATAGTCAAAACTAGCGGTTTTTCGCGCGCCTATGTTAACCGGTTTCTAAAACAACTCCAGGAAGAAGGAGAAATCGTTCTCATTGGGAAAGCCAACAAAGCTTCCTATGTCAGGGCTGACAATGAGCAATTAGCTTTGCAAAAGGGAAAGATTTTGTCGGTGCGAAAAAAAATCGCCAACAAAGGCGTTTCCGAAGATTTGATTTTAGACGAAATTCAAAAGAATACAGGGATATTTTTAAACTTGCCGGAAAACACAGAACGCATAGTCAGCTACGCTTTTACGGAAATATTAAATAACGCCATTGAACACTCCCGTTCTGAATTCATCGAAATATTTATGGAAAAGACGGAAGGAAAAATCCGCTTTACCGTGGTTGATCGCGGAGTTGGAATCTTCCGCAATATTCAAGGCAAAAAAAAGCTTGCCAGCGAATTGGAAGCTATCCAGGATCTTCTGAAGGGTAAACAAACCACTCTGCCGGAGCGGCACAGCGGAGAAGGCATATTTTTCACTTCTAAAGTGGCCGATGTTCTGACCATCAAAAGCTTCAGGAAATCATTGGTTTTTAATAACATTCTTGGCGATGTTTTTGTCGAGGACTCCAAGGAATTCGCGGGAACAAAAGTGGTATTCGCCGTTTCCGAAAAAAGTGAAAAGGACTTGAAAAAAATTTTTGATCAGTATACGAATGAATCCTTTGAATTTTCCAAAACCAAAGTTATTGTCAAACTGCACAAAGCGGGAACGGAATATCTTTCCCGTTCCCAGGCGCGAAGGATTACGGTCGGATTGGAAAAGTTCAAAACGGTAATTTTGGATTTCAAAGATGTGAAAACCGTCGGACAAGCGTTTGCCGATGAAATTTTCCGCGTCTGGAAAAATAAAAACCCGGGTATCGAAATTATTCCCGAAAACGCGAATGAGAATGTAATGTTCATGATTTATCGCGCCCAAGGCGGACATTATTCGGAAACACGAAAATAAATTTATTGAACGCAAAAAAGCAGGGTCGCGGTTGCGATTCCTGCCTTTGAGTTTTTTGTGATAATTTTTACTCCCTCGGATAACGATTATCCTCCTTTTTTATAAGTTTCTAATAACTCCTCAATGCTTTTGATTTGAATTTTTGTTTCTTGAAGATTGCCCAGTATTCCATCAATATTCGAATCTGGAAGATACTTAGGATATCTTTCTAATATTTTCAGATTATTATCCAGCTCATGATATAATCCCTTACTTCTGGATTTTATTTCTTCCAGTAATTCCTCCAGCGTTTTTACGGCATCAGTTTTTATTTCCTTTTTATGCTTAAACCCTAAACGTCTTTCAACTTCTCTAATTCGCGCTTTTTGATATGCCTCCAACCGAAATTTCATTGATTTGATTACATCAGACGTGTCCTTTAACTCTTCCATTATCCAGTCGTTTCCATTAATAGAAAAATCTTCGCCTTTTGCAGATTTAATTGCCACTTCTAAATTATCAACCTTGATTCGAAGCCATGCCGGAAAACTAGCGATTCCTGATTCTATATTTTCAAATCTTTTTATTTCCTCTTCATCCATTTCTCCTTGCCTTTTTTCCTCCTGTGCCGCCTTATACTTACTGGTCATTCTTTGAATCATTTTTTTCATTCTTTCCTCCTATATTTTATTGTTAAGCTGCATTTTTATTTTGACTCTCTATTATACTCCTCTTTTAAAATTTTGTCAAGTAATTTGACATCGAATTACTTTTTTTGTCAGTATATCGCTGCATTTTTTCTTATTATTGACAAAATAAGCCATTTATATATAATAAAATTGTTGTTATATTTTTTGACAAATATGGACAATTCAATTAAAAAAGTTTTGCAGGATATTGGACTGGCAAAAGAAGAATTGGAAATTTATCTGGCCGGATTGGAGCTGGGGGAGTCCTCGGTGCAGAATTTAGCCAAAAAAGCTTGCGTTAAGCGGCCTACGGCGTATAATATTTTGACGGAGTTGGTTAATAAAGGCCTTTTTTATCAGACCTTTAAGGGCAAGAAAAGATTTTTTAACGCCGAAGATCCGGATAAATTAAAAATCTCCATAAAGCAGAAAGAGGCGGAGCTAGTAAAAATATTGCCGGAACTCAAGTCAATTTATAATTCTCCGGTGGCCAAGCCAAGAATAAAATTTTACGAGGGGGTCGCGGGAGCAATTGCGGTGTATGAAGATACCTTGAGTTCAATTAAAGAGGGAGATGAGATTTTAACATATACTTCTATTAAAAAATTATTTGATATATTTCCCAAAGGTTACGCCGAAGAATATTTTAAAAAAAGAGTCGTTAAAAATATAACCGCCAAAGTTATCGCTATAGACAGCGAGGAAAGCAGGGAGTGGCAAAGGAACGCGGAAAGAGAAATGCGCAAAATAATTCTAGTTCCTGAAAATCAGCAACTTTTTTCCGGAGATACGGAAATTTACGGAGATAAAGTAGCGTTAATTTCTTATAAAGAAAATTTTATGGCGGTTGTGATAGAGAGCAAGGAAATCGCCAATATGCAGAGATTTATTTTTAATTTGGCGTGGCAAGGATTGGAAGGAAAAATAAGGACAGAATAATTTCAGTAAAAATAACATGAAGAATTTAATTAAAACAATCCAAAACGCGGCGTTTCAACAAGGACTTTGGCAGAGAGGATCAAAGATTGTTTTAGGCGTTTCCGGCGGGCCGGATTCGGTGTGCATGTTGGATATTATGGCGAAAATCGCGCCGAAGTATGATTTGCAACTGATTATCGCGCATATTAATTACGGTTTACGGGGGAAAGATAGCGATAAAGACGAGGAATTCGTGAGAAAATTGGCGGGGAAATATGGGATTCAGATTTTTACTCTTATTCTCCCTCATCCGCCCGCCAAACCTCACCCGGCGCTTCGCGCCACCCTCTCCTTAAAAAAGGAGAGGAAGATTAGGAAAATTCATTCAGAGAATGAATTGCGCAACATTCGTTACGAATTTTTTGAAAAAGTAAGAAAGCAAAATAAATTAGATTTAATCGCGGTGGCGCATAATGCGGACGACCAAGTGGAGACATTTTTAATGCGCCTTATCCGCGGGGCGGGATTGCAAGGGTTGTCCGGGATGAAATATAAGAATGAAAAAATCATTCGGCCATTGCTGGGAATTTCGAGAAAAGAAATTCTCGGTTATTTAGATAAGACGAATAGGACTTATAGGGCAGATAGGACGAATGCCGAGAATTTATTTTTGCGGAACAAAATCAGAAATAAATTAATTCCCTATCTGAAAAAAAATTTCAATCCTGGTATTAAAAAAACTATTCTTGACTCGGCGGTTTCCATCGCGGATGATTATTCTTTATTAAGTGATATCGCGGAAAAAGAGGCAGAAAAAATGAAGAATTTAAGCGTTAAAAAGTTGCTAAATTTGCACCCTTCTCTGCAAAAAATGGCCTTGTTGAACTTTATTTTTAAAATTAAAGGCAATCTGAAAGATATTGAATCAGCGCATGTGGAGGAAATTTTAAAGGCAGTAAAAAGCACTAAAAGCAAAAATCAGATTGTAATATTTAAAGGATTGAAATTGACGCGTAAAGGTGATAAAATTATAATATCGCATAATTTATAACTAATGTAATAACTTAATGGAGTTAATAATTCGTATATTCGTACGAATTCGTAATTCGTAGAGAATTTCATGGAAAAACTGCTAAAAAACATATCTATCGTAATTCTTTTTTTTCTTTTAATATCCGGATTCCTTATTCTTTACAGTTCTCCTTCACAAACTCCTGCCGATATTTCCTTGAGTGATTTAGTCAAACAGATTAATGAAGGCAAGGTAAAACAGATAGAGGTTTTCAATGACGAGCTTAAAATAGAACTGGCGGACGGAAAACAGGAAAAATCCGTAAAAGAAAGAGAGTCAGGGATAACCGAATCGCTTAAAAATTACGGAGTGAATCCGGAAAAACTTAATTTAGTTAATATAGTGGTTAAAAAAGAGCCCTCCTGGGCTACCTGGATGGGCGCAATTTTGCCTTTTTTATTGCCGTTTCTTCTGATCGGCGGGTTCATTTGGTTTATGATGCGCCAAGCCCAGAGGGGAAATACCCAGGCGCTTTCTTTCGGAATGAGCCGCGCGCGGATGGTTGATCCCAAAGATAAGAAAAAAAGAGTGACTTTCACTGATGTCGCCGGAGCCAAGGAAGCCAAAGAAGAATTGTATGAAATAGTTGAGTTTCTGAAGCATCCTAAGAAATTTTTAAATATCGGAGCCAAAATTCCCAAGGGAGTATTGCTTTTAGGTCCTCCTGGAACGGGCAAGACACTAATGGCTAAAGCGGTTGCCGGCGAGGCGGGCGTGCCATTCTTTAACATCAGCGGATCGGAGTTTGTTGAGATGTTCGTGGGAGTCGGAGCCTCCCGGGTGAGGGATTTATTCCGCCAGGCAAAGAAGAACGCGCCTTCTATTGTCTTTATTGACGAAATAGACGCCGTTGGAAGGCACCGGGGCGCGGGACTGGGCGGAGGGCATGATGAAAGAGAACAAACGCTTAATCAGATTTTGGTTGAAATGGATGGCTTTGAAACTGAAACTAATGTGATTGTTATTGCTGCGACCAACAGGCCGGATATTTTGGATCCGGCGTTGCTTCGGCCGGGAAGATTTGACCGGCGAGTTGTTCTAGATCTTCCGGATATCAATGAACGGGAAGAAATATTGAAAATCCATGCGAAAAACAAACCGCTTGGAAGTGACGTTAATTTGCGGATTTTGGCGGAGCGCACCCCGGGATTTTCGGGAGCGGATTTAGCTAATATGGTAAACGAAGCCGCCATACTTTCCGCCCGGCGCGACAAGAAATCAATAGATATGCCGGAACTTGCTGAATCGATTGAAAAAGTGATTCTGGGCCCGGAAAGGAAAAGCAAGGCGATAAACAAAAAGGAGAAAGAGATAATCGCCTATCATGAAGCCGGGCACGCGCTGGTAGCCGCGAATCTTCCTAACGCCGATCCGGTTCACAAAATCTCCATAATTTCTCGCGGACAGGCCGGCGGCTACACGCTGGCAGTTCCCACTGAAGATAAACGATTGCATTCCAAGGCCTATTTTCTCGATGAATTGGCCGTCCTGCTTGGGGGCTATGCCAGCGAAAAAATAAAATTTAGCGATGTAACGACTGGCGCGGCCAATGATCTTGAACGCGCGACGCGAATAGCCAGAAGTATGGTTACTCGCTACGGAATGAGTAAGTTGGGCTCCCGGACTTTTGGCAAAAAAGAAGAACTTATTTTTTTAGGGCGTGAAATCAGCGAAGAAAGGGACTATTCGGAAAGCACTGCCAATGAAATTGATCGCGAGGTCTCCCGTTTCATTGATGACTCTGGGAAAATCGCGGAAAAAATAATTACCGGAAAAAAGGAGATATTGGAAAAAATTGTCATCATTCTTTTGGAAAAAGAAACAATAGAAAAAGACGAGTTCAATGAGATTATCGGGAAATAACCGCAGGATTATAAGGAATTTTTTTATATTCTTACTGTGGATAAAATTAATTATCTGGAAATATTAAAAAGGGCTTGGGCTATCACCTGGGGAAATAAATTCCTTTGGTGGTTTGGCTTGCTGATTTCCTTTGGGTTTCCCAATTTAAGCTATAACTATAATATTCCGCTGAATAATTACAAGAAAGGAAGCGACATAGATGCCGGAAAAGAAGTCATAGGGAAAGCAATGGGTTTTGCGGTTTCGCACTATAAAATTATAACGGCAGTTCTTATCGCGCTTATAATCCTGGCTGTGTTTTTTTTAATAATCGGAATACTTGCCAGGGGAGGGTTGATTAAAACGATTCATGATATTGATAATAAGCGAAAAAAAAGCTTTAGAGAGGGTTTTAAAGAGGGGAAAAGATATTTTTGGCGGTTGCTTTTTTCCGGACTGCTGGTAAATATATTTTTAATAGGAACAGGGATAATTCTTTTTCTCCCGGTAATTTTTCTTTTTTATATGAAGTCATTTTTGCTTGGTTTCGTTACATTATTTTTGGCGATAATAATATTTCTTCCGCTTTTAATAATAAGTTCTTTTTTGAAAAATTACAGTTCTATGTATATTGTTTTAGGCGATTTGAAAATATTGTCTTCTTTGGAAAACGCTTATGCTCTCTTTAGGAAAAATATTTTTTCCAGCATAATTATGGCATTATTATTCATTCCCATAGGGATAGCAATTGGAGTCGCGCTTTTTTTTATTTCACTCTCGTTTCTAGCCGGATTGCTTCTGGCAGGATTTGTGATGCATTTGTTTCTTAATAAAGCCGGGATATTTATTATCGCGTCATTAGGAATTGCTGTTTTTTTGCTAATGTTCCTCTTAATTAGCGCTGTTTATAAGGTTTTTTGCCAAAGCGCCTGGATATTATTTTTTAAGGAAATAGCAAAATCGGAAAAAAAAGAAGAAGTGGTTGAGGAAGCATTATCTGATAAAAAAATCCCCGAACCGGAAGGAATTAAAATGGACGGCTAGTTCCCCGTAAAATCCCGCCAAAATTTGGGCTTGTAGCTCAGTTGGTCAGAGCGCTTCCTTGACATGGAAGAGGTCTCCAGTTCAAGTCTGGACAAGCCCACGCCCAAAAATTAGGGCGGGTGAAGTTAGAATGTCACATTGATCCCACCCTTCGCGAAGGGTGGGATGAATGTCACAAGTTCGAGTCTTGTGCCGTCCACAGTCATGGCAGGCGGGTTTTAGAGATCAGAGGTTCGAATCCTCTTGTGTCCACTGAGCAAGAATTTAAAAAAACCTGGCTGCGCAAGCCAGGTTTTTAAAATAAAACTGCAATTTCTAATACTGCGATTTATATTGGCTGGTTGTGCTGGAATTCGAATAATTCTGCTGATAATTCCCTCTTGTATTGCCAATCTCCTTTTGCACGGACTTCTGAATCGATCCCACTCCCTTCTGAAGCGCCTGCATTACCAGCCGGGAAACAAGAGAAGTGATAATTTCCGGAATACTGGTCGCGTTAGCTAATGCTTTATTACCTATATCCTGAGTATCAGCCTGGATGTCTTTTACTAATGATCCAGGAGTGACAATTTGCCCCCCACTTTCTTTTCCTTTATATCCTTGATACGCTATGGCCTTAGTCATAGCCAGCTTTTCCTCCTCCGCATATTTAGCACTCGCTTCCCGTAACGCAATATTTCTGTAGCCATATGGATTATTAGCATCATTGGAAAAATAAGCGCCCCAGGCCTGCCAATTACCAGTTGAAAGCATATCCGCCGGATCGCCTACATATTCATTCAAATTATAACGAGGAATATCGCCGGAAATTGCTTGTTTCGCGGTTTCCTGCAGATAACTGGAATAATTTCCCGAAACTCCTTCTGTACCGCTTGAATAATTCGAAGCGGAGCTGATTCCTCCCGTAGTAATGGAAAAAAGGTCGTTCATATACACGTCTGTTTTTTCTGCCGGCTCTTTAACGATAGCATCCCGCCAGTCGATTATAAACATAGCCCCGTCAGTTCCGCCGCCTGACACCATGTTATTTACTTGCTTGGTCAGCATTTGGACCGCCATTTGTTTCATCATGCCCCTGATCATCGCCATAATCTGGCTCATGATAGTTTCTAACACCTGCTTGAAGCCAGCCGCCCCGAAATTTTCCCACCAAATTGCCGCGTGCGTAACTGGAACGGAGAAAAAGTTCACGCAAAGAGTGAAGAGAAGAAAAATTATTATTTTTGTTTTAATATTCATTGCCTATAAATTAAACGGAGTTTCATTGATTCCAATTTCCTTAAATTTGCCTTCGACTTCCTGGGCGAAACTCAAGCTAATACTAATCAAGCTCTGGATATTGGAAAGTTGAGTAATAGTTCGTACTGGGTCATTATCATCCGGGTTGTCTTTATCTTTAAGGGAAATGGCGTATTTAAAAAGCCGCAGACCTTTCTCGTGAATATCCAACATGTTTTCCGGAACTTCAACTTCTTTCATTTGGTCATAAGCAGCTTCTCCTTTTTCAGCGATGTCTTTGAAATAGGAGATATTGGACATTGAATTTGAAAGCATGGTTACCTGTTGCAGAAATTCTTCGCTAAAAGCGTCAATATCCTTGATGTCGCTGATTTTTTTGGGTGAATTACTGATAGCAATATAGGAAAGCGCGGTCAAATATTCAGTGGTATCCCTTTTTTCCATTTCCTTCCTTTTTTCCTCGGATAATTCCGCATAATTTTGTTTTTTGATCTTAATATCCTTTTCGTCAATATCCGGCAGGTTGTCAAAGGTCAATTCATTTCCCAGCGAATTTTGCAGAATATTGTCCAAGTCCTCTATGGAGATTTCTTTATTATTGCTTATTCCGCTGCCTATCAATCCGGCTACTTGCGTGGACAATTCCTCCGTCAGGTTTATTTTATCCGCGCTTTTTTCGGACGTATTTTCGTCCTTTGTTTCTTCATTATTATCCGCGGTTTCAATTTTATCTCCCGGAGCCGGTTTTAGCGGATCATATCCGCCAAACACTTCCGCCCCGTCGGAATATCCATCGCCGTCAGAATCCTTATTGTTCGGGTCGGTTCCATAACCCTTTTCTTCTTCATCAGTCAGCCCGTCCTGATCCGAGTCCAAAAAAATATTTTTTCCGTTTTTTTTGTCTTCATCAGCCAAAGCAAAAACGGCGAAACTCAAAACCAAAAGTCCCGCGAAAACGGCCAATGATTTTTTTATAGTTTTTGTTTTCATCCGTTTATATTATAGCACTATTTTAATTATACTACAAAGCAAGGAAAATGGCTCTGTGAATAACTCAAAAAGTGGAATAAAAAACCCGCGCGAATATATATTATTATTCACGCGGATTTATCCCTTTTTTTCCTCCTTTTTATTCTTATCACTAAGAACTTTTACTCCTTTTATTACTCCTAACGTTGCGATAGTTGTGGCTCCAATAAACCACCAATTAATCCCTTTTTTTGGCCCCTTTTTGAATATTTCCATATCGTTGTCGGTAATCGCTAACGCTAAATTCAGGAGGGGAAATCTTCTCTCTATCAATTCTTTTAATCCCGTTTTAAAGTCCCTTGGATCTATGTTTTTTTGGCGAGACCGCAATGACCATTCATCGGAAATAGAATTTCTAAACATGATGCACTCGCTTTCATAGTCGGGATTTTGGTAAATCGAAAGAGATGGATTGTCAAGTTGCCGATATACCGGCCAAAGGTATTTTTCCTCAAATTCCAGTATTTTTTCCCATTTTTCATCCTGTGAAATATCAGGATCTTTCCAGTGATAAAGACAGTACATTTTCTCGGCAGTGCGGAAGAAATTTCGCAGAAGATCGGCCGAGATTTTTGTTTCTTTTTGCGTTTCTTTGACGAACCGTGATTCGCTTATCATTTTCTCGCCTCCTTTTCAAAAATTTCCGTTCAGGCAATTATATTACCAACCTGAAATAAAAGCAAATAAATGTATAGTTAACACCGTAAGGTAACACTTGGTATAGTTATGGGTAACACCTGTTAGCTATACATTAGTTTTCCACAGTAGTTACTCCAATAGAATTAACACCGACCAATAATTCTGCCGTCAACCAAAATAAAATTTGTCCTTGCTGAATGTCCCAAAAATAATGGTCAAAAAGCATGATGAAAATAAATCCTATCACAACACTTTTTAATATTATTGTCAAGTAAAAATCCCTCTCCAATCTCCCTTTTGAAAAGGGAGAGAATTTGAATATTCTCCACAAAAACCATAAAAATAAAATAAGTCCTATTAATCCCAACTCACTCCAGATTAGGAGAAAAACATTATGCACCGGCTGGAATTGCCAGGATTCAAGAATTATCACACTGTATTTTTGCATTTCTAGAACAAACTGGCCATTTCCGATCCCGAAAATAGGATTATCGGATATAATTTTATCGGATAAATTTAAGTATATTATTCGCTCATTAAGAGATTTAAGTATTAAGGAGTTAATATTCGGCTTTATTGCAATAATTAGCAGTAAGGAAATTAGAGATAACAGTAGTAATCTTTTTATATGTTCCACGTGGAACATATTTCGAAGTAAATTTTTATGAATTGTTCCACACGGAACAATCCTATTCCTGTAAATTTTAAGGAAAATATATAAAATGGCCATAATAAGACCTAAAATGGCGGATTTAGAGAAAGTAATCATTAAAGCGATAAATTGGATAAATAATGCTATTTTTAAAAATCCCTCTTTATTTCTCCCTTTTAAAAAGGGAGAAAGTTTAAAAATTGTTCCACATGGAACAATTCCATTTTCCTCCTTTGTAAAAGGGGGATTAAGGGGGATTTTTATTAACTTCCAATATACCCAAGTTATAATTATTGAAAACAATAAAAATCCGCCTAAAATATTGGGATGCGGAAATAATCCATAAGCGCGGATGAATTTTTCTCCGCCGAAGATGACTTTGGCCACTCCTGGTATATTTGGTGAAATTAAGCTTTCTTTAAGCCAAAATAATCCAACGGAGTGCTGAATTAAATACTGCCAAATTCCAATTATTGCCTGAAATAAGCCAATAAAAATGATAATTTGGAATACGCGCTGTAGAAATGTTTCATGTGAAACATTTTCGGCTTCTGTCATTCCGGCCATCAAGCCGGAATCTAGAAAAACTTTAGATCCTGAATCGAATTCAGGATGACATTTCTTATAAATTTTTCCACATGGAACAATTCTGACAATAATATACAGAAATAATAAATTAAACTCCAAAATTTTAATCGCACGGAACAGGGCAATTACCTGATTGTCAGACCAAAGGATGGAAATAAAAATCCAAAGGTTAAAAATCAACAGAATTTTAAGTAACGGATTATTTAAGCCAAAACATTGTTTAATACTTGACAAATACTCCGATTTATTTCGTAATATAAATGTTCCCCAAAAAACAACAGTTAAAATAAGAAAAATATCGCTTAAATAAAGGTAAATTCCGGAATATTCGTTAAATTGGCCGTTTATTGGATAAAAAAACAGTACTTTTCGGACAAATAAAGTAAAGGTCAGGAGAAAACCATAAAAAAACCAGATATCCGGGCGGGTTTTGAAATTGTTCCAAAAATTTTTTAGTGCATTCATTAATTACATTATACATTTATTTTACGCTATTATAAATATATCCTGAATGAATTTCTAACAGGGTTGACAATATATTCTATGGTATAGTAAGTTAGTTTATTAAGATATTAAGGTGTATAATAGTATAAAATTAGTTTTTTAAAAACTGAATAAAAAAAATCAAAAAATCAAAAAATTCTAAAAAAGAAAGAGAGGAAAAAAAATGAAAAATATTTATTTCATTGAAGCAAAATCTCCGGGAGCGCATATTTTCAGCAGGACTCGGATACCGCGACTTGGCGCTATTATGATGGCCACTATTCTAAGAGACAGGGGTTACAATACAAAAGTTTTTATTGAAGACATTGCAAAAATAGATTGGTCATTACTGGAAGATGCAGATATGATATGTATTTCTTCCATTACATCTACCGCGCCAAGAGCATACGAGATTGCAAAGCGTTTCAGCGGAAAAAAAATTCCTGTTGTAATGGGAGGTCCGCACTCAACTTTTATGACTGAGGAAAGTTTGCAACATGCTAATTATGTGGTAAGAGGTGAAGGAGAAGAAACTATTATTGAACTGGTTAATCTTTTAAGCGGTAATGCAAATATTAATCAGCATGTTGGAATAATAAAAGGGTTGTCCTACTGGCATAACGGGAGGATTTATCACAATCCTAACAGAGAACTTATTCCCGATCTTAATATCTATCCCATTCCAGATCTTAATCTGGTTTATCGATGGAACAAAACAGTAATTCCAGTTGCAACTTCCAGAGGATGCCCATTTAACTGCAAATTCTGTTCAGTAATTCCGATGTTCGGAAGAAAAATTCGCACCAGAAGTACTGGTTTAGTTATTGAGGAACTGAAACAGGTAGAGAAGTATAAACCAAGACATGTTTTTATCATCGATGACAATTTTGCTCCGAAAAAAGAAAGAGCGAGAGTGAAAGAATTACTGAAAGCGATGATAGAAAACAGCATAAAACTTGAATGGAGCGCTCAAGTCAGGGCTGATGCGGCGGAGGACGAAGAACTGCTGGTGTTGATGAAGAAAGCCGGATGCTTTGCGGTGTATATAGGATTTGAATCAATAAATCCAGAAACACTTCGGCTTTATAACAAAGGTCAGAGTTTAGACGATATTAGAAATGCTATCCATGTCTTCAAAAAGTATTCAATAAATATTCACGGGATGTTCGTGTTGGGTTCGGACACGGATGATATCCAAACGATAAAAAATACTGCCCGGCTTGCAAAAGAATTAGAGATTGACTCTGTTCAATTTATGATGTTAACGCCGCTTCCCGGAACACCTCTTTTTGGAGAACTAAAAGACCAGGGACGACTACTTCATACCGATTGGAGCAAATATGACGCTCACCATGCGGTATTTGATCCATGTAATATGTCGGCACTTGAGCTTCATATCTATACACTAAAAGCTATGAAAAAATTCTATTCCTGGTGGGAAATATTAAGGAAACTCGTGAAGATAAAATGGTATCATGTTATGGTAAAATGGTACGGAAATAGATCTGTCTCCAAAGCCCTGAGAAAGAAAAAAAAATATCTAAGCTTGCTTTCTGATATTATAGATGGTTCAGTTAAGAAATTTCCGCGGGAGAAAGTGAAAGGGATTGCCGTAGTTACTGAAGGCCATGAGGCAGACAATTATGGAAGAAATTTTTTCAAGATTTTTCTGGAAGATCTTGGGATAGAAGATCCACAAATTGAAATGGTGCAAGAAGGAAGTTTACCTATTAGGGGATTTTCATTGAACCAACTTTGCCGAAAAATCGGCAACAGTTTGGGTGCAAAAGACAAAAAAATAAGGAGGGCATTCGAAATTGCCAGGGGCGTTCTAAATGGTGTGGATTTAGAGTGCACTAAGGCGAAGTTTATTATGTAGAATTGGGGCGAAGTCGCTTAAGTATGCGACCCGCCCTTCTTTTTTATCCTATTAGAAATTCTAATAGCACTTTATTTCTAAAGGGATTTATTGACTAACTTTTTTGAATTGATATGATTACTTATAGTTTCGCGCGGGCCTATATTCTAGTGGTAAAACACTTCATGGCACCCGCCTGCTGTGAAATGGGGATATAGCTCAGTTGGTAGAGCGCTTCCATGGCATGGAAGAGGTCAGGAGTTCGAGTCTCCTTATCTCCACAGCATTTCGGGCAGGTGGAGAAAGTTAAGGGCGTGATTCTCTTTAGATCCACTGGGCTTATAGTTAAACGGTATAACAGGGCATTCGCATTGCTCAATTCCGGGTTCAATTCCCGGTAAGTCCACAATAAAAAATTTAGCGTGATAATTTTTAAAAGCAGCTGGTTTGAGTAATTAAAAAATTTTGAATTTAAAATGAAAGAGGCCTCTGATAATTGATCAGGGCCCCGTAGTTTAGATTAATGTTAAGAAACTCTCATTTTTTGCCAAGTGCGGCACCTGGCTGATGTGCGTCATCATTGGAACCAGCCGCAGATTTGCAGATTTTTTGTGAGTCAATTCCTCTCCCAATTCTATGAAAACATCCATTTTTTCCCGTTTCACTATGCGGGCAATTCCTCTTCTTGCCAATGCGTAGATATATTCATATCCCCGATCAACTGCGTACTGGTAAATAAGAGCATACAACATGCATTTGACCGCGGGATCTTTGGAAATTATCCGAGAAATTTCAAGAGAATGCGGTTGTATTTTTCCAATCGCTTTAGCTGCAGGAAGCTCTATTTTATCATCAGTTATCAATCGACATCCGGTTATTATTTTTCTTCTTTCGCAGTTTTCTCCCGAGATACAAACAATATAATCCGCGTACTGATCAATTAAATCCCTTTCTATTTTTTCTTCATTCTCCGGTTCCCATCTGCGGTTATGTTTAATAACAAATTCGTAATATCGCAGACGTTGGAACTCTTTGCGGAGTGGTTCGTCATGAGTCGTAGGTTCTAAAAGAAGAAATATCCTTCCCGTAATGTCTTCCATCAGTTTTTGCATCTTTTACCTCCTTTGCATTTTGAGGGGGATACCCCCTTTTTTAGCGCAACGCAAAGGGAGGTAAATCCCCTTTATTTGGTTAAATTTTAGTTAAATTATTGTTTTTTTAAAGATCTTTCTTGGACATTAAATTGTATTCCTAAAATGCTAATCTTGTCAAGAGGCATTAGGATTGATATTGTATAAACGATTACTATTTGTCGCTTAACTTATCCCGTAAATTTTTTGCCCCCGTAGTTCAGTGATATAATTAGAAACTACCTTTTTCTTGTTAGGTGTGCTTGATGTTTCTAATAGGTTTGATATAATAAAAATATGCGGAAACACTCATGGCAAAAATTGAAAAGAATTAAGGAATTAAGAAAAACTGGCTACAGTATTAATGAGCTTGTAAAGGAACTTTCTGTTCCTAAAACTACAATTTGGTATCATATTCAGGGAGTTAAAGTATCGCCAAAATATATTTCTATATTAAATGCTAAAAGAGGTGGAAGCAAAAAAATAAAAGAAAAGAATTTACAAATAGCAAGGGAAAAAGCAAAAAAATTACTCCAAAATTCAAATAAAGATTTAGCTATAATCCTAGCAATGCTTTACTGGGGTGAGGGTAGTAAAAAAGTTTGTGAGTTTATTAACTCTGATGGAAAAATGATACAAGTTTATCTAAAAATTTTAAGAAGTTATCTTAATATATCTAATGATTTCATTAAAATTACTATCAGATATTTTTCTGGTATGAAAAAAAATAAATGTCTAAATTACTGGTCTAAAATCACGGGTATCTCTAAGAACAAGTTTATAGTTCGTTTTAATGATGGGGGAACACGAGGTAAAACTAAATATGGCATGTGTAGAATAACTGTTAGACGCGGTCACAATACTTTGAAACTGATTTACTCTTTAATAGATAAAATTTATAGTCAGATATTAGAAATTCATTAATTTTTTTGTCCTCGTAGCTCAGTGGATTAGAGCGCCACCGTCCTAAGGTGGGCGTCGCAGGTTCGATTCCTGCCGAGGACACCTTATAAATTCAAAAATTAAAATGCAAAATTATTGAATCGTTTCGCGATGACTTTTATAGTAATTTTTATGATTAAAAAAATTCCCAAGCAGGTTAAAGAGGTCTTGGAAAAGTTTGAAGAAAACAATTTTGAGGCCTATATCGTGGGCGGATGCGTGCGAGATTTGATAATGGATAATCCGCCAGCTGGCGGACCAAAGGACTGGGATGTGGCAACCAACGCCAAGCCGGAAGAAATAATAAAAATTTTCCCGGACAGTTTTTATGAAAATGAATTTGGGACAGTGGGAGTTAAAGTAGAAAGATTTATTGAGAATGGATTTTTGAATCCGGAATGCGAGCATGATGTTGTTGAGGTGACAACTTATAGGATTGAAAGTAAATATTCCGATAAACGCCGGCCGGACAAAGTCGAGTTCGCGAAAACCTTGGAAGAAGATTTATCAAGGAGGGATTTTACGATGAACGCGATTGCCTTAAAACTGATAACAAACAACAAACAACAAACAACTTACGAGATTGTGGATTTGTTCAGCGGACAGGAAGACATTAAAAATAAAATTATCCGGACTGTCGGCGATCCGCATGAAAGATTTGATGAAGACGCGCTGCGGATGATGCGGGCGGTGAGGTTCCACGCGGAACTCGGATTTGATGTTGAGAAAAAAACTTTTGAAGCAGTGAAAAAATACCACGCGCATATGAAGCATATAGCTATGGAAAGAATAAAGGATGAATTAACCCGAATAATCTTATCAGACAATCCCGCTGAAGGCATAAATATGCTTCATGAAGCTAAACTGCTTGATTATGTCATTCCCGAATTAGAAAAAGGAGTAGGCGTGAAACAAAACCGCCATCACATCTATACGATTTACAAGCACAGTATTTTATCTTTGAAGCATTGTCCTTCGGAAAAGTTGGAAGTGCGACTGGCTTCCCTTCTCCATGACATTGCCAAGCCGCAAACGAAAAGAGGCGAAGGTGAATACGCGACTTTTTACAATCACGACCATGTCGGAGCGCGGGTGGCGGAAAAAATGTTAACTCGTCTGCGGTTTTCAGGTAACGTAATACAGAAAGTAAAATTATTAGTGGACAGTCATATGTTTTATTACAATCCAGATGAAGTGGGGGAAAGTTCAGTGCGCCGATTAATTCAAAAAGTCGGTTTGGAAAACATAAAAGACCTTATTGATGTCCGTATCGCCGACCGGCTGGGGTCGGGCGTTCCTAAAGCCAAGCCGTATAAACTTCGCCATTTGGAATATATGATTGATAAAGTTTCGCAGGATGCGGTTTCAGTGAAAATGCTCAAAATCAACGGCAATGATTTAATGAAAGAGTTAAATATAAATTCCGGCCCAAAAATCGGCGCGATTTTAGATGTGCTTTTGGCGGAAGTGATTGAAAATTCCTCTAAAAATGAAAAAACCCTGCTTCTTTCCCGCGCCAAGGAGCTTATAAATTTGGATTTGTCTAAACTCCGCGAAATGGCGAAAGAAAAAATCGAAGAAAAGAAAGAAGAGGATGATAAGGAAATCAAAAGCAAACATTGGGTAAAATAACGCTGTATGTCATCCCGAGCACAGTCGAGGGATCTAATAAAAAACAGAAAAAGGCGGAACCGCGATGGGCTCCGCCTTAGGTCTTTTTGAGTCAGGTTTTTCCTGCCTCGCGTGTTTATGGATCGACTTTAAACTTTCGAGCAAGTCTCGTATCTATCCACTCAAGCAACTCTAGATAGGATAATTTCATGGCATAATTTTTTTCTGCAACCGCTAGTTCATCTGAAGGTTTCGCCTCATTATATTGGCGCTTTGGCAAGGCAACTTCTTTAGCTTTCAGAAAATCCGGTTTCAAATCTTGTTCAATGTAAGTTAATAAAAAGATAATTTCTCGATCATAAACACGGGCACGGTATTTGTCTTCAAATCTTTGAAGAAATTCTTCCCAAACAAGACTCTTACTTCCGGAAGAAGTGCTTATCATTCTTTTATAATACGCTGCCGCTTTTCTTGTCGCATAATCGTTTTCACCATCAGCTCTTATGCCTATGTGTCTAAAACCATAAATCATGCTCCAAATAGCATCATTCAGTTTACGGAAATATTCCCAAAATAATTTTTTTCGAGTCCATCTTAATTCCTTCGACAAGCGCTTTATTTCATCGCTTGCTTTATCATTCTTAGTTTTGTATATAGCCATTTCTCCTCCTTTAATTTTTTGACGGGTTTGTAGTTATAAAAAATATTCTTTAATACTTGCGGCAATGGCTACAATAATAAATCCAAAAAACATGCCCGCAGTAAATCCATCCCAAAATCCATCCCAAAACTTTTCACTTAGTTTTTTATCATTTTCCATCATTATCCCCTTTCCTACATTTTTTGCTAATCTGATAATATTTACTTTTTAATGTTCTAAACAGTTAATAATAGCACTTTTAAGCATTATAGTCAATAATAATAGTCAAGTGAGATATAAAAATAGCAAAACTTGCTTTATTTCAGCCAATATGCCATACTATATTTAGTAGTCGGAAATTTACGAATAATATGGAAATAAAGCAGATTTTGGAACAAATTAATATTGACGGCAAAAAGGCGGAAGTATATCTCGCCTGTTTGGAAATGGGCGGGGCGACTGGGTATTTGCTTGCGAAAAAGACCGGTCTCAAGCGGCCTACGGCGTATGATCTCATAAACCAGCTAATGAAAGAAGGTTTAGTTTATAAGTCCATAAAAGGGAAGATAAAATATTTTTCCCCGGCTGATCCGGAAGTTTTGATTTCCAAGCTGAAAGAAAAAGAAGAAAAAATAAAATCCATCATGCCTGCCCTTCAAAACTTATACAACTCTCCAAAAACAAAACCATTCATCAGATATTTCGAAGACAAGGAAGGTATCAAAGAAATGTATGAAGACAGTTTGCGCAGTTGCAAAAAAGGTGATGAAATTTTGGCCTATGTGGGAGACGATGTCTATGAGAACATGTCCGGATATATAGATGAGTATATTCGGAGAAGGGTGGAAAAAGGGATACGGATTCGGGGAATTTACAAAGAAGCCGTCCTAGCGAAAAATTTTATGGAAAAAAACCGAGAACAATTGCGAGAGGTCCGGATTCTGCCGAAAAAAGATTTTCCTATTTCCAATGAAATTGATATTTATAAAAATAAAATTGCCATTGCCAGCTATGGCGCGGAAATGTTCGGAATGATCATTGAATCAGCTGAAATCGCCCGCTCGCAAAAAGCCATTTTTGAACTAGCATGGAAAGGTGCAATCGATATTTGATATAATATGGAACAGCGTGGCGATATAATCTAGTAACTGGTAATAAGTAATTAGTAAATAGTAATAAAAATCCTTCTTAATCTCCCTTTTAAAAACGGAGAGAGCGAAAAATATTTCAGATTATTTTTACCCTCACCTCAAATCCTCTCCCTGAAAAGGAGAGGAGGACAAGGAAAAAAACTATTTGTATGGCTTGTCCCGTATCACACATCATTTACGTGAATAAATATTTTGAAAAAAATCCTTCCCATCAATTTGACACAGATGAGTTTATTTTGGGCTGTGTTTTTCCAGATATTCGGAGAATTGACAAATCAATAAAAAGAAAAGACACGCATCTTAGGTTCAAACCGGTCGATCTAAATTTTGAGGGGCTGGATTCTTTTAACGCCGGCTGGAAATATCATGTATACTGCGATATGAAAAGAGAGGAAATTTTAAATAAATATAATTTCTATGCTCTAGGCAATGCGGGCGATGCATGGGGGTTGGCGGGAAAATTTTTAGAGGATGAAATTATTTATGAAAAATATAACAATTGGGAAAAGCTTGTTTATTATTTTGAAAATATCCCAGGAATCGAAATAGGAGTTGATGTTTCACATGAAACTATGGATCTTTGGTACGCAATTTTAGCTAAATACATAGAAAAAAAACCGGATGGAAAAGCAATCAGAATTTTTTTGAGCAAGCAGCCAAAACTCGCTCCGAAATCGAAAGAAATAGTTTTGTCTGTGGACAAACTGGCAAGAAATGATAAAGTAGTTGAGATATTGGAAAAGGTTAAAGATGAAATTGTTTGACGGGGCATAGCCCCGCCCTTCGCGAAGGGCGGGGTAAATATACCGGTAGTACGCACGACTTGCTTTGTTAAATTATATTATTGGAGCGTGGTATAGTGGCATTACCCCAGCATCAAAGCAAGGCGCTTGATGCGGGGCAGGCGCACTTTTATTTAATTCAAAATTAACGGGGTATAGTATATCGGTAGTACGCGCCCTTCGGGTGGGTGAAGGCTGAGTTCAATTCTCAGTACCCCGACCAACTTAGAAGCAAGAAGTAAATATTAAGCGATATAAAATGAAATTAGTCATAAAAAATATAAAAGAAAATTCAGTTAATATGCTAAGAAAAGTGGGCTATGTTTTTCAGCGGCATGAGGGCAGTGAAATGAGTTTTGTGCGGGTCTTAGCGCGGTCTGGTTTTCCCCGTTTCCATGTTTTTGTAAAGATGAAAGAAAATAATTTGTTGATTAATATTCATTTAGACCAAAAAAAGGAAACATACGGGAAAGCCAAAAGGCATCACGGGGAATATAGTGATAGCCAATTATTAAATGAGGAAATAGAGAGAATTCGAGAAATAATACAAGGTTAAGCGAAAAAATAAGATTATCTAATTTCTAATTTTCAATTTCTAATTTCTAAACGAATCCAATTTTTAAAAATTTAAAATTTTATTTAATATGCCGGGGTGGTGGAACGGCAGACACGCTAGCCTTAGGAGCTAGTGCTCGAAAGAGTGTGGAGGTTCGAGTCCTCTCCCCGGCACATGAAAAAAATAATAATTAAAAAAGAAAATTCAGGACAAAGAATTGATAAATTCCTTTCCTCCTATGCTAAAGCTTCGGCGGATAAAAAGCCAGAAGTTTTTTTAAATATGGAAATAACCCGCGGAGAAATTATTCGGATGATAAAAAACGGGAAAATTAAAGTAAATAATAAGAATATAAAACCGAGTTATGTTTTGAAGGAAGGAGACAAGATAAGCGCAGAGCGAAAAGCGAAAAGCGAAAAGTTAATCCCGAAGGACAATATTAAAATTAAAATAATTTATCAAGATAAAAATATTATAGTTATTGATAAGCCAGATGGATTGAAAATACATCCAAATAATTTTGAGGAAAAAAATACTTTGGTGAATTTTTTAATTTCAAAGTTTCCGGAAATAGAAAATATAAATGATGGCTCGACGGGTTCGGATTTAAGGCCCGGAATCGTGCATCGTCTGGACAAAGACACTTCTGGCGTTATGATAATCGCGCGGAAGCAGGAGTCCTTTAATGAATTGAAAAATTTATTTAAAAACAGAAAAGTGGAAAAGAAATATTTGGCGGTAGTGCGCGGAAAATTAAAAAATAAAAAAGGGGTGATTGAAAAACCGATCGCGCGCGCGGAAAATTATAAAAAGCAGGTCATCGCCGGCGGGAAAACGAAAACAAAAACAAGATCGGCCGTGACGGAATACGAAGTTATTAAGGAGTATGATAGCTGTTCTTTGCTGGAAATCCGCCCAAAGACCGGCCGGACGCACCAGATCAGGATCCATCTATTTTCTCTGGGACATCCGGTTATTGGGGATGAAATATATAAATTAAAATCCAAGATTCAACCTTTTTCTTCTTCAGGACTAAAACTTAACGCAAAAAGGCAGCTGCTTCACGCGCAGGAAATAAAATTCGAATTATTTAGAAAAAAATATTATTTCCAAAGCAAGATTCCGGATGATTTTACCAATTTTCTAAGGAATCTTGACTAGTCAATAGGAAAAAGATATTATGAAATGGCTTTAAATTTAATTAATTCGTTAAGAAATACTCAGTTATTGAGTTTGTTTTTAATTTAATAAACTTCGAGTATAATAATAACCATATGAAGAAAAAAATGATTGAATTTAATTCCAGCCAAAGGACTAAGAAAATTCCTGAACTTAGAGCTGGAGATATCGTGAAAATTCACCGCAAAATAAAGGAAGGAGAAAAAGAACGACTGCAGGTCTTTGAAGGCATTATTATCGCCATAAAAGGAAAACAAAGCTCATCGCCAATGATAACTATCAGAAAAATTTCTTTTGGTATTGGAGTGGAGCTTATATTACCTCTCTATTCTCCGCAAATTGAAAAAGTAGAATTAATCAAAAGGGCAAAAGTCAGAAGATCAAAATTGTATTACATAAGAAATAAATCCGCAAAATCCCTAAGGATGAAATATAAAGACATCATGGGATATGCAAAAGCGGAAGAGGAAAAACCCGAGCTGGAAAAAACGGAACAACCTCCGGAAAATATGCCGTCAGAAAAACATAGCCATTGATAAATTATTTTCAACGATAGTCGTTTGGGTAGATAGTTTACGTCTAGTCGGGCATGTGGCGGAATTTGGTATACGCGTATGCTTGAGGTGCATATGCCGCAAGGATTGGAGGTTCGAGTCCTCTCATGCCCACTTTTTGGATGATTAGCTCAGTTGGCTAGAATATCTCTCTTTTGCTTCAGAAAGGATTTTGGGTCTGTAGCTCAGTTGGCTAGAGCGCTTCTCTTACAAAGAAGAAGTCACTGGTTCGAGTCCAGTCAGACCCACATTGCCGCGGTAGCTCAGTGGTAGAGCGAAGGACTGAAAATCCTTGCGTTGGCAGTTCGATTCTGCCCTGCGGCACATAACTAGAATCATGAATTACGAAGTATGAATTATGCATGATTCTTTATTTGTTTTTTATAATTTATATTTGGGACTGTAGCTCAGTGGTAGAGCGAGCGGCTCATAACCGCCTGGTCGTAGGTCCGATCCCTACCAGTCCCATATAGATTTAGCGGGCATAGTATAGTGGTAATACACGTCCTTGCCAAGGATGAGCCGGCAGTTCGATTCTGCTTGCCCGCTCAAGAATTTTAGAATATTTTACCTTGACATAAATAAACTTGCCAGTATAATATAACTACAGAAAGATAATTTTTAATATATCATATGAAAAAAATAATTATTCTCCTTGCCATCTATATTTTTTTGGCAGTGGTATTTTTTAATCCAGTATCCGCAAATAATTCGGAAAATGATAATATGGAAGTTATTCCAGAAAAAGACGGGGTTTATGATGTTCCGGGACACCCCAATCTAAAAGTTAGGGTTTTTATCCATAAGGCAAGACCGCCAAGAATAATTGAACCTTCTTTAATTTGCGATTTGTCTGATCCGGATTCTTCTTCCGTTGTCGGCGCAACCGGCTGGCGATTGCCCGCGGTCTGGACCTATAATTTGAATCCTGGTAGCGTTCCTTCTTCGGTAGGGTCAGCCAATATAGCCAATATTTCTTCTTTATCCTTTGGGAATTGGCAATCCGCGAGTGGCAGCAAAGTAACCTTTATTACGGGTCCCAATACCACGATTTCAAGGAAAGGTCTGGACGGAAAAAATATTATTGCCTGGGGAAGAACTTCAGGATCCGCGCTGGGAGTGACGTATACCTGGTATAATCCCAGCACCGGTCTGGCCGTTGAAACGGATACCATAATGAACAAAAAATTTTCCTGGAGCTGGTCGGGAAACTTCGGGGGTTGCGCCGATGGCAATTCCTATGACGCGCAAAACATATTAACGCACGAACTGGGACACTGGATTGGCCTGGATGATGAATATGCCTCGGGGTTTGCCAATAACACTATGTACGGATACGGGTCAAAAGGAGAAATCAAGAAAGATACTTTGACCTCCGGCGATATTACGGGAGTTTCCGAAATTTATCCGTAATTTATAAAATAGCGAATACAATTTTACTTAAAAATCCCTCTCAAGGGATTTTTAAGTTTTTTGCCTTTATTAAGCCACCATTCGGTATAGCTTAAAATTTTTTTGCTTTATTTAAGCCAAAATGAGTTATTCCTGCTTGACTTATCGGATAATTTTTGTTAAACTTATCAATTGGCTCAAAATGGGCCAATCCAGTTCTTAAAAAACTAGGATTAAACATTAACTGAAACGAATGCGTAACATTAGTATTTTTGCCATTTTGCCGGCAATAGTAGCGCTTGCTTTTCCTCAAACAGCGCTGGCAAACGGAACAATAAATACTAATACAAAAATAGAATTTGAGATGTCAGAAAATGCGGTATTAACTAACGATGTAATAGCAAATGGTTTACTAAAAATTCCGTATAACTACGAGGGCTATGTTCCCATTGAACAAAAAGAAGACGCGGAACATTCCAAGATTTTGGCTAAATGGAAGGCAAAGCAAAAATCAGGAAACTTGCCTTCTGATAAATTCACAATTAACGCCAGCGCTTATACGGCAGCCGCCGACGAGTGCGGGAAATCTGACGGAATAACCGCCAGTGGAATCCGGGTAAAAGAGAAGCACACCCTGGCCTGCCCTCCCCAATATCCATTCGGAACAAAGGTTAAAATTGAAGGGCATGGAACATATACTTGTGAAGATCGCGGGGGAGCGATCAAGGGAAACCACTTTGACATCTATATGAAAACCAAAAAAGAGGCCTTCGCCTTCGGAAGAAGAAATCTTGAGGCGGAAGTAGTAAATTAAATAAAAAGAGAATTTGAATAAATAAAACATCCCGATGCAAGTCGGGATGTTTTCGTATCTTGATTATAATGTAGGGCTTTGGTATATTTTATAAAGTTAGGTCGTGTGGCGAAGTAGCTAACGCGGCGGTCTGCAAAACCGCTATTCGTGGGTGCAAATCTCACCGCGACCTCAAATAAATATCAAGCCCGGGTGGTGGAATCGGTAGACACAAGGGACTTAAAATCCCTCGGATGAATAATCCGTGCGAGTTCGAGTCTCGCCTCGGGCACTAGAGTTTGTTTTTTAATTTAATAGCCGGGTTCCCGGAAGAGGAAGTGTACTGAATTTAAAATCCGTCAGAAAACTGGCGGATTTGTTTTTTTAAAAAATTAAAACAAACTTTCCTGCTTGTCGTCGGGCGGTTCGGCGCTTAAAAATTC
>MFRX01000001.1:49172-58788 GCA_001784725.1 Candidatus Moranbacteria bacterium RIFCSPHIGHO2_02_FULL_40_12b
GGCGGGATGATAAAGAGCGTAGAATACTCTGATTCCTATTTCGGAAATATTCCTCCTCATCGCTTTGCCGTGGATCTGGGAAATTTTTTGTCCCGGCAGGAATCTTTCCATTGAATGCCGTCCTAAAAGCGCGATTAATTTTGGATCAATAATTTTTATTTGCTCAACCAGCCATGGCCAGCACGCCTCAATTTCTTCCGGCAGAGGATCGCGGTTTCCCGGTGGGCGGCATTTAACTACATTAGCGATGTATACTTTATTTCTTTCCAAGTTTATAGTTTCCAGCATTTCGTCCAGAAATTTTCCGGCCGCGCCCACAAATGGGCGGCCTAGCTCGTCTTCTTTCTGTCCCGGACCTTCGCCTATGAACATAATTTCCGCTTCCGCGCTTCCCTCGCCCGGCACGACTTGGTGACATGTTTCACGGAGAACACACTGGCCGCAGGCCAACATTTTTTTATTAAGTTCGTCCAATTGTTCTTGCTTATTTAAGTTCATGAATTCTTATTAATTCAAATTTATCATTTTCTGTGTTCCAAACTGCGAATGTCGGCGGATAGATTTCTCCCGCCACATTGCCTGGATTTAACATTTTGAATCTGTCTATATTTTTTTCCCATGGCTTATGCGTGTGTCCGTAAAAAACAAAATCGTATTTTCCCGACTGGCACAACTTTTTCGCGGTCTCCGGAAAATGAACAAAGGCAATTTTCCTTCCAGCAATTTCAGTTTCACCATAAGTTTTGTAAAAAATCACTTGTTTTAATGTTTTAATGTTTTCAAGTTCTTTGAGATAATCGTTATCCATATTCCCGAAAGTGTAATGAATCATTCCGGTAAAATTATCGCACAAAAAATCCAAGGTCTCTTTGGACGCCAAATCCCCGCAGCAAATAATTGTCTTGATTTCTTCCCGTGCGCAATAATCTAGAACCTTTTTGAGATTCACTTCATTATTATGCACATCAGATATAATCGCAATTTTTCCGTCAAAGGCGGATCCGCCTATGGCGGATATTTTTCCTTTCATAGATTCTATTTATTATCGCGCAACTTCTTTAAAATTTCAATATCCTTCTCCATTCCAGGCCATTCGGTTTCGCAGAGCATATCAATATTTTTTTCTTTGGCGAAGCGAATAATATTTTTAAAAGTGTCTAACCCGATTTTTCCTTGTCCGATGTGTTCGTGGCGGTCTTTATGAGAACCCATTTCGGTCTGGCTGTCGTTGCAGTGGATTAATTTAATTAGATTCAGCCCGATTTCTTGATCAACTTTTTTTAAGGTCTTTCTAAAATCATTCCAGTCATAACCGGAAGCGAAAGAGTGCTGAGTGTCCAAACATATTCCCGCGATTATTAGGTTGTTAACACCTTTAATAATTCCCGCTATTTCTTTTAAATCATCTCCGATAATTTCTCCCGCGCCGGCGCTGTTTTCAATTAATAATTGCGTGGAGCCAGAATATCCATCCAAAGATTTTGTAAGCATCTCAATAGTTTTTTTAATTCCCTCTTCTTCTCCCAAATCCTTAGTCGATCCTAAATGGGTCATTACATATTTCGCGCCAATTAGATTTCCTCTTTCCAATTCTTCCCTGATAACTTTCACTGATCCGTAGCGGATGCGGTTATTGGCAGAAGCGAAATTTATATAGTAGGGAGTGTGAATATAAGTATTTTGTATCTGGTATTTAGTATTTAGTATTTTGAATTGCTGAATGATTTTTTCCGTAAGTTCCGGGGCGGGACCACCTTGGGGCGGGCGGGTGAAGATTTGCATAACTTCACAACCTAAATCAGACGCGTTCTTAGGTGCGTTTTGAATTCCGCCAGATATGGAAACGTGGCATCCAATAAGCATAAATTATGAATAACGAATTATGAATTACGGATATTTTTATATTAGCAGAGAAAATACGCGAATGTCTATATCCAGTAGCATGATATTGCGATAGATATTATAATAATAAATATGAACCATTCGAATCATTTGGATGGCAATTCGTATCATTCGAGTCGCCTACCCTATAAAAAATCGGACACGATTATAATCAGCGATCTGCATATCGGATCCAGAAGCAGCCAGACGGAAAAACTATCCCAGTTTTTAGACGCGCTTCTGGAAAATCCGCCGCACCGGCTCATAATCAACGGCGACGCTTTTGAGTTTTGGAATATGGATTATAAAATAATGGGGAAATCTGAATATAAATGCATAAGAAAAACGATTGAGCTTTCGGAACTTGGCACTAGGTTGGTCTATATCCCGGGAAACCATGACCGGGCGATAATAGGATTCAGAAAGCTGACACTGGGAAAAATAAAAATACTGAACGAATACATTTTGGAAAGAAACGGAGAAAAATATGTGGTGATGCACGGCGACGAATTTGACGCTTTTGTCAGGAACCACATCATTATAACTTTGCTTATTGACCAATTGTATTACCTTTTGGTTAAGGCCGCCGCTTTTTTTAAAAGATTGATTGGTTATAATGTTTCCATAGCGGATAAAAAAAACTCAAAAAGGTATTTGAAATACGTGGAGAAAATAAAAAGAGCGGCACTGGCCTATGCCCGCTCAAGAAAAGTCGATGGAATAATAATCGGCCACAGCCATTATCCCGAAATTTATAGAAATCCAACAGGAATCATTTACGCGAACTCCGGTGACTGGATAGATAGCTGTTCTTATGTGATTGTTGGAAGTGAAGTTCGGCTGGAATACTTTAAATCATAAAAACATTAAAGCATTAAAACAAAACTTTTTTTAATGTTCTTGTGTTTTAATGTTCCTGCGATTATGCGATTTCCCAGCCAGCTTCCGTTTCAATAATTCTACCTTTAATCTCAAATCCACTGGCCAGTTTATGGCCGCCGCCGCCGAAGCGGCTGGCTATCGCAGAAACATCCGCCCCTTTATATTCCTCGCTGCGCAAACTTCCCTTGATTATCCCTGCTTCCCGTTCAGAAAGGACTAGGGAGAATCTTGTTCCCGGGACCGTGTTGAGAATTGAAGCAACCTGGGCGATATCGTCCGTTGTGGCGTCGCATTCCTTTATGTTTTTTTGGGTAAGAACTGTTATTATCATCGCGTTCTTCGGGACAATTCTTGCTTTTTCAAAAGCCATACCCCAGAGCTTTAAAGTAGAGATTTTTTTATTGGAAAAGACCGCCTTGGTTATTTTAGTCAGCGATGCCCCCTTTTTCAAAAGTTCAGCCGCTATTTCCATAACCCGGGAAGTGGTATTGGCATGCTTAAAAATTCCCGTGTCGCCAATTATTCCGAGCATCAGACAGGTTGCCGTGTTTTTATTGATGTCGGCTTTCACAGAATTTAAAAAGTTATAAATTATCTCGCAAACCGAAGAAAAAGACGGGTCGATTATATTTATGTCTCCCTTCAGGATGATATCAGGATGATGGTCGATAAGGACGGTAATTTGATTATCGGAAATATTTCTTATTATTTTATTAAATCCTCTTTCAACGCTGTCGCAGGCGATTATTGAGTCATAGGAATTTATTTTCAGGTGGTCCGGAAACTCAAAATTTAATTTTACGATTTCCTTGAGATATTCCGGCAGGGGATCATAGCAAGCAATGTCGATTTTTTTTCCGAGACCCGCCAAATAATCGGCCAGCGCGGAAACAGAACCCGCCGTGTCGCCGTCCGGATTGCTGTGGGCGACAAGCAAAATATTGCGGGAATTGTTTATTACGTAATTTAACGTGTTAAATTCAGAAGAAAAGGTTTTCATGCCTAATCATAAAAGCATTAAAACATTAAAGCAATAAAGCAAGTCATGTTTTAATGTTTTTGTGTTTTAATGTTTTAATGAAATGAATTGAGTATTTTTTCAATCTTGTCGGCTTCGATTTCAGTGGCATCAAGTTTAAACTCAATCCGGGGAAGCGGTTTCATGCGAAGTTTTTTATTCAGGATTCCCTGAAGCGAATAAATCTCATTTTGAATGGTTTTTAGGGCGTATTCAGAGTCCTTCTCGGGGAAAACGCTGACAAATATTCTAGTGTAGCGAAAGTCGGCGGCGGTGTCAACTCTTGAAACGGTCAAAAAAACCCCGGGCTTTAGATCAAGTTCCCGGGTAATTATCTCGCTTATTTGACGCTTAATTAATTCATTTATTTTATCGATTCTTTTGAGCATAATAATTTTAAATTCCAAATTTTATATTGTTTTTCTCTTTTCTTCTTTTTTATAAGCAATGATTGTATCGCCTGTATTAATTTTCACATTTCCTTCAAAAGTTATTCCGCATTCATTTCCCTGATTCACTTCTTCGGCATTGACTTTATTCTGCTGAAGATTGGCTATTTTTCCATTTCCGATTATTTCATTGTTTCTTTTTACTTCAATCATAACTCCTTTTTCCATTTTACCCTGGGTTATTCTTCCTCCGACAATCATATTGCCCTTTCCCCTTTTAAATATGGCAAGTACCGTTAGTTTTCCAAGATCAGTCCGGATAATTTCCGGCGGAATGAGATCAGAAAGCAATTTTTTTACATTTTTTACCAAATCGTAAATAACGGTGAATTTTTTTATTTCAACTTCACTGGCTTCAGCCAGCCGTTTCGCGACAGGAGTAATTTCAATATTGAAACCAACAATTATGCCCCTGGAACTGGCTGCCAGTTTTACGTCGGACTCGGTTATGTTTCCCACTCGGGTGTGGATATAATTTATCATCACCTCTTCCGATTTTATAGTTGAGAGAATTTGCTCAATAGCTTCAAGCGATCCCTGCACGTCGGCTTTGATTATTAAATTGAGCTTTTGTATCTCTTCCTCTGGTTCGTATATTTTTTGTTTGCCCGCGACACTTTTTTTATTATTTATTTGCTGCTTGAATTCCGTGGACTTCATCCGCGCGGCTGATTTTCCGCTTACCACCTGGATAATATCATTTGTGTTTGGGGCTGACTCAAGTCCAATTATAGTTATTGGAGCGGAAGGGCCGGCGCTCATCAAATTCTTCCCTGAAAAGTCCTCCATTTTCCTTATTCTTCCAAAAGTTGATCCGGCAACTATATCCTGCCCGACTTTTAAATTTCCTGTTTTAACCAATACGGTTGCTACCGGCCCTTTCTGGGGATCAAGATGGGATTCTAAAACTACCGCCAAACCATCTCGTTTCGAATCGGCTTGGAAGTCCTCAACTTCCGCGACCAGAAGTATGTTATCCAAAAGGCCGTCAATGCCAATATTTTTCTTGGCGCTGATTTCTGAACTTATTATTTTACCTCCCCATTCTTCCATGACTATTCCATTATCCGCTAATTCCTGTTTTACTCTAAGGGAATTAGCTTCAGGTTTATCCACTTTATTTATAGCCACAATAGTCGGGATATTTTTTTCCTTAAGATACGCGATCACTTCTTTTGTCTGCGGGCGTACTCCATCGTCGGCAGCCACCACCAAGACAGCGATATCAGCAATGCCTACGCCTCTTTCGCGCATGGCGGAAAAGGCCTCGTGCCCCGGAGTGTCGACAAAAGTGATTACTTTTCCCCTTTTTTTGACCTGATAGGCGCGGATATGCTGGGTTATCCCTCCCGCTTCGCCAGCCGCCACGCTGGTTTTCCGGATAGCGTCCAAAAGAGTCGTTTTTCCATGATCGACATGTCCCAAAATAGTTACAATCGGCGGACGGGACTGGAGATTTTTTCCCGATTCTTTTTCCCTTTTGCAGATTTCAACAAGCTTTTCCAAAGTCGTTAATCCCTGGGATTCTGCCGCTTCATCCTTCTCCGTTTCAAATCCCAGATCATTGGCGATGATGCTGGCTGTTTCAAAATCAATCTCCTCATTAATAGTAGCCAAAATTTTATTTTTGAGAAGCTCTGTGATAACGCGCGAAACCGGAAGGTTCAAAAATTCACTGAATTTCTTTACGGATATGGATTCAGGAATTTTAACGATTTTTTTGATGGATTTATTTTCAGTCATTAAATTATATTTTACTCATTTTATTCAAAATGGCCATTTGAATCGCTTGCTTTTCTTCCTCGGTGAAAAGGTATTTTGTCGGCTTCCCCTGGACAACGGGTTTCGCGTAGACCCTGGTTCCTTCTTTGGTGTGGAGCGACGAGATTAACAGCCCAGAATTTTTTCCGTCAAGAAGAGCGATAGCGAAACTTTGGTCTCCCCCGATGTCCTTGAAAGGGTTGAATCTTATCAAGCCCGTCTTATGCATTCCCCGGAAGGAAAGCTGGTGAATTTTTCCCGATATGTCAAAAAGATCCTGTATTTCTTTGTCCATAGTCCTTATTTTGTCGTTTTGTTCCATTAGAAATCCTTCGAGGTCTTTTCCGTTTTTTCCCGACAGGAAATTTTTTAATTTTTTGTTAATTTTTCTTAATTTTAAAAAGAAAAAAAAGTTAATAATAAGCAGAAAAAACGCCATTATTGAAGCAGTTAAAGAAATAACTATAATATTGTTTTTAAGCCAAAAAATCATAAAGTTATCCAATTTTAGCTTATTTCAAGGTAGCACTAATTATTTCTTGTGTCCACTTCTAATTACATAATTGGCAAATAAAAAAAACAAACCATATTTTTTTTGGCTTGTTTTTATTCAAAAAACGTCAACAGTTTGACGTTATCCTCGTCGCTTATTTTCCGATTAATAATTATTGACGGCAAGACCCGGAAGGGTATCAAAAGCTTTTTAATATATTTTACGATATTTTCTTTGGCGGAGGCCTCATTATGGTCCTGTTGGGGATGATAGTAATATTTTTCTTCAAAACGAACCAGCTTTTTTGCTATTTCCAAAGAAATTACGGCTATCGGGATTGACACTATTATGTCAACAAAATAATGCTGGGCGAGATAGACGGTTCCGATAGTAGAAAATATCGCCCAAGGGATAAAGATTAGCGATAACCTTTTATTTAGCTTGAATGTCAGATACGCGATAATTATTGACCAAACGACATGCATGCTGGGAATGGTGCTTATCGGCGGACTTCCTTTCTGCTGTTCCTTAATCTTTTGAGTGAAGTCGGAAACCAAACCCGTGAGCTGGTAATTGTAGGGCGGATCCTTAATATTTTCTCGCGAGTATTGAGCGTATGTTTTTTTGACAAAAATGTTATGCGGACTGGTGGAAGGAAGAATGTACCAAAGAGGCAGGGAAATTATCACCGCCAGAGAAATGGAAATAATGTACATAGTTAGAAATTTTCTGTTTTTTGCCAAAAAAAAGATAATGAATGTCATACTCATAAAAACACTTATCAGTCCATAACCATAAAGCAGAAGCCAATCAAATTGCTTAAATAAATTATTCGGAGATTGTAACCAGAGAAAAGGATAATTTCCAAAAATGATGCGATCTAACTCATTTAACTCATTATTAATAAGACGGTCTTTGAAAATCTGCGCCCAGTATCCCAGTATTCCAATCAGGGACCCGAAAAAAAGAGCAATTCCGGCGAAAAGACGGACCAGCGGAAAAAATCCGATAATTTTTTTTCTTAATGAAAAATGTCGCCATTCGTTTGATTTTATTTCCTTGTTTTTTTCGGTTACCTTGACTAATTTATTGGTAACCCAAAAAATTAATCTAAGCAAAATCAAGAAAATGAAGAAATAGAAAGTTACGTTAAAGTAGCTCATTCCCGCTTTCAGATTATGGAATTCCTTCTTGGCCGATTCCAGCCAGGGGGACTGGGAATGGAAAAAAAGAAAATAAACCAAAAACATTAAAAAAGAACCGATATAAAGACAATATTCCTCAATGCGAATTTTAGCGATAATTCTTTTCATTTTTTATTATTAAAAAATTAATTCTTATGGGACTTACGCGTTTGCAGATATCCGATGTCCCTGCCTACCGGCAGGCAGGTTTCAGCTGTTATGGTCGCGAGACACTGGATGTCTAAAGGGCAAATGCGTAAATCCCATCGTTATTATCGGTATTTTATCCATTTTGTTTTTTTTTCATTTTATTGTAAAATAAAAGTATATGGAAAATCCGCCCATCCAATTTATTAATCCTACTGATATTATAAACCAACTTGACATTTCGAGAAACAGCATCATTGCCGATTTTGGATGCGGGTCGGGATATTTTTCTGTTCCCTTGGCTCAACATATTGGTGAGGATGGCAAGGTTTACGCGCTGGATATTCTCACTTCCGCGCTGGAATCGGTCGAAAGCAAGGCAAAACTCAATGGACTTTCAAATATAGTAACAAAAAGAGTCAACCTTGAAAAGGAAGGCGGGTCGAAATTTGATGGCGAAAATGTTGACTGGGTTATCCTAAAAGATATGCTTTTCCAAAATAATAAAAAGGATATAATTTTAAAAGAAGCCCGCAGGATATTGAAAAAGGACGGAAAGATGCTGATCATTGAATGGAATGAAAAAGCCGGCGCTTTTGGTCCGGGAAGCGATCTGAAAATTTCGCGCGAAGAACTGAAAAAATTGATTGCTGGCGGAGGATTCAAAATTGAGAAAGAAATAAGCGCCGGCGACTATCATTATGGTTTTATTGCGGCGAAGAATTAATTATAAATTATTTCCAAGGTTCAACCTTTTCCCGTTCCTCCTCAAGGTTGAACCTTAGATTAACGAATTAACGAGTTAACGGATTAAATTATTAAAATTCTTTTATGGCGAATATTAAAATAAAAATAATTATTGCAGTTCTGGCAACCGCGCCGCTTCTTTTTCTTTCCGGTTGCGGAAAGACAGAAAATACCGCCTATACGGCCAATCTGCTTATCTGGGGTATTTTTGACAGCCAGGACGCTTTCAGTGACATAATCAAGGAATATAAAGATCTAAATCCCCGCGTCAAAAATATCTCCTACCGCAAAATATCCGCCAATCCCGCTGAATATAAAGATGAAATCGTCAAAGCCCTGGCCCGGGGCGATTATCCCGACATTTTTTTGATCGATCACAACTGGATTGATTATTTCAAGCAGAACCAATTCATTGAACCCGCGCCGGCTGGAACTTTGTCAGAACCCGAATTCAGGAATAATTTCGTGGATGCCGTTGCTGATGATTTCATTAATGAGGGAAAAATTTACGCCTTGCCGTTGAGCGTTGATTCAGTAGGCCTTTATTACAATAAGGATATTTTTAATTCCGAAGGGATAGTTTTCCCGCCGACTACCTGGGATGAATTTTCCCAAGCCGCCCAAAAATGCGTGAAAATAGACGAGTTTGGAAACATAACGCAATCCGGGGCCGCCCTTGGCAGACAGGACGAACAAGGAGGAGGAAATATTAACCGGGCGACGGATATTTTAACAATGCTGATGATACAAAAAGGCGCTGAAATGGCGAGGGGAAATTCCGTTACTTTTGACAGGTTCGTGGAAATAAACGGAGTGAAAAAGGCGGCGGGAGTGGAGGCGTTTGATTATTACATGAGTTTTTCCCAGTCAAATTCCAATAATTATTCATGGAACTCCAAAATGCATAATTCAAAAGACGCTTTCGCGGAAGGAAATCTGGCGATGATGCTCAATTATTCCTGGGCGTACGATGAGGTTAAAAACAAGAACGCGAAACTGAATTTTGCCGTCGCGCCTGTTCCCCAGTTTTCCGGCGGCAAAACGGCAAATTACG
>MFRX01000001.1:58824-89854 GCA_001784725.1 Candidatus Moranbacteria bacterium RIFCSPHIGHO2_02_FULL_40_12b
AACTTTCTTTCAAATGTTAAAGAAGAAAAAAGCGTCAAAATTGATCCGGCGAAAAATTATCTGGAAAAAACTGGAAAACCGGCGGCCAGGCGTGATATAATAGAAGAGCAGAAAAACGACACTTATCTCGGGCCTTTCGCTTCCGGAAATATTATCGCGAAGACATGGCGTCAGGCGGAGCCGGAGGAGAACGAGAAAATTTTGTCCGAGGCGATAAAATCGGTAGTTACCGGAGACGCCACCACTGCTTCCGCTTTGTCCACGGCCAGCGCGAAAATATCCGCGTCGCAGGCCAAATGATTATTGGACTTACGCGTTTGCCTTTTCAGACATCCGATGTCTCGCGACCATAACAGCCGAAAGACATCGGATGTCCGCAAACGCGTAAGTCAAAAATTATGAAAAAACATAAAAATAAAATTATTCCGTTTTTATTGCTACTCATTATTTTTTCCTTTGTTTTCCCGTTAGTGGCGGACGCGGTCGGGATTGTGCCGTGCGGGAGGAAAGTAGATGACCCAACGACTGCTGGTATTAATGAAACCGATAGATGCACCCTTTGCCATCTTATCATCGGTATTCAGCGAATTATTACCTACGGCCGGAATATTGTGGCATTCGTAACGCTGGTAATGATTGTCATCGGGGGAATATGGTATATTTTTTCCACAGGCAACGAGCAGAGGATGGGAACAGCCAAAAACATCCTTAAGACGGCGTTAACCGGATTTGCGATTGTATTTTTGGTCTGGATAACAGTTAATTATACTCTCTATTTGTTGAGCACCAAAGCCGATTTAGGCATCGGAGCCACGAGCTGGGATCAATTCAAATGTGATATAGCACCCTAGATTTTTTAATAAATAATTAAAACAAACAAATGAAAATAATACAACAAACATCAATTGTTACTTTTTTAACCATCTTCCTTTTGCTGCCGCTGGGCGTTTCTGCCGCCACGTTAGTGGTAAGCGTACCATTTACCAATCCTATTGGTTTCACTTCAGTTGACAATCTTCTCACTAGCTTGCTTAACAGTTTACAGGGGATAATAGTGGTGATTTCCATTATTTTTATCGTCATCGGAGCGATACTTTACATTACTTCCGCCGGAGATGAAAAGCGAATGACCACCGCCAAGGCGGCTATCACCGCTTCAATGATTGGGCTGGCGATAGGCGTCGCGGCGCCGTCGTTTTTGAAAGAGATCTATATTATTCTCAAACCAACCGGCTCTCTCCCCACCGCTGTCGTTGCCGCTCCTTCCATTGCTACGATTGCCCTAAATACCCTCAATTTCCTTCTTGGAGTCGTTGGAGTGATAACCATAATTATGCTAGTTGTGGGGGGGATAATGTATCTAACCTCGGCCGGAAACGAAAATAAAATAGATACGGCGAAAAAGATAGTAAAATGGTCAATAGTCGGCATTGCTATCACGCTGGCCGCGCTGGTAATCGTAAAGCAAATCGCCAGCTTTTTCTGACCCTAACAAGTTAATCCGCCAGCCCGCTTTGCCCGTCTAGACTTGGCGAAGCTGGCCGAATCGAGGTGAGCTGGCAGGACAAAGACAATGAAGATAATCAATATCGCCGAAGCCGGCGTAATAACGGCCGCCCCCCGTTTTTCAGAGATCGGGCTCAAAGCGCTGAACTTTCTCTTGTCAGTTTTCGGGGTTGTTGCTATAATAGGGATAGCGATCTCGGGAGTTATGTATCTCACTTCCAGCGGAGATGAGAAAAAAATAGAAAAAGCAAAAAAAGCGTTCGTTTATTCGGTCTACGGAATAGCTGTTGCTTTGGGCGCTATGATCATAATAAATCAGGTCGCGAAATTTTTTTAATAGTTTTAGAACTTACGCGTTTAAAGACATCCGATGTCTTTCGGCCGCTATAGTCGTTAGACATCGGATGTCTAAAAAAACCAAATGCGTGAGGCATAAGTTTTTAAAAAAAGAGTATTTAAAATAAAAAATAAAAAAATAGAAGAAGAAGCTTATTGTATTAAGATAAGTTAACGCTTAATTCCTAATACTTTCTTCTTACTTCTTTATCTGGAAGGAGGTGGAATTATGAAAAACAAAATTTTACTGAATGCGAAAAGAGCGGTCGTGGTGGCTGTGACTGCGGCGTCGCTTTTGGCTCCCGCCGTAGCGTTGGGACAGTGGACCACGGCATTACCAGCGACATCTAATCTGGCAACTACTTCCGTAGCTGTTATCATATCAACTGTGATGCAATGGCTGTTATACATCATCGGCACTATAGCTGTAATTACCTTTATTATAGCCGGCATAATGTATCTGACGGCGGCCGGAGACGAAGATCAGATCGGCAAGGCGAAGAAAGCCATGGTGTATGGGATCGTTGGTATTGCGGTTGCTTTGATCGGCTTAATCATCGTTAACGTTGTTGACACTATGCTAAGGGGCACTGTTCAGAAATAAATCAAGAGGCATTTGTCATTTAAGACAGCGCCGCTTTTCGCGGCGTTGTTTTATTTTTGTTTTAGTGTTAAAATAAAGCCAGTAAACAAAAAAATGAAAAATACCAAAAAAACAATTTTACCGGTTTTTCTCCTCCTTTTTTTAGTAACTTTGTTTCTTCTGTCGGGGGAAACAATGGCGCTTACGAGTTGTATCGCCAATTTCACGGTTGTCGGAGGCGTATGCGTTCCGCTTAGCACCTATGTCGGTCTTTCCGATAAAAGCGTTGGGGACATTCTTACTGCTGTCATGCAATGGCTGCTGTATATCGTCGGCACTATCGCGGTAATCGCTTTTGTCATTTCCGGAATCCAGTATCTGACAGCGGCTGGAAGCGAAGATCAGATTGAAATCGCCAAACGGAATATGAAATGGTCGGTTGTGGGAATTACGGTGGTTCTTTCGGGACTGATAATAATTAACTTTGTTGATGCGATATTTAGAGGAGTGGTGCAAAAATAACTAAAGTGAAAAATTTTCAATTTTAAAGCGCAATCATGATAGATTGCGCTTTTTTGCTGCTAAAATTTGATATCGCCTCTTTGCATTGCCATTATCATTACTACTCCGGCAACAGCAATTGAGGACATCAGATAGACAAATATCATCCATATAATCGTCTTCGCCCAGTTGACTGATTTTTTTTCTGCCGGTTTATTGCCAGATACTCGCCTGAATAATTTTGTAATAATAATAATCAACGCGATGACTGCCAATACTCCGATAAAATAAGGAACATATGGAGTAATTTCCGGCGGAAGCTGGGATGAAACGGCAACTGTAGCGCCAGAAATTTTTTTGATAGGCGAACGGCTGTCCCGTTCCTCTTTCATTAATTCCAGGAACTTCAGGTCTTCCGTTGTTGCTTTTTTATCATGAATTCTTTCCTTTATTTTTTCCAGCGCCTCCACATCTCTGTCGTCCACTATACTCTTTTGGAGGGTTTCAATTTCCCCGATTACTGTGTCGGATTTGGTATGGAAAAAATAATTCCAACCTGAAGTCGTGATTCCCCAGATAATAACCAGGAAAATATACGTGAAGGCGAAATTGCGAAACAATACTCCCACTATATTCCAGGAAAAAACTCCTACCGCAATAATCAAGCCGCCTGCGAGAATGACGCAGAACCACGGAAACGTAATCGGAACTGGGAAAGTTCCGATGAGGAAGAATACGAATGACAGGTAGAATAACACCTTACCTGCCAGCGCGTAAACAAATTTGAAGGACTTTTTTGTTTCTTCCCCGATCGTTTCCGGAGTTTTCAAGGTTCCGGAAGCAATTCCCCATAAGGTAGTAGCTCCGATCGGTTCCGGGCGGAATACAATAATGAGTCCCACTACCAATAGAGCGAGCGAAATAATCACATCGATTATTCCCATATGCCATCTATGTAACCAATAAGCGCCAAAGACCGCGAGAACCGTGAGTATAAGCGTCCGTGCCACTACTCGCGCGTGAAAATCTCTTATACGATTGAGAGTGTCGTTTCCTAATCCTAAAATTTCAAGAATAATTTCAATCATTTCTACCTCCCTGTAAGAATTGTTTTATTTTTGTCTTAATCTTAGGTTTCTTTCTAAATCCAATCAGTGCCCAAAAGAAACCGGGATATCTTTCTCCTTTGACCTTAGTTCTGGCTTTCTTGATTTCTGCCAGGATTTCCTTCTTACTTTCTTCACCTGATTCTTCGAATTTTTTTAGCGCTGATTTTAATGTCGGGCTTAGATTATCGAGCATAGATTTTTTTGGTGGCGGAATCAGGGAAAAAACATTTTTCCCCTGCAGATAAGTAACGCGTTCAATGAAGGTCTGTTTAATAAGGAGTGCGGCGAGAAATTTCCTGGCTTCCCGCAAACCTTTTTCGAAATCCTTATAATCCTGTTCAATTTTAGGTCCAGATTGTCCTTTGCCCGGCTGAAGAATTTCTTTGATGTCCCGCTCAAACATTTTAACTATTTTTGCGACATAAAGGACGAAAGCCTCAGCCTGGTCTTTATTTGATTTGCGGAGCTCATCTTCAAATTTGTCAGCTGCATCCGGCAAGTTATCAGTGAGACCATAAACGGCCACTCCATAAATTATTTCATCAGAAATATCCTTTTTTGCCCCCTCTGTATCTACACTAATAATTTTTTCAACTTTCTCGCTAAGTTTTTCCGCACCTTTTTCGCTAAGTTTGTCGAAGGCCTTTTTAATCATCCATCCCAATACTGGTATAGCGGTTATGGTTGTCAAAAAACGGTCAATTTTTTCAATCTTCCCTGTTGTACTCATTTTTTCCTCCTGTTTTTAATATATTTATGAAATTTTCAAAGGACCGAAGGCCCTTAAATTACGTTGTTACATTGCTAAATTGTTATATTGTTTTTCGGCATTGTCATCACTTTGATAACATCCTATTTTATCATACATTCGGAATAAAGTCAACAGCAAAAAATGGCTTAAATAAAAGATAATTGTTAAATGGTTATATTGTTAAATTGTTATTCTTCTTTTAAATAATGCGTCATTTGACACAATTTTATTAATCTGCTAATATGAAAATGTTTGATGAGGTTCGCGGAAAGCGAATCTTTTTCATTAAATGGCTAAATTATTCAATTGCTCAATGGCTAAAAACTATTTAACCCTGAATGAGATAAATGCGTATAAAGCTTCTTTTAATTTGTCGAATTATGTTTGGAATATTATTGATGGTTGGGATAAATTTTCAAAATTTACCGTCGGAAATCAATTTGTAAGAGCGATTGATTTAATTCCGGCTAATATTTTGGAGGGATTCGGAAGGTACGGCAAGAAAGACAAAATATCATTTTACAGGATAGCCAGAGCTTCGACGTATGAGTCATTGGATTGGCTTGAAAAATCCAAGAACAGAAAACCAATAAACAAAAAAGAATATGATTATATTTTTAAAATACTAAAAGATTTACCAAGGGAAATAAATTCACTGATAAAATACACAAATAACCATTTAACAATAAAAATTTATGGCGAAACAAAAAAATAAGAAGAAAACCGAGGAAAGTTCCTCAATAAGGCCAAACGAGTTCGTGAGCGCTATCCAGCAGATCGCCGAGGAAAAAGGGATTTCAGACGGCAAGGTCATTGAGACCATTGAGGCGTCTTTAGCCGCGGCTTACAAGAAGGACTATGGAAAAAAAGGACAAAACATCCGTTCGGAATTCAACCGGAAAGACGGAACTGCCAAGTTTTTTCTAGTGAAGGAAGTTGTTGATGAAACGACAAGGGAGTTTGTTGATAAGGAAGAAAGTATTAAGAATCAAGAAGAAAGCAAGAAGGCGGAGGGAAAAAAAGAGGAAAAAAAGAAAAAAGAAATTAAAGTTACGGAAGTTTCTGAAAGCGAAGTTGAGAAGCTATCACGGTTTAATCCTGAACGGGATATCATGCTGAACGAAGCGAAAAAAATAAAAAAAGGCGCGAAAGTCGGAAACATAATTGAAACGGAACTGGAACCGAAGATGAATTTCGGACGCGTCGCGGCGCAGACCGCGAAGCAAGTGATAATCCAGCGAATCAGGGAAGCAGAAAGGGACTCCATGTTTAAAGAATACAAGGAGAAAGAAGGGCAAGTTATTGGAGGGTCGGTGCAAAGGATTGAGGGACGGACGGTTTTTATTGATTTGGGAAAGTCCATCGGTGTCCTGTTTCCTTCGGAACAAATCAGGGGGGAAAATTACCGCATTGGACAAAGGTTTAAGGTATATGTTATGAAAGTGGAATCCGATCCCAAAGGGCCGGGAATAACATTGAGCCGGACGCACCCGGAAATGGTAAAAAAATTATTTGAACTGGAAGTTCCGGAAATTTTTTCCGGAACTGTTGAAGTTAAATCAATCGCCAGAGAAGCGGGCTTCCGCACTAAAATAGCGGTTACTTCAAAAGAAAAAGGAGTTGATCCCATCGGTTCATGTGTCGGACAAAAAGGCACAAGAGTCCAGGCAGTGATTGACGAGCTGGGCGGAGAAAAGATCGACATTATTGAATGGAACGAATATCCGGGAAAATTCATAGCCGCATCCTTGAGCCCGGCCAAGGTCCTTTCGGCGGAAGTCAATGAGGAAACCAGGGAAGCCGAAGTCATTGTTCCGGATGAGCAGCTCTCACTGGCTATCGGAAAACAGGGACAAAATGTGCGCCTGGCGGCCAAACTCACCGGATGGAAAATAAATGTTTCCGGTTTACCCCGTGAAATTTCTGTGGAAGCGGAGAATAGCGAAGGCGCTATTTCACCGGGTGAGGAAAATAAAGAAGAGAAAAAAGAAAATAAATCCAAAGAGAAATCGGAAGATGCTAAAAAAGACAAAAAAGAAAAGGAGGAAAAAGAGCCCGTCGACGCTAAAGCGATGGCGGGTGAAGAAGAAAAGAAGGAGGAAAATAAAACTGAAGCAATTGAATAATTTTAAATTCTAAATTTTAAATTTCAAATCAATTTTAAATTACTAAATGTTTAATTTTTTAAAAATTTATTCATTTAGATTTCATTTAAAATTGAAAATTGAGAATTAAAATATGTCCGCAGAATCCTATGCCATTATTACGTCGCTTGTAGCAATCGCATTCGCGCTGTATCTTAGCCGGAAAATAAAAAATTTTCCGGAAGGCGAAGGGAAAATGGTTGAAATCGCCAGCGCTATCCGGGAGGGAGCTAAGGCCTATCTCAACCGCCAGTACAAGGCCGTCGCCTATGTCGCTTTTTTCACGGCGGCCATAATTTATTTCACGCTCGGGCTGACCACCGCTATCGGTTTTTTAATCGGCGCGGCGGCTTCGGCGCTGGCCGGATATATCGGGATGAATGTCGCGGTGAGAGCCAATGTCAGAACGGCTGAAGCGGCAAAATCCGGACTGGAAAAAGCCATGGAAGTCGCTTTCAGGGGCGGGGCAGTCACTGGACTTTTGGTGGTAGGTCTTGGCCTTTTAGTGGTTGCGGGATTTTTCGCGCTTACCGGAGACATTAAAGCGCTGATCGGAGTGGGTTTTGGCGGATCGCTGATTTCAATTTTCGCGCGGCTTGGCGGAGGAATCTTCACTAAAGCGGCGGATGTCGGAGCGGACCTGGTTGGTAAAGTGGAAGCGGGAATTCCCGAAGACGACCCGAGAAATCCGGCGGTGATCGCCGATAATGTCGGAGACAACGTCGGGGACTGCGCCGGGATGGCAGCCGATCTTTTTGAGACCTACGCGGTGACGGCCATCGCGGCGATGATTCTGGGATCGTTCACTTTTGTTTCTTTCGGAAACGCGGTTCTCTACCCATTGGCGCTCGGAGCGGCTTCAATAGTCGCTTCAATTTTAGGAATATATTTTGTGCGGCTGGGCTCTTCCAGAAATATAATGGGAGCTTTGTATAAAGGCCTTATCGCTTCTTCAATTATCGCGCTTCTTTTATTTTATCCTATTACCAAGTCAATGATGGCAGACAATGGTAATTACGATTTTCTTAATATTTATTACTCCGCCGTGGTGGGAATTATCATTACGGCTCTGATGGTGATAATCACCGAATATTACACTTCAAAAAAATTCCGGCCGGTCAAAGCCATTGCCAAGGCGTCGGAAACCGGGCACGGAACCAATATCATAATGGGACTGGCGATGAGCATGGAAGCGACCGCCCTTCCGGTAATCGTGATTGTGGCCGGAATCCTGGCATCCTACGGATTTGCCGGACTTTATGGAGTGGCCGTCGCGGTGATGAGCATGCTTTCAATGGCGGGAATAATCGTGGCCATTGACTCGTTCGGACCGATTACGGACAACGCCGGCGGAATCGCGGAAATGGCAAAAATGGATTCATCCGTTCGCGAAGTGACGGACGCGCTGGACGCGGTGGGAAATACCACCAAAGCGGTAACTAAGGGATACGCTATCGCTTCGGCGGGACTGGCGGCGATAGTGCTTTTCTCCGCGTATTTTCAGGAGCTGGTTGAGCGGGGAAAAGAAATCGCGGGCTTTAAATTGGATTTTGAACTTAATAATGTTAATGTGCTTATCGGTTTGTTTATCGGCGGGATGATTCCTTATCTTTTCAGTTCCATAAGCATGCGGGCGGTTTCCAAGGCGGCTGGTTCGGTCGTGGAAGAAGTGCGGAGGCAATTTCGGGAAATCAAAGGTATAATGGAAGGAACGGCCAAGCCCGATTACGCTCGATGCGTTGATATCGTGACGAAATCCGCCATAAAAGAGATGGTTATCCCGGCGCTTATTCCGGTTCTTGTTCCGGTAATTGTCGGGAAATTTCTCGGGCCGGAAGCATTGGGCGGGCTTTTGGTCGGCGCCATTATTACCGGCCTTTTTGTGGCCATTTCAATGACTTCGGGCGGAGGCGCCTGGGATAACGCGAAAAAATATATCGAAGAGGGAAACTTCGGAGGAAAAGGATCTTTTGCCCATAAGGCGGCGGTGACCGGCGATACGGTCGGCGACCCGTACAAAGACACGGCCGGTCCGGCCATTAACCCAATGATTAAGATAATTAATATCGTCGCGCTTCTTATCGCAGGATTGATAATTTAACTTTACGAATTACTAATCTTTTACGAATATACTAATGCCCGACATAGTTTTAAGAGTGAAAAAAAACTGTAATATAAATTCGTATATTCGTAAAAGATTAGTAATTAGTAAAATAAATGATTATTGACATTAAAAAACTTCAACATTCGGAAATTGAAATAAAATTTTCCATTCCCTGGGACGAGTGGAAAATTTTTTTGGACGAGGCCGCGGCGGATTTTTCCAAAGAACTGAAAATAAAGGGATTCCGCCCTGGAAAAGCTCCGCGGGATATGGTTGAACAGCGAGTCGGGAAAAAGGCACTTCTCGATTCAGCCGCGGAAAAAGCCGTCAGGAAAAAATATGCCGATTTTTTGAAAAATGAAAAAATAAGCGCGCTGGGATCACCGCGGGCGGAAATTCTGAAACTGGCGGAGGGCAATAACTTGGAATTTAAAATCACAACGGCCGTAATGCCGGAAATTGAAATAGAATCGTGGGAAAAAGAAATAAAGAAACTCAACGTTGATTTCAAAAAAAAGGAAGTAAAAATAGCGGAAGACGAAGTAGAAAAAGAAATCGGGAAAATCGCGGAAAGCCGGGCGAAACTTATTACGGTCAGTCGCGAAGCGAAAAAAGGCGACGCGGTTTTTCTTGATTTTAAGGCCTTGCAAGGCGGGGTTCCGATCGAAAACGGTTCTGGAAAAAATCATCCACTGATTTTGGGGAGCGGTGTTTTTATTCCCGGCTTTGAAGAAAATATCATCGGCCTGAAGGAAAAAGAAGAAAAGAACTTTGAACTGGATTTCCCCGGAAATTATCACGAAAAAAATTTAGCCGGAAAAAAGGCCGCCTTTAACGTTAAAATAAATCTGGTGCAAGAACGGCAAATTCCCCCAATTAACGACGAATTCGCGAAATCACTCGGAGATTTTGAGAACTTAGAAAAATTAAGGGCAAGCGTCAGGGAAGGAATAAAAGAAGAAAAAACAAATGAGAGAAAAGAAAAAAGGAGAAGTGATATTATAGGGAAAATTATTGAAAAATCCAAAGCGGACTTGCCTGAGATTCTAGTTTCTTCCGAAATATTGAAAATGGCGGAGGAGTTAGAAATGCAAATAGAAAAAACCGGAATGAAATTAGATGATTATCTTAATAAAATTAAAAAGAAAAAGGAAGATCTGGAAAAAGAATGGCAGCCCGAGGCGGTTCGAAGGGTAAAGGCGGCTTTTATTCTGGAAAAACTGGCCAAGGAAAATAATATTGAAGTTCCCAACAAGGAAATCGAGAAAGAAATGAACGAAGTAATCCAGCGCTACAAGAAAATAAAAGACGCCGAGAAGAATATTGATTTGGGAAGGTTGTATAATTATGTGAGAGGAGTATTATTGAATGAGAAAGTTTTTGAGTATTTGGAGAGATTATAATCTTTACTAATTACGAATTTAGTACGAATATACTAATAACCAGGAAATAAAACTTTATTTAGAGAAAATTTTCACAACACAAATTCGTATATTAGTAAGAGATTAGTAATTAGTAAAGGTTACAATTAGTAAAAAAAATTATGAAAAACCAATATTTAATCCCCACCGTCATTGAAAAAACCAACTACGGCGAGCGGGCCTATGACATTTATTCGCGGCTTCTCAAAGACCGGATAATTTTTATCGGCGGACCGATTGAAGATATGATGGCCAATTCGGTCATTGCCCAGCTTCTTTTTTTGGAGTCGCAAAATTCCAAGGAAGACATTAAGATCTATATCAATTCCCCAGGCGGAGTGGTGACTTCGGCTTTGGCCATCTATGACACGATGCAGTATGTGAAGCCCGATGTCCAGACGATTTGCGTGGGTTTGGCCGCTTCCGGCGCGGCACTGCTTCTGGCAGCCGGAAAAAAAGGGAAAAGAATGATTCTTCCCAACGGGGAAGTGCTGATCCATCAGGTAATGGGCGGCGCGCAAGGGCAAGCCACTGACGTGGATATTCACGCCAGGCATATTCTTTTGGTAAAAGAGCGCCTCAATAAAATACTTTCCCAGCATACCGGAAAGCCGATGGATAAAGTGGAGCACGACACCGAGCGCGACTACTTTATGAGCGCGGAAGAAGCCAAGGACTACGGAATTGTGGATAAAATTATTAAGTAACTTAAGATTCTTAAGAATCTTAAGTTACTTAAGAAGTGGCAGCAAGCTTTCCCCATTCATTTCCGGGGGTTTTTTTATTTTCAGAATATCCAGAATCGTCGGCGCGACGTCGGAAAGCAGGCCGCTCACCTGGCTTTCTTCCCTTATTATTTCTTCCGTCGGTCTTTCCCGGCCGTTATCAGGAGTCACGAACCAAAGCGGAACAGGATTTTTTGAATGTTCCGTATCTTTCTCGCCGCTGTATTTATTAATTATCTCTTCGATGTTTCCGTGGTCGGCGGTAATCAAAGCGCATCCTCCCGCGTTCAAAATTTCCGGCACTAAAATTGACAAGCTTTTATCAATCGATTCGGCCGCGGCAATGCAGGCCTTTTCATTGCCAGTGTGGCCGACAATATCCGCGTTAGCGTAATTAATCAGAATAAAATCGTATTTGCCTGATTTTATCGCCTCTATTGATTTTTCGGTTACTTTATAAGCGCTCATTTCCGGGGATTCGTCGAATTTTGACACGGAAGGAGACGGAATTAAAACTCTTTCCTCTCCCAGCCATGGATCCTCCTTTCCGCCGTTGAAAAAATATGTCACATGGGCGTATTTTTCAGTCTCGGCGACACGGAATTGTTTTAAATTATTCTTGCTTAATATTTCTCCCAAGCCGTTTGCTATTTTGGTTGGCGGAAAAGCGGCGGCCACTGGGAGATCTTTTTCATATTCCGTCATTGTGACAAAATTAAGGTCTAGCATTTTCGGCCGCCTGAATTTTTCAAAACCGGGAAGGATGAATGCTTTAGTAAGCTCTCTTGAACGGTCTTCCCGGAAATTAAAGAATATCACCGAGTCCTTATCTTTAATCAGTCCTAAGGTGCGGCCATTTTCAACGACAACCGCCGGCTCGATATATTCATCCGTAGTTTCCTTGGCATACGAGTCCTGGAGATATTTAACCGGGTCGCTTATTATTTCACCTTTTCCTTCAGCCAGCAGCCGATATGCCTTTTCAACCCTATCCCAATTATTATTCCTGTCCATAGCCCAATATCTTCCGCAAACCGAAGCTATTTTTCCAATCCCGTAATTTTTCAGCTTCTCCCCGAGGTCTCTTATGACTTTTGTTCCGGCCGTAGGGGAAGAATCTCTTCCATCCGTAAAAACATGGACAAAAACATTTTCTATCTTATGGTTCTTTGCCATTTCCAAAAGAGCGTAAAGATGAAGGGTATATGAATGAACCGTGCCGTCGCCCAAAAGGCCCAAAAAATGAAGAGAACTCTTATTTTTTTTCGCGCTGTTCATCGCTGAAAGCAAAGAGCCGTTCTTAAAAAAAGATCTGTCTTGGATGGCCAGCGTGATTCGGGGCAAGCTCTGATAAATTATTCTTCCCGCCCCCATGGTCATATGGCCCACTTCGCTGTTTCCAGATTCTCCCCATGGTATTCCGACGGAGATTCCCGATGCCTGGATGGCCGTCAACGGATAAAATTTGTTTAATTTATCAATCGCAGGCAAGTTTGCTTTTTTCAGAACGTTTCCCTGGAGGCTGTCGCTTAGTCCCCAGCCGTCCAAAATGACAAGAGTTATTGGTTTGTATTTTTTTTCCTCCATGATGACCATTTTATCATTAATCCGCTTCTTTTGACAAAAATTTTTTTCTGGTATATTATTTTAATCGGATTAATCAGATTAATAATTGTTGTAAAACTTTCATTTGGTAGCTTGATTCCCCACTCCGCTTCAACCTTAAGGGCAGGGGCGAGAGTTGGAAAAAATACGGTTAAAACATAATAAATAACCTCAAAATTCATCAATGTTTCCGGGGTTTGAAAAAATTATGGCCTATCAACTGAATAGTTCAAAAATATATGGAAGTAAGTTTAACTTATCTGGCTTTTTTGTTTTTATCCTTGGCGGCTGGTTCCCTTCTCGGCTACTTTGCCAGGCAAACAATCGCTAAAAAGCAACTCGGCACGGCGGAAGGGAAAATTGCCAAAATGATGGAGGAGGCCGAAAAAAAATCTGAAGAGACAAAATTAGAAGCGGAGAAAAAAGCGGTGGCTATAATAGAAGAAGCCAGAACTAAAGAAAAAGAGAGGGAAAATCAGCTGATTCGCATGGAAGAGCGTTTGGAAAAAAGAGAGGAGATGCTTGACAAACGGCTGAATGATCTGGAGAGAGGAAGAAAAATTCTGGAACAGAAAGCGGAAGAAATAAGAAATATCCGCAAAGAAGCGGAAGAAACGAGAAAAAAGGAATTAAACCGGCTGGAAAAAATCGCCGGACTTTCAAAGGACCAAGCAAAGAAAATACTCCTTCAGCTTACCGAGGAGGAAAACAGGGAAATTATCGCTCAAAGAATCGCAAAACTGGAAAAGGAAGGCAAAGAGGAGCTGGAAAAAAGATCACTGGATTTAATGACTCAGGTCATCCAGAAATACGCGGGGTCGCACGCCAGCGAAGTCACTACCTCCACCATTTCCATTCCTTCGGATGAAGTGAAAGGAAGAATAATCGGGCGGGAAGGGCGAAATATTAAAACACTGGAGAAACTGACCGGAGTGGAAATAATAGTTGACGATACTCCGGAAGCGGTGGTTATTTCCGGATTTGATCCGGTACGCCGCGAAATTGCCAAAATTTCATTGGAAAAATTGATAAGCGACGGAAGAATACATCCGGGAAGAATAGAGGAAGCGGTTGAATTCGCCAAAAAGGAAATTGAAAATAAAATAAAGGAAGCCGGCGAGGCGGCGACTTATGATGTGGGGATAGTGGGCCTTGACCCCAAATTAATTTATATACTGGGGCGTTTAAGATACCGGACAAGCTACGGGCAGAATGTGCTCCTCCATTCTTTGGAAGTAGCTCACCTGGCGGGGGCGCTAGCCGCGGAACTGGGAGCTGACGTAAACGTGGCGAAGAAAGCGGGACTCCTGCATGATATCGGAAAAGCAGTCGATCACGAGATTCAGGGAAGCCATGTTGAAATCGGAGTCAGAATTCTGGATAAATTCGGAATAGCGAAAGAGGTGATAGACGCTATCAAACCGCATCACGAAGAATATCCTTTTGAATCAAAAGAATCGTTTCTTGTCGCCGCGGCTGACGCGATTTCTGCCAGCCGGCCGGGAGCCAGAAAAGACACTCTGGAAAATTATCTCAAACGGCTGGAAGAGCTTGAAGCGGCAGCGAACTCATTTCCCGAGGTGGAAAAATCATATGCCATTCAAGCAGGAAGGGAAATCAGGGTATTCGTGAAGCCCGAAAAAATTGATGATTTAGGAGCGCTGAAGCTCGCCCGCCAGATTGCCGACAAAATTGAACAAGAACTGAAATATCCGGGAGAGATTAAGGTTAATGTTTTAAGGGAAGTAAGGGCAGTGGAATTCGCGAGATAACCTTTACGAATTACTAATCAAATACTAATATACTAATGATACTAAATTGGCTATTATTGAATATATTGCCATAAATATTAGTATATTCGTATCCAATTCGTAATTAGTAAACATTTTCTAGAGAGGCAGGTGTATTATGGCAAATATTAATAAAGATTCATTAGTGGATTACATCGCGACAAAATTGGAACTTTCCAAGAAGGACGTGGAAAGTGTCATTGATAATCTTGCGGAAAAAATCACGGAAGAAATCAGAGGCGGGAATAAAGTGACAATTACCGGCTTTGGAACTTTCCGGGTTTCCAAGAGAGCGGCGCGCGCAGGCATCAATCCCCAGACAAAAGAAAGGATTCAAATCCCGGCGATGAACGTTCCCAAATTCACTGCCGGAAAAACGCTTAAAGAAGCGGTTAAATAAAATTATTTTAAACCTTCAAAATATATAAACAGAATCCCCTTTTTAAAACGCGGGGATTTTGTTGTTTTTAGAAATTCAAAAAATTGACCAGCGGAAAATTTAAAGTTATGATTTTAAGTAGCAATAAACAGGGCAGAGCTATGCCATTGCAACAGGGTGAACGCAATGGAAAAAAATAATACGGGGTGTCGTATACCGCCTGCGGCTGCAGCCGCGAAGCGGCAGGCCGGTAGTACACATTACTTCAAGATATGTATATGTGGATAGTTTATGTATTATTAAGCCTAAAGGACGGGAAGAGGTATATTGGCAGTACAAATGATATAAGTAGAAGATTGAAAGCACATAATAGTGAGCTTGTTGCTTCAACAAAGGGAAGACGGCCGCTTGAATTGATTTACAGCGAAGAATATGGAACAGAAAAAGAAGCTCGAGCAAGAGAGAAATTCTTAAAAACACACAAAGGATATAATGAATTAAAAAATATTTTCAATAAACGGGGTGTCGTATACCGGTAGTACGAGTGCTTTGGGAGCATTTAGACAGGGTTCAATTCCCTGCACCCCGACCAGGTTAGACATTTTAAAAATTCAGAGGCGACTGGTTGCTCGCTCGCCCCGCCGGAGTTTATCCCGCATGGCGATGCGGGAGCGGGTCTCGCTTCGCAAAGCGAAATGCGCCGCCAAAAGAAAAGGTGTTGCCCTTGTCCCACCCGCCCATACGCGGGCAACGATAAGGAACTCCCTGAAATTCGCTTGCTTAAAGTATTAAAATTTGTTAGCATATAACTGTATAGAATTATAGCAGAACAATTTAATGTTATCAAATTATGGAAAGTAATCAAGATAATAAGTTGGGGAAAAAGATAAAATCTCTGCGGAAAAAAATGGAGCTTTCACAAGATGAATTCGCAAGGAAAGCCGATATTCCCTATACAACATTAACTAAAATTGAAACTGGAGTAATCAAAAAACCGTCAGTTTTTGTTATGGCAAAAATTGCTAAGGATTTAAGTATATCTCTGGACGAACTGATTAAACTATGAAACCGCCATTTCTGAAAGCAATTGATTTTTCCGAAGAAGATTTTAGCAATAGTAATTTTTTATTGGAATTAAGGATACATGTAGTTGAAGAATGTAATCTTAAATGTGTTTATTGCTTAAGCAATGCTCCTTTTGTCGGTGATAAAAATGAAGGCAATAAAACAAAATTATCTTTAGATGAAATAAAAAACAACATAAAGCAAGCAAGAGATTTAGGAATAAAAGTCGTGAGCATAACTGGAAGCGGAGAACCTCTATTATATAAAAATCTGAAAGAACTGATTGAATTTATTAAGAGCCTAAATCTAAGAGTGGTTTTATTTACGAATGGTTTGCTTTTGAGTAAAGAATTAGTAAGGTGGCTGAACGAAAAGGATGTAAACTTAATGGTGAAGCTTAATTCTTTTAATCCTGAAATAAACGACAAATTAGTCGGGCTAAAAGGAGCGCAAAAAGTTTTTATAGAAAAAACAAAAATGCTGGTCGATGTGGGATTCGCAAAAGATAAAAGGATGGCTTTAAATTGCATTATTTGTGAAGAAAATTATCAAGAAATACCCGAACTGTTTATTTTTTGCAGAGAAAATGGAATTATTCCTTGGATTGAAATTGTTACTATTACCGGACGGGCAAAGGAAGAAATGAAATTACCAAAAGAAAAAATAGAAATTTTGTACAAAAAGTTATCGGAAATTGATAAAAAACAATTCGGATATGAATGGATTCCCGATTCTCCGATCGTCGGAGCCGACCGAAGGCGATATAAATTTGTGGCTCAAATAGATATTTTCGGAAATGTTTACCACACTGATGCGAATATTACTGATGAAGTAGGAAATATCAGAAACAAAAGTTTGCATGATTTAATCACTTCAGAAAAATTTATTAAACTAAGAAGTAAGGACAAACATAGCCGAAATTTTTTAGAAAAAGAGAATAGTGAATTGGCCGAAAAAATTTATAAAATTCTAACAAACAAAAAATTCAGAGCTGGAGCATTGCCACCAGAAGATATAAAAAAGTTAGTTTTAGAGAAAATTGAAAGAAAAATTTCTAAAAATTTGCCTATAAAGCTTTTTCAATTTTGGGGCGGTTGTAAAAATCCAAATTTACCTACAGACAATGCTGAATTATGCGAAGAAGCAACATTAGAAAATTTACAAAGAATTAGCAATGAAGTAGCAAAAATTTATAGTCCGGGTCTGAAAATTTTTGTTTCTCCTGGTGATGGAAGAGTTCAAAATGTAAATAAAATTCCGAAAGAAAAAACGGGGAAATATGTTCAGACATTAACCGAAATTGCAGAAAAATATAATGGGTTGTTTTCAGTAATTCCCTTATCAATGCTATATGAAAAATATTCGGTTGATTTCCAAAAACATTTATCAGAAGCTAGAAAAAATATCGAAAAAGATATTTATAATCAGCCTGAATTTGAAAAGTTGGCTTTAAATGCAAGAAAAAATGTTTTTGGAAGTGATTTAGAATCCGAAGAAAAAATATTAGAAAAGAGCAAAGAAGCCGCGAAAGATTATATTATTTACAGAGTGGCGGAAGAAGAAGCAAAAATTTTTAGAGATTTTGACGACTGCATAAGGTCATTTTTTATAAAATATATTCCTTTTTACAAGAGGTATATAAAAAATATAGACGAAACAGAACCGCGATTGGATTGTTCCCTGGTATTTTATACAGGAAGAAAAGGAAACATAACGCAACCTTGGCAGGCGATAGGAAAAAGAAAAGAAGATGAAGTTTTATTTTTGAGTCAAAACAGATTAAAATTAGAAATGAACCGAGTTAAAGATTAGGCGGCGCGCCAACTTCGTTGGCACGAAATTCGGCGGCGGCGGAAAAATCGGAATCGGAAAGCGAGGGCGGGCAAAAATTCTCCGCCCAAGGCGGATCTGCCTCTGGCATGACTTCCCCCCAACCCCCTTCCTTTTTGCCCGCCCGAGCGTTCAGTTTCTGCCGTCCCGCCAACGGCGGGAGCAATCAGTCGGGATTTTGTTCAAAATAGGTTCGAGCTTCGTTCAGCAATTGCGACCAGGTCAAACATTCATTTTTTCAGTGAATACCGGTATTTATTACGGTATTTTTGTGTTATACTGGAGGCAGAGAAAACTTGACATAATTTTTTTAAAACATCGCATCAATGCCGAGGCGCAAAATGCAAGATAATAATATCCGATCTCTGACTAAAGTTTCAAAAGGCAGAAGCTACTGCGTGATTTTACCGGTGGAAATAGTCAAAGAGCTCGGCTGGCGCGAACGGCAGAAACTCGTGGTGAAAAAAATACGCGGCGGAATTGTTATCCGCGACTGGAAAAAGTGAAGCATTAACCAAAATCGCCAAAGCTCTTGGTGTTGATGATTTAATAAGGTAATTATGATAATAAAATCCCAAACAAGTTTATTTGGAGAAAAAATGAAAGCTCACAGGCTTCCTAAAACTCAGTATTTGGGTAGCAAGGAGAGGCTTGTTAAGTGGATTTACGAAAATTCACCACAAAACATTGAAACTATATTCGATGCTTTTAGCGGTACTTCAGTGGTTGGTTATTATTTTAAGTCCAAAGGTAAAAAAATTATCAGTAATGATTTTTTAAAATTTAATTATCATATAGCGAAGGCTGTCATTGAAAATAAAAATGTCACACTAACCGAAGAAGATATTGCACTTTTATTTAAAAAAAACACAAAAGCAGGTTCGCTAATTGAAGATATTTTTACTAATGTTTTTTTTGAAAAAGATCAGGCTAAATTTTTAGATAATTTTCGAGCTAATATTGATCTTTTGGATAATGAATATAAAAAATCTTTGGCATTCTCTGTAATGAATAGGGCTTTAACACGAAAAATATTACTTGGTCATTTCGCTCACACAAGCGCATTAAGGTATAGTAAAGATGAAAATAGAATCAAAAGAAATCCATCAATAGCCAAGTCCATAAAACAGCTATTTTTAGATTTGGTAAACGATTACAACGAAGCGATTTTTGATAACGATAAAAAAAATATTGCTTATTGCGAAGATACCATTTTTCTAGTTAAAAAACTGAAAAATGTCGATCTTGCGTATTTTGACCCCCCATATTGCGGTTGCCATCCTGATTATCAGGCTTTCTATCATTTTTTAGAGACATTCGTTGAATATTGGAAGGATAAAGAATTTGTAAACGGAACAAAATCATATTTTCCCAAAAAAGAAAGTGGTTTTGTTCAAAAAACAGAAATTGAGAGGTCATTCAAAAAACTATTTGAAAACAGTAAACATATTCCTTATTGGTTAATTTCATATAATAGCCAAAGCTATCCGAATAAAGATATAATGATAAAGTTAATAGAAAAGTATAAAAAAGTAAAAGTGTTTGAGCATGAATATCAAAATCATTATGGAGGAAAAGGTTCAAAAAAAGGTACGAGAGAATATTTATTTTATTGTTATAACTAATAAAAATTAACTATGACTACAAAAAATAATTTTCATCATTTTAAGGAACTTTATCAAGATAATAAGTTTGATATCCTTCTTAAGGAAGAAGGTAGTGTGTATTGGCTGAAACTTCGATCAATTTCGAGAAAAGAATTGATGGTTAAATTTTGCAGTATCGCAAATATTGATTGTGCAAATATAAAAAGCTCTGCACTTTTTGAGCATATCTACAAATCTAAGGTGGATGAAAAGGTTGTCGATAAATTTATTGCACAAACATATTCAGTCGAACGAGTAGAGCGAAAAGCAAATGAAACAAAACTTGTTTCAGAATTATACAAGATGAAAGTCCTTGACTGGGGAGGAATTTATCAAAACAATCTTGAAAAAAGTATTGTAGATAATTATATTAAAAAAATAAAGGACTTTGATCTTCTAAATAAGAAAATTGAAAATGAAATACACGCGAGTATGCGAGGATACGTCCAGTCTTCATGGTTTAATCACTGGACTTCAATTTTGATTGAAGATATTTTCAAAGATAACAAAAAAGTTATTCCAACTGTTGGCCTAATTAAAAAGGTTGACTTCTTTGTTTCAAATGTGCCGTTTGATTTAAAAGTTACTTACTTCCCGGAGGGTTATATGTTAGCAAAAAGAAAGACACTTGGCATACCAACGGAGATTCAACTCCTAAAACGATTTGCAAAGAGTAAAGAAATTCAATACGACAGAACTCAAAAAGAAAAAACGATAATGTCTGAATTACTAACTCGTATTTCCGAAAGAACGGATGCAGAGTCTAAAAAATTTATTAAGGAATTTAAAATCACACGATGGCAAATAGTTCAAGATACGATTAAAGACAAAAAATCTCTTATTAAGTGGCTTTACGAGGAACAAGGCGAGCGTCGGTTTGATGCTGCCAATCGGCTCTTCTTGGTTTTAATTGATAAGGAAAGCATGGAGGAAAGCTGGAAAATGAAAAGAAATATTGAATTATTGGGTGATGAAGTCAACTTTTATCTTAATAAATTTAGCGCAAAAGACATATCGAAACTTGAGATAGAGTTTGATTGGATAGATGGCAAAAAATACAACACTATTTCTGATGCTATCTTTATCGTTAAAGAATAGAATTGTATGGATATTTTATGAATCAATTAAAAATAAACTTAAAAAATTGTTACGGTATCAAGAAGTTAGAAAAAGACTTTGATTTTTTGAGTAATGGCACATACGCAATCTATGCTCCTAACGGGGTTATGAAAACTTCATTTGCAAAGACATTTAAAGACTTGAGCCTAGGATTAAATTCTAAAGATCTGATTTTCCCTGAAAGAGAAACAATTCGCGAAATTAAGAAAGAAGACGGGAGTGATGTGACTAAAGAGGAGATCTTTGTTGTTGAACCCTATAACGAGAATTTCAATTCAGAAAAAATGTCCACCCTTTTAGTTAATAAGGAATTAAAGGGTAGATATGACGAAATTCATTTAAAAATTGATGAGGAAAAAGATAGGCTATTGAAAGAATTAAGAATTCTATCAGGACTTCGAGATGATACCGAGGAAGAAATTTCTAGAACTTTTACAAGTGAGGATAATAGACTATTTGATTCTCTAGGGAGAGTGGAAAAAGAAGTTACGGATACTTCAGAGCCCGCGTATTCTGATATTTCTTATAAGGAAATCTTCAATGAAAAGGTTTTAAATTTTCTAAGGACCAAGGATTTTAAAGAAAAAATTGAACAGTATATTAAAAAATACGATGAATTGATTGAGGGTTCAAATTATTTTAAAAAAGGCGTTTTTAATCACAATAATGCGGCGGTTATCGCTAAAAGTTTAATGGATAACGGCTTCTTTGAAGCGAAACACTCGGTTTTTTTAAACCCCAAAAATACAAAAGAAAGTAAGAACGAAATTCACACCAAAGAAGAACTTGAAAAAGTCATTGATGAAGAAAAAAAAGCTATTCTAAATAACCCAGATTTGGCGAAAGCCTTTGAAGATTTGGACAATAAACTAAAAGCTAACAAAGAGCTGCGCGACTTTAGGGATTATTTGTTAAACAACCTAAAAATCTTACCGGAATTAAAAAACCTTGATAGCTTCAGGCAAAAATTGTGGGTATCTTATTTTAAAAGTCAGAAAGATCTATACACGAATTTTTTGAAAGAGTATCACTTGGGAAAAGGAGAGTTAGATAAGATAATTGAACAAGCTAAAACAGAGGCAACGCACTGGAAAAGCGTGATAGAGATCTTTAATAAAAGATTTTCTGTTCCATTTATACTTACTATGAGAAATCAGGGTGACGTTATTTTGAAACGAGATGTTCCTAGTATTGCTTTTGTATTTAAAGATCCAAACGGCGAAGTTTCCGTAGAGAAAGCAAATTTACTCCAAGCATTGAGTAGTGGAGAAAAACGCGCTTTGTACATTTTGAACATAATTTTTGAAGTCCAAGCAAGAAAGGATGAAAATCAAGAGACTCTATTTATTGTTGATGATATAGTAGATTCCTTCGACTATAAAAACAAATACGCAATTATTGAATATTTGAAAGATATTTCGGAAGACACAAATTTTCGGCAGATAATTCTGACTCATAATTTTGACTTTTTTAGGACTGTTCAAAGCAGGTTTGTTCCATACGATAATTGTTTAATGGTTGAAAAGACGGCTGAAGAAGTAAAAATAGCAAAAGCAGATTATATAAGAAATCCATTCAAATACTGGATGGTTCATTTAGATGATGATAAAAAACTGATAGCGTCAATTCCGTTTGTAAGAAATCTTATTGAGTACACAAAAGATACAAAAGATGTTGATTTTTTGAAATTAACGTCCCTGCTACACATTAAGTCAGATTCTGATTCTATTTTAAAAAGTGATTTACAAAATATTTACAACAAGGTCTTTCCTAATTTATCGCTAACCTTAGCAGACGGACATAAAAAGGTTATCGATTTTATTTTTGATCTAGCTGATACTTGTTTGACGGCGACCGAAAGTATAAATTTAGAAAATAAGGTTCTTCTTTCTATCGCCACCAGACTAAAAGCAGAAAAATTTATTTTGAATAAGACTACTGACAAAAGCGAAGTCGTCGGAAATCAAACAAGAAAGCTTTTTGAGAGGTTTAAAATTGAATTTGGTGGTACAAGTTCTGAACAGGAGAATATTAAGGCACTAGAGCAGGTAAACCTTATGACCCCAGAGAATATTCACTTTAATTCATTTATGTATGAGCCGATTTTAGATATGTCGGATGAGCATTTGAAAAATTTATATAGTGAAGTAAAAAAATTATGACTACAATAATTTTACTAACAAATATTATAGGAATTATTTTTTTGATTTTTCTCTTTTTCAAGAATAAAAAATCAGATAATACCGATCAAATAATTAAGGCAGTTGAAGAGTTTTTTGATAAAAATGAAAGAGGATTAAAAGAGGAAATGTCTTTGAGTAGAAAGGAGGCGGCAGATTCAGAAAAAAGATTACGGGAAGAGCTTTCAAGTCTTTTTAAAGGTTTCGGTGATTCTTTTGACAAAAGAATGTCTGAATTTGCAAGTACTCAAAACAAAAACTTCGAAGGTTTTTCAATAAAACTTACCGAATTGATTGATAAGAATGATGTTAAAATGGAAAAGGTTAGAGAGGTAGTAGAGAAAAAATTAGAATCTTTGCAAAAAGACAACAGTGAAAAACTTGAGGCTATGCGTGTAACTGTTGATGAAAAATTACACGCCACGCTAGAAAAAAGATTCGGAGAATCATTTAAACTTGTCAGCGATCGCCTTGATCTTGTCCACAAGGGTCTTGGTGAAATGCAAGTATTAGCTAGTGGTGTCGGTGATTTAAAGAAAGTTCTAAGTAATGTAAAAACTAGAGGTACTTGGGGTGAGGCGCAACTTGGTAATCTCATAGAGGAGATATTCACACCAGATCAGTATGAAAAGAATGTAAAAACTAAGAAAACTAGCAAGGAAAATGTTGAGTATGCAATTAAACTTCCAGGGAATGAAGATGGCAAACATATCTGGTTGCCCATAGATGCAAAATTTCCACTTGAGGATTATCAAAAACTTATCGAAGCACAGGATCGGGGTGATATAATCTCGGTAGAGGAGTTTGGTAAGTCACTAGAAAATAGGATTAAAGCGGAAGCGAAAGATATTCGTGATAAATATATTGACATACCGAATACTACAGATTTTGGGATTTTATTTGTTCCGACAGAAAGTCTATACGCTGAAATATTAAGAAGACCTGGATTATATGAATTATTAAGGAAAGATTACAAGGTTATTATTACTGGACCAACAACTATCCAGGTTATATTAAACAGCTTACAAGTCGGCTTTAGAACGTTGAATATCCAAAAAAGATCTGGCGAAGTTTGGACAGTATTATCTACAATTAAGAATGAGTTTGGTAAGTTTGGTGATTTATTGGAAAAGACTCATAAAAAAATACAGGAAGCAGGAAATACCATTGAAGATGCAGTTACTAAGACTAGAACGATTGAAAAGAAGTTAAACAAGGTTCAAGATCTTCCTGTTGCAGAAGCAGAAATATTAGTATTAAAGGCACCAGACGAAGAAAGTCCCTTGTCTTAATTGTATATTACAAATTAAGGCGGTGCGCCAATGATATTGGCACGCTCTCCAAATCTGCTGAAAAAAAAGGGCAGTCCCCGCCTTCGCCTCTCGGCTTCGGACGGGCAGGCGAGCGAGGGCGAGGCGGAAGGGGGGTGTGGGGGAAATTCCGCCACGCCAGAGCGATTGGATTTCAGAATTCGCAGTCCGGATTTTCGCTCGAAAAAGGTTCGAGCTTCGTTCAGTAATTGCGACCAATTCAGATATTTTAAAATAATATGTTTGTCGCTTTAATTATTTTTATTTTATATTTAATAATCTCCATAGTGGCGATATTTTTCATCGCGACTTTATTTTTCGGCGCGCCCTTTGTCCCAAGTAAGAATAAGACCGTTAAAAATATCGTGGAATTTTCTAACGCGCAGGAAGGACAGAAAGTGGCGGATCTGGGAGCGGGAGACGGGAGAATCATAATCGCTTTTGCCAGGCGCGGGATTGAAGCGCACGGTTTTGAAATAAACCCTTTTCTTGTTTTGGCGGCGCGGAGAAAAATATCAAAAGAAAATCTGGAAGGAAAAGCGGTAATGCACTGGAAAAGTTTCTGGGGCGCGGATTTGTCGTCTTTTGATATATCCGTCATTTATGGATTCGGCCATATTATGGGCCGGCTGGAAAAGAAACTGCGAAGAGAGCTGAAATCAGGAGCGAAAGTGGTTGCCAGCGTTTTTTCTTTTCCCAAATGGAAGCATGAAAAAAAACAGGGAATTCTTTGTTTGTACATTCATAGCTGAATCAGGAAAGAATAAAAATGACTGATTATTGTAGTAAGGACTAGGGGAATAAATTTTGGAAGGGAGGTGTGGAATATGAAAAAAATGAACGCTTTGGAATGGATAACCATGATTCTTATAATAATCGGCGGTTTAAACTGGGGTTTGGTGGGCTTTTTTAATTTTGATCTCATAAAAACCATCTTCGGGGATATGACTATAATCTCAAGAATTGTTTATGCTCTAGTAGGACTGTCGGCGGTCTATGCCCTTCTAAACATTCCGGGCATGAAAAAGCAGGAAGAATAAATTTCCTACCCGTCAAATAAACAGCAATAAATGAATGGTAGATAAAAGCCAAATTTTTGGCTGTTTTATTTTATGAGAATGGATTTTGACCCCGTTAGAAACATACCTTCCGACTTGCCATAATCGGGTTTCATGTGCCGCGCGAATTTCTAACGGGGTTGACACCTCCTGCTTTTGTGCTAATATGGATGGAGCATCTTAAAAATATAAAACGGAAAAATTATAAATTATTAATTCTTATTAAAAACAAGGAGGAATGAAATGGCAATGATAGAAACGAAAGATATAATTGCGATGGAAGAAGGGGATATCAAGAAGTTTTTGAGAAAGGCAATAGAAAAGTTACAGGAATACAAAGAACATCTCAAAAAGGGCGAAACAAAAAAAGCAGAAAAAGCGCTTATCAGCGCATCGGAATTCTTTGGCAGTTTGGGTGTGGAAACAAATATCCTGGCGGATATTGTGGGAAAAAAATAAAAGGAGGAAAAATAATCTTTAATAAAGAGATAATGAGATTCTAAGGGGAGCCAGTTTTTATTAAGCTGGCTCTTTTGATTTTGTGAATTTTTAGTGGTAGGATTGCAGTATAAAGTCATTGAAATGAAAAAAATTCTGGCTGCCATATTATTTATTATTCTTTATCTTTCAGTACTCAATGTTTTTATTGAGGGCGCGGTGGGCATTGTTCCGGAAAACAAATTTTGCCTGGGAATTGAACTTAGCAAAAAAAACTATATTATCAATAAATCACCAGAAGGAAATTTGGGGATAAAATATCCGTTTCCCATCCGGTATAAAGTGGCAGACAAAAATCAGGATTTGATCTATTGTCTGGGAAAGAATTTTGATAATTATAGGTAGGCATTGGGATATATGAGGAAAAAAATTACCAGAGCCGAAAAAAGAGAGAAAAAGAAGCCGAAAATGCGGGTTTCCGGAAAAAGCGTTTTCAAGATCAGGGAGATAATAATCAAAAAAGCCAAAGGCGAATAAAATAAGAAATTATTGCAGATTTTTTTATGACAAGGTTAGGCGCTTAGGGAAAATACCAGTCAAAAACTGGTGTTTTCTTTTGCCGCCATGGAATATTTGACATCTTTACGGGGTAGTATATACTAATACCTAGGGGGGAGGTAGCATCCATCCTTTCGCGAAAGGATGGATGAATGCAAAATGCAAAGGTAAAAGTTTAAAATTAATTTTTCATAAAACTATGGAACGAGATAAGGAAATTTTAGTTGGGTTCAAAAAAGCCAAAAGCCATTTGGAAAAAGTTTTAAAAATGGTGGAAGACAAAGAATATTGCATTGATATTCTACAGCAGAATTTGGCGGTGGTCGGCCTTCTGAAATCGGCCAATCAAAAACTTCTTGAGCGCCACATCAACAGCTGTTTCACCAATGTGATGAAGGGGACGAACGAAAAAAGAAAAAAAGAAATGATAGAGGAGATACTGACTATTAATAAATTAAGCAAATAAATTTTATATCATGTCATCTTGAGCGAAGTGTAGCGAAGCCGAAAGATCTAACTAGATTCCCCGACTACGCTCGGAATGACAGTGTTTTAATGCAAAAGAAAACTATATACATCAAGGGTATGCACTGCCCGAGCTGTGAAAAACTGCTCAAAGAAGAATTCGACGCTATAAAAGGAGTGATAGAGGCAAGGGTGGACCGGAAAAACAATTCGGCGGAAATTTTTTATAAAGGAGATGAACCGGATTTTTCGGAAATAAAAAAAACCGCGAAAAAATTCGGCTATGACGCGTTTGAATCAAGAGAAGAGCTTAAAAATTCTAATTTGAGACATCGGATGTCTCAAAACAGTTGGATGGATTGGGTGAACGCGGTTCTTATTGTAGCAGCGCTGCTGTTTGTTTATAAAATTTTCAAAAATTTCGGATTTTTGGATAAAATCGATCTCAAAAGTGAAGAAGTAACTCTGGGCATCGCTTTTCTGGTGGGACTAGTGGCTTCAATTTCAACGTGCCTCGCGGTAGTTGGATCAGTCGTAATCGCTTTTGGGGAAAAATACAAAAGCAATGGCGGCGGATTTTTCGAAAGCGCGGTAAAGCCGAATTTGTTTTTTCATATCGGGCGGCTGGCGACATTTTTCGCGCTCGGCGGAGTGTTAGGAACACTCGGAGGGAAAATCAGCATTAGCGGGAACTTTGTTTCAGTTTTTACCATTACAATCGCGGTGGTTATGGGTTGGCTGGGGCTTAATATTTTGGGGTTAGCTCCTTCTATGTCCAATCTTGGAATCCGGATGCCGGGAAAACTAACCAGCAAATGGAGCAAACTCAAGGAATCCGAGCATAAGGCGGCGCCATTTCTTCTGGGCGGCTTAAGTTTTTTTCTACCCTGCGGATTTACCCAGAGCATGCAGATTTTCGCTTTGACTTCCGGAAGTTTTTGGGCGGGAGGAATGACGCTCCTTATTTTCTCCCTGGGCACAATGCCGGCGCTATTGATTCTGGGAGTGACCACTTCATGGACCAAAGGACAAAAAATGGCCGTTTTCCAGAAAGTAGCCGGAGTCATAGTTTTAATTTTCGCTATTTACACTTTCCAGTCGGGATTGGCGCTTAAAGGGGTGAAGACGGATGTCATTTCAACTGACAAACAACGAACAACAAGCAACGAACAACAAGCAACGAACAATATTAAGAATAACGCGAAAGAAGAACAAGTCGTGGAGACAAAACTCACCTATAATGGTTATGAACCGGCGGTAATCAAAATCAAAAAAGGAATTCCGGTGAAGTTTATTATTAAAGGGGATCAAGTTTCCGGCTGTACCAATCGGATCATCATTCCCTCGCTCAATATTGCCAAGAATATTGGCTATGGGGAGAATGTCATCCGATTCAACGCTCCTGACAAAGCCGGGACGATTTATTTTTCCTGCTGGATGGGGATGGTACGTGGCAAGTTTATTGTGGAATAAAAATTTAATTTGTTAATTATTAATTAAAAAATTTTGAATTTCAAATTTAATTAAACTTTGAAATTCACAATTAAACAAATATATGATGTATGGTAATTGGGGATATGGCGCGGGATTTGGTTTTGGCTGGATCTTTATGGTCATATTCTGGGGTCTGATAATTTGGGGAATTATTTCATTGGTCCGTCACGGAGGGTTCGGAGGGCATGGTTGTTGTGGTATGGGTGGACATGGGGAACATAAACAAGATGATGAAAAGAAAAATAATTCAGCGCTAGATATTTTAAAAGAAAGATATGCCAAAGGAGAAATCAACAAACAAGAGTATGAGGAAAAGAAAAAAGATCTTTCTAATTAAAAAAATATGAACAAAAAAATCATCCTAAAAGTCACCGGCATGACTTGCGCCAGCTGCGCGGCGAGCAATGAAAAGGCGCTCAAAAAAACCAGGGGCATATTGAATGCCAGTGTTAATATCGCGACGAAAAAAGCGGTTGTTGAATACGACAGCGATATTCTTACGGAAGAAGATGTGAAGAAAGTGATACGGGACAACGGGTATGATGTTGCGGAAAATTCACCCTCACCCCCCAGCCCCCTCTCCCTGGCAGGGAGAGGGCAGGGAGAGGGTGGTGAATATACCCATGAATATACCCATGAACATGCTACCAGTGATGATGCCAAAAAAAGCTGGAAACAATTTCTCGGCTCGGCGGTTTTGAGCTTGCCTTTAGTGGTCGGGATGTTTTTTAAATGGGAAACGGAAACAGAAATCGAAAAATTTGATTTGAAAATGATTTTGGACGCCACTTTGGCGACCGTAGTCGTTTTCTATTTCGGCTGGCGGTTTCATCGTATGGCTTTCAGGCAAGCGAAAAAAATCCAGGCCAATATGGATACCCTGGTTTCCATGGGAACATTGGCGGCTTACATGTATAGCTTATGGGCCATATTCAATGGAAAACAGGGTTACTTTGAGGCGGCGGCCGTTATTATCACTCTGATACTTCTCGGAAAATTTTTTGAAGCCAAGAGTATGGGACAAGCCGGAGAAGCCATGCGGAAACTGATGGAATTGGGCGCGAAAAAAGCGCGGGTGCTGATTGATAATAAAGAAAGGGAAATAAACATAGATGAGATTAAAATCGGCGATATTTTAGTCGTCCGGCCGAGTGAAAAAATTCCCTTGGATGGTGAAGTGGTTGAAGGAGAATCCAGCGTGGATGAGTCAATGCTCACGGGCGAGTCAATGCCGGTGGAGAAAAAAATCGGTTCCAAAGTTTTTGGCGCGACAATCAATCAGGACGGAGTTTTGAAAATAAAAGTGACGCAAACCGGCGAAGGGACCGTGCTGGCGCAGATAATAAAAACCGTAGAAGAAGCGCAAAATTCCAAAGCGCCGATTCAGAAACTGGCGGATAAAATTTCCGGAATTTTTGTGCCGGTCGTGATTAGTATCGCACTGGTCACTTTCTTGGGCTGGTATTTTGTTAAAAATGATTTTACTTTGGCGCTGATCAACGCGGTTTCCGTTTTAGTCATCGCCTGTCCCTGCGCCTTGGGTCTCGCTACTCCGACCGCGATTATGGTCGGAACCGGAAAAGGCGCCAAGCGCGGAGTCCTTTTCAAATCCGGGGAAAGTTTTGAGCGGACCAAAGAAATTACTATGGCGGTTTTTGACAAAACCGGAACGCTTACCAAAGGCGAGCCGAATGTGACGAGAATCGTTGTAAACGATTCCGTCATCCCGAGCGAAGTTGAGGGATCTCAAGATTCTTCGGTTCCGCTTCGCTCCACTCAGAATGACAAAGAGAAAGAAGAAAAAATTTTGAAAATCGCGGCAAGTGTTGCCAAAAACTCCGAACATCCCATATCCAAAGCGGTATTTCAATATGCTCAAGGAAAAAATATAGAGTTGGCGGAATTTATTAATTTTAAGGAACTGAAAGGCCGGGGTGTATCCGCCGTTTGCGAAACCCACGGAGTTGAGATCCTTCTGGGAAATAAAAAACTTTTGGAAGAAAATAACCTAGAAACATCCTGGGCGGAAAAAATTCTAGGGGATGAAGGGTTGGGAATCGGAACAAGATTGTTTGTCGTTCATAATAAAAAAGTTATCGGCGTGCTGATTGTGGCTGACGAAATCCGGGAAGAGACGAAAAAAGTCATTGGCGATCTCAAAAAATCCGGGATGAAAATCGCGATGATTACGGGAGATAATAAAAAAACGGCCGAAGCAGTGGCTAAAGAACTGGGAATAGATAAAGTTCTGGCGGAAGTGTTGCCATCGGAAAAATCAGATGAAATTAAAAAACTGCAAAGCGCCGGAGAGAAGGTGGTTTTTGTGGGCGACGGCATCAATGACGCGCCGTCGCTTGTTCAGGCGGATTTGGGAATCGCGATGGGCAGCGCCACTGACATTGCCAAGGAAGCGGGGCAGATAATTTTAATGCAGAATAATCTGGAAAAAGTTCCGGAGGCTATTCGGATTTCCAAACAAACTTTTTCGGCGATAAGGCAAAATTTATTCTGGGCTTTTATTTATAATATAATCGCCATACCGCTTGCCATATCCGGACTTCTTTCTCCCGTCATCGCCGCCGGCGCGATGGCCTTCAGTTCCGTTTCAGTGGTGATGAATAGCTTGAGAATATATCGGAAGTAATTGTAACAACTTTTCATATACCAAGAACCGTTGTAATCAGTCGTTATGGCGTTTTTTTGTTTTTAAAAATGTATTATGTTAAAGTAAAAAATATGGATTTTGATGATAAAAAAATGATAGAAATATATTTAAATGGAGGTGATTTGGCTTTTGATAAAATACTGCAAAAATATCTGAAGCCGGTTTTCAATTTCATCCACCAGCTTGTGACGGCGGAGAATATCCAAATCCGCCCGGCGCGGTAGATGGTAGATAAATTTCTTAAAAAA
>MFRX01000001.1:89863-99158 GCA_001784725.1 Candidatus Moranbacteria bacterium RIFCSPHIGHO2_02_FULL_40_12b
TAAATATTGCTATAGCATAAATATTGTCGTAATTAAATCGTTAAAACTCTTTTTATTCCGAGTATTTAAGTTTTATGATTTGGCGGCTGTCAGAAAATGACACATTTTTTCGATCAGCTGTTATGGCTGTTTTTTTGCGGGGAGTTGAGATATAATGGGGATATGAAAAATATGGGAAAAATACAGCAAATTGAGGAAGAAATAAAAAATCTTCATTATAATCCCCTGATGGCAAAACACAGCTTCTCGGATGCCGAAACAAAGGATTTTTTTAATACTTTTTGGGATATTCACATAAAACCTGTTATTGAATACAGTAAACAAATGGCCGAAAAATACGGTGCCCATCTGGAAGCAGTTTGGCTTGGAGCAATTCTTCACGATATTGCCAGGTTGAGTGATGAAGAACCTCACGATGAAGTTGGTTCAAAAAAAGCGTATCAAATGCTCATTGAAAAAGGTTTTAACAGGGAACTAGCAGAAAAGGTTAAAAGTATAATCTTAACCCATCGCTGCAGAAAATATCCGCCTGAAACTTTGGAGCAGAAAATCGTGGCCTCGGCCGATGCCATGGCTCACTTTATTCCGCCATTTTATTTTTGGGTAGGCAAATATTCAATCAAAAATTTTGTGGAAATACTTGATGGTAATATGCGGAAAGTTAAAAAGGATTATAATCAAAAAATATTTTTCAAAGACGAGAAAAAAATGGTCGAGGAGCAATATAAAATGCTAAAAAATTGGTTTAATTATAAATAAATTATGCAGGAATTAAACATTGTAGACGAAAACGATAATATTATCGGGAAAGATACAAGAGAGAATATCCACAAGAATGGGTTGCTTCATCGCGAGATTCACGTCTGGATTTACAATAAGAATGGCGGAATATTATTTCAAAAAAGAGCCAAAACCAAAGATACTTATCTAGACCTTTTAGATGCTTCAGTTGGCGGACACGTGGAAATCGGCGATGATTATCTAAAAACGGCTGTTAAAGAATTAGAGGAGGAAACTGGTATCGAAGCCGAAGCCAAGGATTTAATTTATATTACCCGGATGCGGAAAAATGCTTATGATGAAAGAACGGGAATGAAAAATAACACAGTCAAAAGAGTTTATGCTTATGAATTTAACGGCAGTGCGGATGACTTAATACTAGAAGAAGGAATGGCATCCAATTTGGAATTTTGGCCGATTGATAAAATTCTGAATTTGACGAATGAGGAGAAAAGAGAATTTATTGATTCAGTCGTGGACAAAGAATATGCGGGTGTTTTCAAGAGAATTAAAGAATTAATCAAATAATATAATGACCAAATTTATTCTTCACGGCGGATTCGCCGGAAGGAAGAATACGGAAAATGATGAATTCTTCAAAGAAATATTAAGGGATGCTCCGCAAAAGACGAAAATTTTGCTGGTCAATTACCTAAATTTAAAAGTTTTTAATTTATAGTAAAAAAAATATTCGCCATTCTAGCCATTATTGTAACCGTCGCCGTTTTTTATTATTGGAAAAACATTCGTCCGGTGGGGGCGCCGGCAGTACAGGTAGATCAGAAAATACCAGAAAATATTTCTGTAAATACGGAAATGAAAAATCAGATTGAAAAGGATCCTGATGTTGAGGGTAAATTCTCTTTCCAGCCGCCGCTTGATCGCGCAAGCGAGCGGGTGACAAAAAAGCCCTTCGGAATTTTTATCACTCCGCAAAATTCTCCTGTTTCACCGGAAAGATTTTACGGCTACCATACCGGAGCTGATTTTGAAGTTTTTCCGGAAGAACTTTATTTGGATGTGGAAGTCAAAGCGATTTGCTCCGGGGAATTAAAAATGAAAAAAACCGCTACCGGCTACGGCGGATTGGCGGCAGAAGCGTGTGAAATTAATGGCGATCCAATTACCGTTATATACGGCCATCTGAAATTATCCAGCATTGCCGCAAAAGTCGGAGAGAATCTGAAATCCGGAGACACTCTTGGAATTTTAGGCAAGGGCTTCAGCTCTGAAACAAACGGCGAACGGAAACACTTGCATTTGGGAATCCACAAAGGAACTGCGATCAACATTCTCGGCTATGTCCAAAGCAAAGAAAATATTTCGGATTGGATTGACCCTTGCCTCTATGCGTGCGGAAAGTAATATTTTTACGCGATTTTATTTGACAAAGCGCAGCAAATCCGTATAATCAATAGGTAAGTGGATTTTATTTTTCTGCTGGGGACGGCAGTTTTTTGTTATCTTTACGAATTTTATACGAATATACGAATAATTAATGATTAGTATATTCGTAATTGATTAGTAATTAGTAAAGTATGGAGATCAGAAACATTGCAATCATTGCCCACCCCAGTAGTAAAGCAGAGCTTGCTACGGGGCAAGTATCGATCATTTAATAAAATTATGGAGATTAGAAATATAGCCATTATAGCGCATGTGGATCACGGAAAGACGACGCTTACCGACGCGATTATGCGGCAGAGCGGAATAGTGAAAGACGAGAACGCGACCATGGATTCCAACGCGCTGGAAAAAGAGCGCGGCATTACGATTTATTCCAAGAATACTTCGGTTTTTTATCGCGGGACGAAAATCAACATCGTGGACACGCCTGGGCACGCCGATTTCGGCTCCGAAGTGGAGCGCGTTTTGCGTTCGATTGACTCCGTACTTTTAATAGTGGACGCGCAGGAAGGGCCGATGCCGCAAACAAGGTTCGTGCTGAAAAAATCCTTGGAACTGGGGCTGAAACCCATCGTAGTGATAAATAAAATTGATAAAGCCGCGGCCGATCCCGATCTGGCGCAGGAACAAGTGTTTGAATTGTTTTTAGATCTGGGCGCGACAGACGAGCAGTTGGATTTTGCCGTGGTTTATTCCGCCGGAAGAGAGGGAGTGGCCAAAATCCATTTGGCGGACGAGTCCGAGGATCTTTCCCCGCTTCTGGATACAGTGCTATTGAAAGTAAAACCGGCGGAAGCGAACATTGATATTCCATTCAGCTTCCAGCCGTTTAATCTGGGATATGATAATTTTTTGGGACGGCTGGCAGTGGGAAGGATTTATGAAGGAAAAGTAAAGGCCGGAAGCAATTTGGTTCTCAAAAAGATGGACGGAAAAAATGAATCCGGAAAAGTGACGAAACTTTTTACTTTCAACGGGATTCAGCGGGAAGAAGTGGCGGAAGCGTACGCGGGGGACATTGTAATGGTGGCCGGCTTTCCGGATATTGATATCGGAGAAACTCTTTGCGATGATATCCAGCAAAAAAAGCTGCCGGCAATTTTAGTGGACGAGCCGACTATATCTTTGAATTTTTTGGTTAATAATTCTCCTTTTGCCGGCAGGGAAGGAAAATTCGTCACTAATAAACAATTGAGAGAACGGCTGGAAAAAGAATTGGAGGTTAATGTGGGGCTCAAAATCGATTTTTCTTCTGATTCTTACAAGGTCTACGGGCGCGGAGAGTTGCATATTGCCATTCTTCTGGAAAATATGAGGCGGGAAGGATATGAAATGCAGGTCTCCCAGCCGCAGGTGATTATTAAAAAGGTGGAAGGAAAAAAACTGGAGCCGTTTGAACAAGCAACAGTGGATGCGCCGAAGGAATTTTCCGGGACGGTGATCGAAAAAATGGGGAAAAGGAAAGGCGTGATGATTGATATGAAAAATACGGGAAATCAAACAAGGATGATTTTTGAAATTCCGACGCGCGGACTTTTGGGATATCGCAGTGAATTCATCGTGGACACCCGGGGCGAAGGAATTTTGTGTTCCCGGTTCGTCGGATATAAACCTTATGTCGGAGAAATCCAGAAGCGGGATGTGGGTTCCATGATCTCCATGATTTCCGGGAAAGCGCTGGGCTTTTCCTTGCATAATCTTCAGGAACGAGGCGTGTTGTATATCGATCCCGGAACGGAAGTGTATGAAGGTATGGTCATCGGCAATGTTTCCAAAGGCGAAGATATGGCGGTCAATCCCATCAAAGGAAAACAGCTTACTAATATGCGCGCTTCGGGAACGGATGACGCTATCCAACTTATTCCCCCTATGAAACTTACCATCGAACGGGGACTGGAAGTAATGGCGGAGGACGAATATCTGGAAGTGACGCCCAAAAGCGTGCGGCTGCGAAAACAGTATCTTACCGAAGTGGAAAGGAAACGGGCGAAAAGATAATAATTGAATTATTAAATGGCTAAATTGTTATATTGTTATTTAGGATATTATAAAAACCTTCGCGCGACAGCGAAGGATTTTTCTATCTAACTTTACAATTATGCCAGATCTTTTTTCTTTTCTTCAAATTCTTTTTTGTCGATTTCTCCCTTGGCGTAGCGTTCCTTGAGGATATCCATGACTGTACTTTCTTTTTTATGTTCGCCGTGATCATGATCATGCCCGCACATAAAACCGTGGCCTGTTCCGCCTCGGATGAGGGCGATGACAGCCCAGATTATGAGGACCCAAAAAACGACCATAAAAATCCACCCGAAGCCGAACCATCCTCCGCCTCCCCAACCCATCATATTTCCCCAATAATTTCCCATCATATATTTAAATAAGTTAATTGTTATCGCGTATAATATTACCGCTAATCGCCTGATTTATTTCAGAATTAATTTTCGCCAATGACAATATTAGTAGTTTTAAATTATATTGCTGAAATTATTTCCATTTTATCCAAAGATTTTTTAATTAATTTTTTCACCTCCATATTTTTTTCGGCTTGTTTCACTTCGTTAAGTTTCGCCCGGATTTCCGGATGTTTGGGAACAAATCTCGCGCAGCAGTCGTCGTGGGGCAGAATGGAAATAGCATAAGTTCCTATATCCCTAGCTTTGTTTATTATTTCTTCTTTATCAAATCCGCAGAGCGGCCTTAATACCGGTATTTTTACTGCATCCTCAATGGCCTTCATATTTTCTAATGTTTGCGACGCCACTTGCCCGACGGATTCGCCGGTGATGAGCGCGAGATAATTTTCTTTTTTGGCAATCTCTTCGGCGATTTTCATCATCAGACGGCGGTAAAATATTACCCGCAGTTTTTCCGGAACTTTCATCATAATTTCTTTCTGAATATCAGCGAAGGGAATGAGAAAAATTTTTGAATTTGATTGGTATTTGTTTAATATTCCGGCTAATTTTTTTACTTTTTCTACCGATGCCGGGGAAGTGTAAGGCATAGAATGAAAATGGATAAAATCCACTCTCACCCCCCGCTTTAAAAGATAATAAGCGGCGGCGGGCGAATCAATGCCTCCGGAAAGCAGCGCGAGCGCTTTTCCTCCGGTGCCAACCGGCATGCCGCCGGGACCCGGAATTTTTTCCAAATATATAAATGCGCATTTTTCGATGATTTCGATATGGCAATTAATGTCCGGATCGGTTAATTTTACGCAAACCTTTGACTTAGACATCCGATGTCTAAGTTTAGTTAAAATATACTTTCCTATTTTTTCATTTATTTCCTGCGAAATGAGCGGATAATTTTTATTTGACCTTTGGGCGGTGATTCTGAAAGTTTTTCCGCCTGAGGCGGATCCGCCTTTGGCGGAAAATTTTTCTTTCATCAAATTCCAGCAGTCCTTCTTTAGTTTATTAATATCCTGGCTGGATTCGGAAGCGAAAGATAAGCTGTGAATGCCAAATATAGAATTAAGAATTAGGAATTTGGAATTAGGAATATTTCCTTTTATTTTTATCAATATCCGTCCGGAAATTCTGCGGACAAATTCAAAACTTTCCGGCAGTTCCCGATTTAATTTCTCCTTGATATTGGCTATCAGTTTTTCTTCAAAAAATCTGCGGTTGCCGCCTTTCAGGGCGATTTCCCCGTAGCGGATGAGAATGTATGAATTATGAGGCATGAATAATGAATTATGAAGTATGTATTAAGTATAATGTGATATCATATTCAATATGTCAATAAATTGCGCAATATAATCTTCAAAGTGGTGTATAATATAATATGTAATTATTAAAAATAAATTTATGGCGAACGCGAAAACAAGAGGAGAAATCCAAAAATGCAACATCTGCGGGAATATTATCGAAGTTTTGTATGTCGGAGGAGGACCGCTGGTTTGCTGCGGAGAGCCGATGGAATTATTAGTTGAAAAAGGAATTGAGTCGGAAGGAAAAGAAAAGCATGTGCCGATAATTGAGAGAACTGAAAACGGTATAGAAGTCAAAATTGGCTCTGTTCCCCATCCAATGGAAGAAAAGCACTATATTGAATGGATTGAAATTTGGCCGGAAGGGGAGGGAAAGTCCTGCCGGAAGTACTTGAAGCCGGGCGACGCGCCGGAAGCGGAGTTTGGAACCAAGGCGGAAAAAATCGTTGCCCGCGCTTATTGCAATATCCATGGATTGTGGAAATCTTAAAAGATATGTCAATTCTCTTTTTGTGAATGGAAAATCCCCGTACTGGGGATTTTTCCAATAACTCATCTTTTTTAAAATACTATTTTTTCTTGCTATAGCATAAAAAAATAGTTGCTAAATTTTATGCTTTGCGTTATAATTTGAAACATGAGAAAAAAATTAGGAGATGAGACGACTAAAAATATTCTACTGGCGATTAGCGGGGGTATAGTGGCTTTGGTGGCTTTGCCATTTTTTGCCTATTATCTACTGCCAAAGATTATAAAAAAATCCTCTGTTAAATTAGAAAGAAATAATCGAAAGAAGTTTTATGATACTTTCTATCATCTTAGAAAAAAGGGGCTGATAAAAATGGAATACCGGGGAAAACAATTATATGTTCATCTTTCAGAGAAAGGCAGAAAATTAGCGAAGAAATATCAGATTGACAATCTCAAAATAAAAAAGCCAAAAAAATGGGACAAAAAATGGAGGATTATCATATTTGATATTCCGGACGAGCACAAAATAAAAAGAGAAGCCCTGCGTGGAAAACTCAAGGAATTAAATTTTTTTAAATTACAAAAAAGCGTTTGGGTGTGTCCGTATGAATTCAAAAGGGAGGTCGAATTAATCAGGAATTTTTTCGCATTAAGTTCCGAGGAAATGAAAATTATTATTGCTTCGGAAATAGAAAACGACAAGATAGTAAAAGAATTTTTCAAAATCAATAAATCTTAGAATCTTAAAACTATTTTTTATTGCTATAGCAATAAAAAATAGTTTTAAGAAAAATAGAACTGGTAACTTTATGAATTTTCTGAATAAAAATGGGCTAAATCTGGACAAGAAATGATTTTTGGGTATAATGGGAAGAGTTAAAAGTTATAAAGTGAAAATTTTATAAAGCAAAGGCGGGTGTCGTATAATGGCAATACCTCAGCTTTCCAAGCTGATGCCAGGGGTTCGATTCCCCTCACCCGCTCACCCGCTCAAAAAAATCTTCGATTTTTTGCGGGAGTTAGTCGAGGACCGTCCTTGACTGGGCATTGTAATTTATAGTAGTTTTTATTTAAAGTGGCCAAACTTAAAGTTATAAAAAAGAATAAATATCTATACGGAAAGTTTTATCACAATACTTTTGAGTTTCGTAAAGCCCTGCATGATTTATTTTCGAGTTTTATTAAAAAGCACAACCTGGATTTGAAAACTCATAATAATCTTATAGATCTTAGAAATAGGACAGTAGCATTGTTAAATTCTTGGATAGGGTCTAAAAAACTTGAAACTAAATTTGGAATAAAAATACCACTGCAAACTACTACTCCTTCTATAAAAAATTTTTTAGAAAAACAAGCGAGGTCATACAGCAATAATTATAAACCTTGTGAAATTTGTGGTGAAAAAAGAATCACACACTACTGTCATATAATACCTAAAAATGTCAGTGGTCCCAGCGACGAAAAAAATTATTTGTATTTATGTCCATTACATCACCACTTATTTGATCATAATAGGTTAGATAAAAAAGAGTGGGAAATAATTGATTTTTCTGTCAAACTTGAAGCATCCCAGGAATATGCAAAAAGAGTTAGATTAGTGCGACAACAGCGATTTTGGCAGTCAATAAAAAATGAAAGAAGTGTTAATAAAAGTTAATGAGTTGTTAAGAGGTAAATTAAAATGGGCAATTTTTGGAAGTGTGGCAGTTGCTATATATAATAGGAAATTTTATCGCGAATGCGAGGATATTGATATTATCATTGAAGATGATGTAGAAAAAATTATTAATTTGTTCAAAAATTATGAAGTATGTTTTAAATATAGAAATGGAAGAAAAAGAGGATATTTAAAAATTGATAATATAGCAATTGAATTATTATTTTTGACCACTGATAGTGAGATTAATTTAGCTGACGGAAAATTTAAGTTTAATAAAATAGAAGAAAGAGAATTTAATGGGATAAATTTATCTGTTGTTGACTTGCAATCACTATATTGTGCTAAATTACGCCATAAACAAGTATTAGAGGAAGATAAAGACAAAAAAACAAAACTTGAGAATACAGATAAAGATTTAGACATTTTAAAAAAGTTAATAAGTATTTAGGCGCGTGCTAATGAAATTAGCATACCTCAAAGTACAAATGTTTTATATTTGGCTACAGGGTAAAAAATTCTTCGACGGTAAATTTCGAGCTTCCGCATAAAAACAGCTCATAGAAATCATTTATTGCCAGTTTTGTATTATGCGGTATAATCATAATTATTAAACCAAAATTATGGATGGAAACAACAATTTGCTAAGCCAATATAAAAGCCCCAAATTCATTATCACGCTTTTGGGAGTCATTGTTTTAGGCGCGATTGTGATTGTTTCCGTTCTCCGGGAAAGGATCGTGAGTCAGCCGCAAAATCAGGTGGCCGTGACCGGACAGGGAAAAGTGGCCTATCAGCCGGATATGGCCAATGTCGTTCTGGGAGTTCATATTGAAAAAGCTCCAACGGCCGAAGAGGCGCTGCGCCAAATTAATGAAAAAATGGGGAAAATAATTCCAGCGATCAAGGCGGTGGGCATCAAAAAAGAAGACATCGCTACGCAGAATTATTCCCTCTTTCCGCAGCACGATTACCTTGACGGAATATCCCGCCTTTCCGGATACGGCGCCGACCAGCAACTTTTAGTGAAAATCAAAAATATCAAGGATAACCCAGATTTAATCGGCAAAGTGATTGCGGAAGCCGGCAAAGCCGGGACCAATCAGGTTTTGAGCGTCCGTTTTGACGTTTCGGACATCAATAATCTCAAACAGCAAGCGCGACTCAAAGCCATCGCGGACGCCAAAGCGAAATCAGGCGATCTAGCCAAAGCGGCCGGAGTGAAACTCAAAAAAGTCACCGGCTGGTATGAGAATATAATC
>MFRX01000002.1 GCA_001784725.1 Candidatus Moranbacteria bacterium RIFCSPHIGHO2_02_FULL_40_12b
ACAATTAAAAAAACGGAAAATACATATAAAATTCAAGTAAAAACCTATAAAATAAAAAGAGGAGGTAAACAATGAAAGGACTAGTAGTTGCCATTAAAGGTATTGAAAGTGAAAAGATGGTGAACGGTTACCGTAAAAAAATCGTTCCCTTTGTCGGTGAAAACGAAGGTTCCATGGGAGTCGGTTTTCTTATTTCAGGAGAAGGGACGGGATATTTGAAGGGACCAATATTTCCGCGCTTGCTATTGAAATCGTGGAGGGCCATGAAACTTCTTGAAAATATCTGGATGATTGAGAATGGCACGCTTTACCATTGTTGGGAAGCCGGAAGCAAGCATGCCGACGAAAGATCCCTTAATGATCTCGCGCGCCAATTTATAAGCCGGGAAAAGTTCGACGAAACAAGAAATGAAATTCTCTTATCAGCGCCTAGCGCTGAAGAACTTGATTCCATGATTATTGCTTTCAAGGGCGTAAACATCACCGACTGCGGCTGGGAATTAGAGGAAGAGGCGAAGGAAGGCAGGATAAAACTGACTCCTGCCGTACAAAGTGTCATTGAGGAAGTTCAAAAAAGGCAGGAAAAAAATATCCGTGAACAGGAGGAGATCAAAAAACCGCTTTCACGGGAAGAAAGCTTGGCGTGGTTTTTCTATGACATGGGAATCTGCAATTTTATTTTTGGCGACTGGTTAAAAGGGGTGTATGGATGGGAATACGGCCATATCGAATTGAATACCCTTGACTGGCGCGCCAAATGCGACAGCTTCAATGAAAACATGCCGGAGGGCTACTTTCTTAAGTATACCGCCAATGGTCCGGAGACAATTGGTCCTTGGGAAATAAGAAGGAATTCGTTTACGACCAACCGGGATGAGATAAAAAATCCCAGTTTCACCGCTGCCAACGGGATCACGTACACATTTCTCTCCGCTAAATACCGCGATAGGCAGTTTTTTATCAGGACTCGCCTGGGCGATCCGAAAACTTCCTCATGCGATGAAGAATTCACCATCTTCCAATTGCGGGTAATGTTTAGGGTGGTGCCGAGAGAAGGGCCGCCCGAACAAAAAGAAAAGATGCAAACAAAAGTCGAAAAGGAGAAAGAGAGGTTTCGGGATAAAGTGCGCCGTTTCATTTGTGCCGGATAAGCGCGGTAATTTTAGTAAAGCTTTGCTTGTTCATTGAAACAGGCAAAGCTTTTTTTATTCCGCCATTTTTTCATTTTTCCGCCAGTTGCGTTTTTGAAAAAGATTTGCTAGGATAAAATACTTTGCCGAGCTTTAAAAAAGCGGCAGGGAAGTTGTTTGAAAACAAAATAACAATCAATAAAAAAGTTTAAAGAAAGGGAGGAAAGGGAGGAAAGAAAAAATGATAAAACATTTATACAGAAAAGTAAAAGATGACTTTGAGTATTGCTTCAATATTGAGGCCTCGGAACCGCTTACAGACAAAGAATGTAAAATTCTTTTCTGGCTCTTGGCTGAAACTTTTGAGCCGGACAATCTTGATCAAGCGTCCTTTTTAGGCCTGAAAAATAATGTGGTGGAAGTCGGACCGCGGATGAATTTCGCGACGGCATGGAACACGAACGCACTTTCAATTCTTCGCGCTTGCGGAATCACAAAAGTGACGCGCATAGAAAGGTCGCGGCGGTACAATAATGCGAGCGAAGCTGTATATGACCGAATGACGGAGATGGTTTATGAAAAGCCGCTTACGACTTTTGAAACAGGAATCGTTCCGGAAGCGGTTTATGAAATTCCACTAATAGAAAACGGTCCGGATGAGCTTCTTGAGAAAAAATACGGACTCAAGATGGATGAATGGGACCGCAAGCTCTATCACACTTATTTTGTCGGTAAACAAAAAAGGAATCCGACTATAGCGGAGATTAAAGACCTGTATAATGCTAACAGCGAACATTCGCGGCATGGATTTTTCAGGGGAAAAATCATTATTGACGGAGAGGTGATGACGGAAACATTGATGGATATTGTAAAGTCCACTCTTGAAGCGAATCCGGTAAATAGCGTGCTGGCTTTTTGCGACAATTCCAGCGTCATTAAGGGCTATACAGTTGAAACAATTATTCCCCAGTATCCTGGCAGAACGTCTGCTTTTAAGAAAGAAAAATTTGTCTATCATATTCTTTTTACCGCCGAAACTCATAACTTTCCGTCCGGCGTCGCGCCTTTTCCCGGAGCGGAAACCGGAACTGGCGGAAGAATTCGTGATGTTGAAGCGACAGGAAGAGGCGGACTGGTGATTGCGGGAACAGTCGGATACTGCGTGGGAAATCTCTATATTCCCGAATATAAATTGCCCTGGGAAAATCCCGAAGAAACGCATCCCGATGAATTGGCAAAGCCCCTGGAGATTGAAATCCAGGCATCCAACGGCGCCTCGGATTACGGAAACAAGTTCGGCGAGCCGGTAATTCAGGGATTTACGAGATCTTTTGATATGCGGACTCCCAACGGAGAGAGACGCGCTTGGCTCAAGCCAATTATGTTCACCGGCGGAGTAGGCCAGATTGACAGCTGCCATCTTAAAAAAGAAGAAGCTAAAAAAGGAATGCTGATTGTCCAAATTGGCGGTCCCGCGTATCGAATTGGCATGGGAGGCGGAGCCGCGTCCAGCTTAATTCAAGGTGAGAATATTAAGGGTTTGGATTTTGACGCCGTTCAGCGCGGCGACGCGGAGATGGAGCAGAAGATGAACCGCGTTATCCGGGCTTGCATTGAAATGGGAGATAAAAATCCTATTGTCAGTATCCACGACCAAGGCGCCGGCGGTCCAGCGAATGTGCAGAAAGAGCTGGTGGAAAAATCCGGGGGTAAAATAAACATCCGGAAAATAAAAAGCGGCGATCCGACATTGTCCATACTGGAGATTTGGGTGGCTGAATATCAGGAACGCAACGGGCTTCTGATTGAACCCGGCAGAATTGAAGAGTTTAAGTTAATATGCGAGCGGGAAAAAGTGAATTGCGAAATTCTGGGAGAAGTAACAGGTGACGGAATCTTTACGGTTTATGACGAACAAGATGATTCAATCCCGGTGCATCTTCATCTTGCCGATGTGCTGGGTAATATGCCGCAAAAAACTTTCACTGACGCGCGCATGCCGCCGGTCTTAAAATCACTGGAGTTTCCGAAAAATCTGACGGTGCGCGAAGCGCTGGAAAGAGTATTGCGAAATGTGGCAGTCAGCTCAAAAAGATTTCTCACGAATAAAGTCGATCGGAGTGTTACCGGGTTGATTGCTCAACAGCAGTGTTGCGGTCCGCTCCAACTTACGGTCTCGAATGTCGCGGTTATACTACAATCGCATTTCGGTTTAACCGGTGCAGCTATCTCCATCGGGGAACAGCCGATAAAAATGCTGGTTAATCCGGAAGCCGGAGCGAGAATGGCGGTTGGAGAAGCGCTGACTAACATGGTGTGGGCCAAAGTAAGCGCGCTGGAGGATATCAAATGTTCGGCCAACTGGATGTGGGCGGCAAAACGTCCCGGAGAAGCGGCTAAAATTTATGCTGCCGCTTGCGCCGCGCGAGATCTTATGAAAAAAATCGGCATTGCGATTGACGGAGGCAAGGACTCGCTTTCTATGGCGGCAAAAGTGGGAGATGAAACTGTCAAAGCACCAGGGCAGTTGGTAATATCCGCCTATTGCACGATGCCGGATATCACGAAAGTGGTGACGCCGAATATTAAAAGTCCGGGCAATAGCCAATTGATTTACATTAATCTCGCAAAAGGTAAAAGAAGATTAGGCGGATCAGCACTGGCGCAATGTTACGGCCAGATCGGCGATGAATGTCCGGACGTGGAAGATCCCGATCTTTTAGAGAGTGCATTTAAAGCGATCCAAAAACTTATTGACAAGGGTCTGATACTTTCCGGTCATGATGTTTCTGACGGCGGGCTGATTATAACGCTTCTAGAAATGGCATTTGCGGGAAACTGCGGACTTGATGTTAAATTTCAAGGGTCAGTCAATGATTTGTTTGCGGAGGAAGTCGGATTGATTATTGAAGGCGGCTTCGAAAACATTGAGTACTTCGATATATTCAGTTTGTATAAGGTGCCCTATGTTCTTTTAGGACGCACTATTTCCACGCCTTCTATAAAAATCAGAAATGAGAAAAACGAAGTGCTCTTAAATGCCGACATGCGCGAACTTCGCCAAATCTGGGAAGAAACAAGTTACCAGCTTGAGCGGCTCCAGTGCAATCCGATGTGCGCGGAGGAAGAGAAAAAGAACATCTACGACCGAAAGGGGCCGCAGTATAAACTTACATTTATGCCAGAACCGACTCCGGAAGAATGGATGAACGCGACTGACAAACCGAAAGTCGCGATTATCCGGATAGAGGGTTCGAACGGCGATCGCGAAATGACCGCGGCATTTTTTATGGCCGGATTTGAGTGTCATGATGTGGCGATGACTGATTTGCTGGAAGACAAAGTTACGCTCGATCAGTTCCGTGGAATCGCGTTTGTCGGCGGATTCAGTTACGCTGACGTACTCGACAGCGCTAAGGGTTGGGCGGGAGTTATAAAGTTTGGAAAAGTCGTTGCGGGAAAAATTGCAAATGGCATACGCAGACTTCTTGGAAAAACCGAAGATACTGGCGAGTCAGAAGGTGAATTAGCGGGAATACTGACTTCGCCAAGTTTGCTGGAACAGTTCGATCGGTTTTATCATCGTCCAGATACGTTTTCGTTCGGCGTCTGCAATGGCTGCCAACTGATGGCGTTGCTGGGCTGGGTGCCATTTGAAAAAGCAACAGATACAGTACAGCCGAGGTTTATCCACAATTTTTCCGGAAGATTTGAGTCGCGATGGTCAGCAGTAAAAATTCTTCCAAGTCCGGCAATTATGCTCAAGGGGATGGAAGGATCTATTCTCGGAGTATGGATAGCGCATGGAGAAGGCAGATTCTACGCACCTTACGCGGAATCTATCGAACTTATAAGGCGGGATACCTTGGCGCCGATATGTTTTGTTGACGATGAAGCGCAAATTACGGAAAAATATCCGTTCAATCCCAATGGATCTCCGCATGGAATTACCGCCCTCTGTTCTCCCGATGGCCGGCATCTCGCAATGATGCCGCATCCGGAACGCGCGTTTTTGAAATGGCAGTGGGGTTGGATGCCGGAAGAGTTCAAAGAACTCAAAGCATCGCCTTGGCTCAAAATGTTTCAGAACGCACGTATATGGTGCGAAGAAACAAAACAACAATAAACTAAGGTAAAACTATACCTAAAATCCCCATTGCTGAAAAGGAGGCAGCGTGGGGATTTTAATTTGCATTTTTTTGCCGAATTTGCTACATTAAAAAACCAAAAGGAAAAGTAGTACATGAAAAAAAGAATATTTTTAGGAGTAAAATAAACCATAAACAATCTCGGATTTATAAAATTCGAGAAATAAAAAAGGAGGAACGAAGATGAAGGATGATCCGAAGAAAAAAAGTGAGTATGCATTAGCAGGAGTAGATTACGAGGAAATCCAGCCTTTTAAGGAAGCGATGATTGAGGCCGGCAAGCAAACAGTGACTTTTCCAAATGCGAGGAATGTTTTTGTAGATGAGGATGTTTTGCATGCGCATGGAGCGGTTTACGAATACCGCGGATCCAGCAGACATGCTTGGTGTAAAACACAGGAAGGACTGGGAAACTTGAACTGGATTGCCGAACTCATGTATCAAACTACTGGTAAGAGCTATTATGATGTCATAGGAAGAGCAGCGGCACTATTGATAGCTATTGATGTCATCGCTCAGGGAGCAATGCCAGTTATCTGGACTGATGAAGTAGCTGCAGGAGATAGCGAATGGTTTTCTGATAAACAGAGAAGCAATGACTATGCCAAAGGATGTATTGATGTATGCAGAGAAATAGGTATGGCATTGCCGGCGGGAGAATCTCCATCACTTCGTTATCTTATCAAGGCGGAGCCACCAGTAAAAAGCGCTCCATCACTCAGCGGATCAATTACAGGAGTTATTGCTCCTGCGGAGAATAAAATCACCGGCAAAAAATTACAGGTAGGCGATGTAATTCTCGGAGTTCGCTCAACGGGATTACATTCCAATGGTGTATCAGCGGTGATAAGAAGAGTAATGAAGCTTCCAGATCAATTTCTCACTAAGCTTTCCAACGGAAAAACACTCGGAGAAGAATGTCTTATCCCGATTCCGTCTTATGTTGCGTTGGTTGAAAATCTTCTTATGTATGAGGTGAATATTCATGCTATTGTGCCGGGAACAGGAGATGGTATTGCTAAACTGGCTTTCGATAAGAGACCTTTTAATTATAGGGTTCATTCATGGGTGGAAGTACCGTTCTTGTTTCAATATCTTATGGAGCTCGGCGTTAGTATTGAAGATTGCCTTAATACTTTCAATTATGGAATAGGGATTTACTTTTTTGTTCCGAAAGATGAAGTTAAAATAGCAATCAATGTTGGAGAAGCGGCTGGCTATGATGTAGTTGAGCTTGGAGTCGTTGAAGATGGCAAAAGGAATGTCATTTTCGAACCTGAAGGCATAACTCTTTTGCCTGCAGGAGTAAAATAAATTAACAATTTATAGGAGCAGGTTTATAATGAACCTGCTCGCTTTTATTTTATGCTATAATTACTCCATGCCTAAATTAAATTTAGAAATTAACAACACCACCCAAAGTCCGGTGGAGGACGCCTTTTTTGTTTCCGTAGCGGAAAAGACTTTGGCGGAAGTGCCATCACTTAGCGACTTAGTCGCTAAGTCTTTTTCCATCAGTATGGCTTTAGTTTCGCCAGCGGAAATTCAGAAATTAAATAAAGAGCGCCGGCAGGTGGACAGCGTGACGGATATTCTGTCTTTTGCGGAATACAATAATGTAAATGAATTAAAAGCCGCTGTGGATAATTCGCAGGCGGACGGACTATTTCTCGGAGAGCTGGTTTTATGCTATGATTACATAAAGGAATACGCGGAAAAACGGAAAATTAACCCCCACACCAAAAATTTACACCCGGAGGATTTTGGTGTGGGGGTAAAATTGGATCAGGAATTGGCCAATGCTGTTTCTCATGGTATTTTGCATCTTCTGGGATTCAAACACGGAAAAAAAATGTTTCAGATTCAGCATAAGATAACCCACAATTAATGACTAACAACCAATCCCTATGGTGGAGGAGGCAAATAATGAAATCAGAAAATTCAGGCAATCATTAAAGCACGCGGGCAGCGGGCTAAAATACGTTTTGGTGAACGAAAGGAATTTTCAAATCGAGATAGTCATCGCTTTCTTCGTGATCATCCTGATATTAATTTTTAAAGTGAAAAACTGGGAAGCGGTGATTTTAGTGCTGATGATTATGTGGGTATTAATAACGGAATTGACGAACACCGTTTTTGAAAGAGTGGTTGATATCCTGAAGCCAAGAGTCCATCCGTACGCGCGGCTAATCAAGGATATCATGGCCACGGTTGTCCTTATTTCTTCCACCGTCGCGCTGATAATCGGAGTAATAATTTTTTATCCATATTTCAGGGAATTTTTTATAAAATAATCGGACAAACATAAATGGCAAAAAACAAACTAATAACCGCGATTGATATCGGGTCTTCCCACATAAAATCCCTGATAGCCGAAGATCCGGGAGAACGCGAGCAGTTAAGAGTTATTGGCATTGGAACCGCTCCGGCTCTCGGCCTGCGGAAAGGCGCAGTGGTTAATGTTGAAGAAGTGGCTAATTCAATTTCAGAATCAATTGAACAATGCGAAAAGATGGCGGGCGTTGACATAAGCCGGGCGGTAATAAGCATTGGCGGGTCGGAAATTTCTACCCAAAATTCCAAAGGAGTAGTCGCTATCGGGAAAGCGGACGGCGAAGTTACGGAGGATGATATTGAAAGAGTGATTCAAGCCGCCAAAACCATATCTATTCCTCCGAACAGGGAAATAATCCACATCAGTCCGAGAAGTTACCGGCTCGATGATCAGGATAAAATCAAGGATCCCTTGGGAATGAACGGGGTGCGCCTTGAAGTTGACGCTCTGATAGTCGAGTCCTCGGTTCCTCATATCAAAAATCTGACGAAATCCGTTTATCAGGCCGGCATTGAAATAGATGAAATGGTCTTGGAACCATTGGCCGCGGCCAGAGCGATATTATCCAAACAGCAAAAAGAACTGGGGACCGCGCTGATAAATTTCGGGGGAAGCACCACTTCACTGGCTGTTTTTGAGGAAAGCGAACTAATTCACGCCGCCGTCATTCCAGTCGGATCGAATCACATAACAAATGATATCGCGATCGGGCTCCGAACTTCCATAGAAATCGCGGAAAAAGTTAAATTGGAATACGGCAGGGCGATTTCCCGGGAAATAAATAAAAAAGACGAAATAGACCTGTCCAAAATTGATTCTAACGAGGAAGGAATTGTTTCCCATAATCACGTGGCGGAAATTATTGAAGCGCGGCTGGAGGAAATTTTGGGAATGGTTAACAAAGAATTAAAATCAATCGGAAAAGCCGGACTCCTGCCGGGCGGAGCGGTGCTTACGGGAGGAGGAGCGAAACTTCCCCAGATAGTCGATTTAGCGAAAGAAACGCTTCGCCTGCCCGCCCAGGTGGGATATCCGACGCGGCTTGGCGGCGTTCTTAACAGAGTTGATGACCCTTCATTCGCGACGGCAATAGGACTTCTTATCTGGATGAAGGACTTCGGATCCAACCCGGAAAATTTCTACGGTTCGGGACTGATAAAGGATATCTCGAAAAGCGCGGGGAATACGGTCGGAAAAGTCAAAAAATGGCTGGAGAAATTTCTTCCCTAGTTTACCCCTGCGCCATTTTTGGCATTTCGAAAATAATAGAGTGCGAATAAAAACTTATTTGCCGATTTGTGGCAATCGGCCTATAAAAAAAGTTGGCGTGGGGCCGGCCTTGATTAATTTTCGCCTTGGGTGTAGATTTATTAATATAAAATTCGGCCTTGCTGATAACTTGGGGGCTTAAAACAAAAATAAAATAACTTTTTACCCCGCACTATAAAGCCGCGCGTATAATCGCGGATTGCAAAAAACAAAACCGGGAAAGTATTGCCCCAAAACTATAGGCGTTAAGTCCATAGCGCGGGGATTAACCCGATTTTGAACGGGGTTGACACATTTCAGGCAAGTGTGTTAGATTTATATACTAACAAAAATACAGCTAATCGCTTAATTAACTTTTATAATAATTGGCCATTGGTCCTTGGCCTGCTCCGCCCGCTTTTAAAAAACGCGAGGAATGGAGACAGGGCGGGCCATTGGTTAAGTAAATTTTATGGCGGAAATAAAGCCGGATGTTGAGACATTTGCTAGAATAAAAGTCATAGGAGTGGGAGGTTCTGGTGGTTCTGGAATAACTCGAATGATAGACAGTAAAATAAAAGGAGTGGAATTCGTGGCTATCAATACCGATGCCCAGGCTCTTCATCATAATAAGGCCTCGGAGAAGGTTCATATCGGTAAAAATCTTACCAAGGGTTTGGGAGCCGGAATGAATCCGGAAATCGGCCGCCAAGCGGCGGAAGAAAACAGAGACGAAATACAAGAGATTCTTAAAGGAGCAGACATGGTTTTCGTGACTTGCGGGCTAGGAGGCGGAACAGGAACGGGAGCGGCTCCTATTGTGGCAGAGACGGCTAAAGAGCTCGGAGCGCTTACGGTGGCCGTAGTCACTAAACCATTTGCTTTTGAGGGAGCGCAAAGAAGGGCAATCGCGGACGAGGGACTGGAAAACTTAAAAGAAAGAGTGGACGCGCTGATTACGATTCCCAATGACAAGCTGCTGTCAATAATAGACCGGAAAACCACTCTGATAAGCGCATTTAAAATAGTGGATGATGTATTGCGCCAGGGCGTACAGGGAATTTCCGATCTTATTACCCGGCCGGGAATAGTAAACGTGGATTTTGCGGATGTCCGGGCGATTCTGGAAGACAGCGGTTCGGCTTTGATGGGAATAGGGATTGCCAGCGGAGAGAACAGAGCGGCGGAAGCGGCGAAAGCGGCGATTAGCAGCCCGCTACTGGAACTTTCCATTGACGGGGCGAAAGGAGTGCTCTTTAATGTTTCCGGCTCAAACGATCTTACTATGCTGGAAATAAACGAAGCCGCCAATATTATCACGGAAAATATCGATCCCAACGCCAAAGTTATATTCGGAGCCGTAACCGATGATCAAATCAGGAAGGGCGATATCCATATTACGGTCATCGCGACGGGATTTGACGCGGCGAGGGTGAAGGAAGCCCCGGCGGAAAGAATTTCCAGGACTGCTTCTCACGGTAAAGAAAAAGAGGAATTTAAGGAGAAAATGACTTTTCCTTCAAAAAAGCTGGAATCCAAAATGATCGTTGAGGAAAAAATACAGCCAAGAGGAGTATCTCTTCGCGGAGAATCCCAAAATATGGAAGAGGACGACGAGCTGGAAATCCCGGCGTTCATCCGGAGGAAGATGAAGAAATAATTTTAACTGCTTTATTATATAGTTATATGTAAAATCTCCTTTACAGGAGATTTTCTTTTTTAAAAATGCTACGTAGCGAATTACGTAATTAATTACGTAATTTCCAGAGCTTGATTTTCGGAGCGGCGCCTTTATTATTTTTTTATGTACCACTTTGTGATTTTGAGAAATAAAACTTTGCGGGGTGTGCCGCGCAAAATAAGAAATTTTTTAAGTTTTTTATCACGCAGCTACAACGTGATGAAAATTTTTTTCAAAAATTTTCATTTTACGCTGTGGATAACTCAAAATTTTGGCTTGAAATCAGGGTATTGCAAGGATTTCCATCTTGTGGTATAATGGATATAAAGTACACAATATATAGTATATAATGCATCATTAAAGCACTAGAACATTAAAACAAGAAGACATATATAACAAGCAACATTTTATGTTCGTTTAATGTTTTTATGTTTTCATGCTTTCATGTTTTTATGAAATTATGATTTGTCCCTTTTGCGGCCACAGCGAAACAAAAGTCATCGATTCCCGCGATACTAATGACGGCAAAGCGATAAGGAGGAGGAGAGAGTGCGAAAAATGCCAGGCGCGTTTTTCCACCTATGAAGAAATGGAAATAATGAAAATGGCGGTGATTAAAAAAGACGGAAGAAAACAGGATTATGACCGCGCCAAAATAGAAGCGGGAATAAAAAAAGCGCTGGAAAAAAGGCCGGTTAAAAATGAAGATATTGAAAAACTGCTGGGCGACATTGAATATGAAATCCATTCCAAAGAGGCCTGTGAAATTACCAGCAAGGAGATAGGAAAAATCGTTCTGGAAAAACTAAAGGAAATTGACGATGTGGCTTATCTTCGCTTTGCCAGCGTCTATAAATCATTCGGGAGCGCGGAAAGTTTCAAAAAAGAAGCGGAAAAATTAAGCGAATAAAATTAAATGCGCAAGATGAAATATAAAATCTCCATTTTTTAGTGAATTAATAAATCGTATGCTATCCCGCACCAAATTCCGAATGAAGTACTTAATATTTATTACTTTATTCACGGAATCGCCTGCGGCTTAGTATTTCTTAAAAATATAATCTATTAACGAATTGGTGCGGGATGCTCATTTTTGTAGCTCCTCGTACCTCGGAGACAAAAATGGCAAAAACAAAAATGAAAAAGAAGAGCAGAACTAAAAAAAGGGGAGCAAAAGATGCCGAAAAATTTCGGAATCGGGTTGATAAAGTCGTAAAACGGAGCGGCAAAATCGTCCCGTTTGATCAGGA
>MFRX01000003.1 GCA_001784725.1 Candidatus Moranbacteria bacterium RIFCSPHIGHO2_02_FULL_40_12b
TTTGGAATATGCCTCTCTCTGGCATTTTCGTAGTTCATCAGTTTTAATTTGTTGCGAAAAGTTATCCATAACTTTATTTAAATAATTCCGCCGTCGGCGCGCCCCTCCAAAGGCGGGCAGGCGAGGGCTTTGGCCCCGAAGGAGTCGTTTAGCGACCCTACGGGGTAAACTATTTTCCGCCAGAGGCGGACAGGTTTCTAATGTGTCCATGGCATTTACCATAAAATTATTTTTCTTTTTCCAAAGCTAATCTGAGAGCAAATAATGCTTCTGCTTTGAGATTTTTCCTTGCCCATACTTTTTGTTTTTCGGTCAGCAATTCGCCCATACCGGCAAGAATATCTCTGTCTTCAAATTTTTCCATTATTGCAACAGCTTTCTTCAAGAATTCTTTATATGTCACGCCCATGCGATCCTCAATTATTTTTTTATTAACTGGCCAATCATGAGCAAGAAAAAATTGCGCGTCAAAAATATCGCGACTGGTTTTACCTATTCGTTCATACATAGCGCAAAGCTTGTGCGCGGCCATATCCTCCTTAACCATTACCTGCATTGAAATACCAAGAAATGACTTCACATCATATCTTGAACCAAACTCTCGACGATTAATCTCCACTTTAACATTTTGAGCATTTATATCTTTTTTATCGTAAGAAAGAATATAAAAAAGATTAAATCTCTTTTTTCTTATCTGTTTCAACTTTCCATAATTTTCAAGAATTGCTTTGACGCGTTCAAATACATAATCTTCTTTTTCAGCATTAAGCAAATCAAAATCCAAATCCACCGAAAAACGGTTGAGATCATAAAAAAGCGTGGCGGCGGTCCCACCCTTAAACCCCAAAATCGTGCTGATTGTGGGATCGGTATAGATATCCTTAAGAATTTTTACTAGAATATTTTTATGCTTAGCGGTATCAAGAGGCATAGGTTTTGTTATTTTAAATTTTTAATTGATTCATGATATATTTTCACCATTTTTGCCATTCGCTTATTGCCTCCGTAAATAGGCAAAATTTCGTACACTTTATTCCAGCTCAAAACCGACAGATTATCAAAATGGTAATCTTTATGGAGATAGACTACATCCAAAAACGCTCTCTCGGGTGAAGCAATATTATAATTTTCTCTTGACTCTATACCGGCCTGATTGGTGAGAATAGTATCCTTAATTTTTTTATAAGAATATTTCTGTCCATCACACTCAATTTCTTTAGTAGTATATGACATGACAAAAATTTGACCGTATAGCTGAAATGTTATTCCTGCCGCCCCCAAAACAGTTTCCAAACTCACATATGAAGGCGTATATATTTTGGTAGCCAGTTCATATTTATCATAGTTCTTGTCTTTGGAGTAAATGCCCTTGCGCACAGCATTCATTTTTCCGGCTTTGACGTAGCGGTGAATTTTTTTCTTTACGAAATTTACATCAGATTCTCCCCAAAGCAAAATCAGGTCTTTAAAAGTAAAGATTGTTTTCTTTGATCTCATCAGGTCTAAAATGTAATCTTTTTCCATAGATTTATGATTTATACCCCATTGGTACCCATTTTTGGGTACTACTGGTTTAAATTATATGCTATAGCGCAAATAAGCGCAAGAGCCTGAAAGAATAAGCAAATTGCTACTAAACAAGCAAATTGTAAAAATGCCTGAAAAATGGCGTGTTTATGAGGTTTTTTATGGTAATTTTTTTGAAAAATTTTACCATAAAAAGTTGTGCTGTCCTACTCGGATAAAAAAATAACCCCGTAAATAGGGGTTATTTTTGTCGGCTCCGGCGGCTGGATTCTCCGCCAAAGGCGGATGCGCCTCGGGCGCAGAACCTTAATTACTTTAATTTTTCATCCAGCCATCTTCTGCCTTGTCCGGATTTTAAAAATTTTTCGCGCTTCATTGCTTCGCTACGCGTCTGATATTCTTCTTGATAAATCAACTTCCATGGTTTGCGTCCTCTTGTATAGCGGCATTTTCCCTTATTGTGCTCTGTAATTCTTTTTAGTACATTATCCGTACTGCCAATATAGCGGGTATCATAAAATGAACTCTTAATCACATAAACGTAATGCATATCGAGGAAAAATAAATTTTTATGCTCCGGCGATAGGATTCGAACCTATAACCAATTGATTAACAGTCAACTGCTCTACCATTGAGCTACGCCGGAGCATAAAAATTTATTATTTTTATATTTAATTTTAAAACAGGATTCTCCGCCAAAGGCGGATGCGCCTCGGGCGCAGAACCTACGACATGGGGATTAATCCGCCTAAGGCGGACTCTACCATTGAGCTACGCCGGAATGATAAATAATGTAAAATTAAAAAATCAAAATGTAAAATTATTCTTAATAAATATTATTTAATTTTCAATAAACTAGCGGAAATTAATATATCAAAAAACAATAAAATAATCAACTTCTCTTTGGTTATGAGTTACTGATTGCTGGTTACTATTTTTAATAATGCTTCAATTTTTTTATCGCCTGATGGTCCCGGATTTTTTCCAGCGCTTTGGCTTCTATCTGCCGGATACGCTCGCGCGTTACGCCGAATTCCTGGCCCACTTCTTCCAAAGTGTGGGTGACGCCGTCTTCCAGTCCGAAGCGGATTTTCAAAATCTTTTGTTCGCGGGGTGAAAGTTCACTGAGCACTTCCGCCACATGATTTTTCAGGAGCTTCCGCGACGCCGCCTGATGAGGCATAATCGTTTCCGTGTCTTCAATGAAATCCCCCAGCACGCTGTCATCGTCGTTGTCGCCGACCGATGTTTCCAGTGAAACGGTTTCCTGCGATATTTTCTGAATGTGCCTGATTTTTTCAACTTCTATGCTCATCTCCGCCGCGATTTCTTCCGGCAGGGGTTCGCGTCCCAGCTCCTGAACCAGCCGCCTGGTCACCTGGGTATACTTATTGATCGTTTCCACCATATGGACCGGAATGCGGATAGTTCTCGATTGGTCGGCCAGCGCCCGGGTGATCGCCTGCCGTATCCACCAGGTCGCGTAAGTTGAAAATTTATAGCCCTTTCGGTAGTCAAATTTTTCCACGGCGCGGAAAAGCCCGATATTCCCCTCCTGGATCAGATCCAAAAGCGACAAGCTGTGGGACCGTCCCACATATTTCTTGGCGATGCTTACCACCAGACGCAAATTGGCCTCGGTGAGCCGTTGCTTGGCGGCCAGATCTCCTTTCTCATTGGCTTTTGCCAGTTTTACTTCTTCCTCGCCGGTAAGAAGCGCCACCCGCCCTATTTCTTTGAGATACATCTGGACCAAATCCGCCGAAGACCCGTCAATTTCAATGGAAGAAATGTCGAATTCCTCCGATTTTCCTTTGCCGAATTTCTCCCCAACTTTGTCGGTCTCGATTTTTAGAAGTTCGCTGGATCCAATAATTTTGACTCCGGCGTCTTCCAGTTTTTCATAAAGATTTTCCAGTTTTTCCAGGTCGGTTTCCACATCCGGCATAGCATGGATTATTTCGTCTTCTGTGATAAAACCGCGCTGCTTGCCGCGGATAACCAGATCTTCAAAAGGACTTTCCCCTTTTTTTGAGATATCCGCTTTTTTAATTTTTTTTCCCGCTTTCCTGATCGGTTTTCTGGCCGCTCTTTTTTTTCTCCTGGCCGCCTTGCGCTTCATCCTTTTTACCGCTTTTTTTTTCGCCTTTTTTTTGGACTTTTTTTTGTTTTTGGATTTTTTCTTTTTCATATGTTAATTATTTTCTAAGTCCTTAGTGATTTTTGAAAATTCTCGCATTAAATATACGGCTGCGTTTTTGTCTCCCTCCTCTTCCGCCTTCTTAATGTCTCTCTCAATCATCTTGAGTTTTCCCCGGCATATTTCTTTTTCCAATTCTTTGATATAATGCTCCGCCAGAAGCCAGCCGTCCCGCAATTCATTTTCTTTTACTCCTTCGCGGGCGTCAAATTGGTATTTCGCTTCAAAAAAAAGACGCTGAGCTTTTTTGTCAATTTCACTGTTGCGGTATTCTTCCGTCAGTTTTCCGAATTCAAAATCCAGTTCCCGCCCTTTTTCAAAAATAATCCTGAAAAGCTCGTCGTTTTTTAAGAAATTTATAATATCATCTGAATTATATTCCAAAACCTTTTTCCAAACAAGCCGGTCGGCAAGCATCAGTCCCGTTATCTTATCCCTGATCATTTCAGACCGGCTGAGCGCGGGTCCGCTTTCTCCGCCCGGAACTTCTTTTTCCCCGGCATAATTTTCCCGGGCGCCTGATTTTATTTTCTTCAGCGTGTCCAGAATGGATTTTTCCGCCACTTCCAGTTTTCCGGCCAAATTTTTTATCCAGTGGCTCTTTTCAACTTCATTTTCCATAAAACTGACGGCGTTCAAAATTTCGCCGGCTATTTTCTTTTTTCCCTCGGCTTTTCTTGAGTCATATTTCGCGAAGGACTTATTAAAAAAATATTCCATCGCGGGAATGGCTTTTTCCACCGAAGCGATCAGTTTCGCGGGGTCTTTGGCGGCCAGTTCCGCCGCGTCTTTCCCTTCGCCGATATCCACCACCTCGGCATTAAATCCCTTTTCAAAGGCGAGCAGGATGCTTTTTTTCGCCGCGCCCTCGCCCGCCGGATCCGCGTCAAAAAACATTTTGACGCTGTCCGAATAACGTTTCAGAATTTCGAGCTGGTCCGAAGTTAAAGCTGTGCCGGAAACCGCCACTGTGTTCTTTATTCCCGCCTGGTGCGAAGCGATGACATCCAGATTTCCCTCCACCAGCACGGTAAAATCCCTGCTTTTTATTTCCTGTTTGGCTTTGTCAATCCCGTATAGAATTTTGCTTTTATGATAGGCGACAGTCTCCGGAGTATTTACGTATTTGGCCTGCGACTCGTCCCCGCCGGGAGCCACTCGCGCCGAAAATCCGACAACTTTCCCCATCACATCGGCAACGGGAAAAATTATCCGGTCGCGGAAGCGATCGTAGTAATTACTTACAGCTTGGTTGTGAGTTGTGGGTTGTGGGTTGTTAGTTTCTTTTTGCACTAACAGTCCCGTCTTCGCTATCTCTTCGATTTCATATTCTTTTCCTAAAAGAAAGTTTAACAAATTTCTCCATCCCGCCGGCGCGTAGCCGAGGCGGAAGTCCTTTATCGTTTCGTTTTTCAATCCTCGTTGGCGCAAATATTCCATTATTTTTCCTTTTCCCGCTCCGTCCCATAATTGTTTTTCGTAAAATTTAGTCGCCAGTTCCAGAATTTCCATGATCTTGTTTTTATCATCGGCTGCTTTTCCGTCGTACCTTTGCAACTGGATTCCGGCCTTGTCCGCCAGGATTTTCAGCGCTTCCTTGAATTCCAGTCCTTCCTGCTCCATCAGAAACCCGAAAACATCACCGCCTTTCCCGCAGCCGAAGCAGTGCCAGATTTGCTTCTCTTCGCTCACCATGAAAGAAGGCGTCTTTTCATTATGAAAAGGGCAGCGCGCCCGCCAGTTGGCGCCTGCCTTTGAAAGCCGGACATATTCGCCGATTAAGTCGACGATATTAATTCGGGACTTTATTTCTTCAACGGCGGAATTCATCAATAAATTTATAGCATTTAATCCTTAATACAGCAAACAGTGAAAAATATTTCAATTCAATTTACTTTTTCCAAATTTTATTTTTTTCCTTTCCTCGTAAATCTTGGGGCTGATTTTTTTGATAAATTCCGCCCGTTTCTCACCCTCCTTTATTTCCTCCTGCCAGTTGTCTTTTGACAAATTGGGAGTTAAAAACAAAACACCGTCGCTTTCCTGTATTTCTTTCGGCATATCGTCAAGTAAAAATGATTCTCTTTTATCAACAAACGCTTCGACAGCCGTTTGAGGGAAACCCAGCGCCTTTCCGATTGCCTCGTGATCTTCCGTTCCCCAGCATTTCTTGAGAAGTTCCAGGTTGTCTTTTGAACCGGCTATCATAATTTCAATTCTTTCGGCTCGGGAAAATTTTTCCAAATCCGGTTCTTCTTCTGTCCGATAGCTGCCTTCGATAATTTCTTTTTTTCCTATATTAAATTCCAGTCCTGATTCTTTAATTAAATCTAGTATCTCCTTAATATCACTTTCAGAAAGAAATTCTCTTTTTTTTTCTTCCGTTTCCAGCCAAACAGGCAGTTCAATTACCGAAGCCGGTTTTAATCCTCTTTTAGTCAGAAGAAGGTTAATTTTATCGTCAATTACCAATTTGGAATTTTCAACTTTCCGCGCCAGTTCCGGATTTATATCGCGACTTTCCAATGTCCCGTCCGGAATTTCAGAATTCTTCTTTTTCCCGATCGCGTTTTCAAAATTTTCCATAAAATATCATAACTTACCAATTATCTGCCTTATAATATTGTGCTTGTTTTACAACCCGACATTTACTTCAATACTTGGTAGTATTGAAGTAAATGTAAATTTGTAAAAATACGGTACTCTTTAGACAAAACTAATTTTGAAAATTGGCAGCGTGTATTTGAAAAAATCTTTACTCTGTTAAATTTATGAAGTGAATTTTTCCGGTACGAACTGATTCCGCCCGCCTCGTCTTGCCTGCCTAACCGAAACAGTGCGTGGGCAGGAAGCGGAAGCGGAAAGAATGATTCCAAGTTTTTCGCGGGTGGTAGCCCGCTAACAAAGTCTTACAGATTTTGCTCTTTGGCGGCAAATTCTCTTACTTTGTAATTTCTTCCGAAATAATTCCACGGCAGTTTAACCTTAAATTCAGGAAAATTATCTAAAATCCATTGTGCGTAAGTATTACTATTCGGGCCACTTAAAAAATACTTATTACAATATGGGTAAATCGCGGGGGAGCTTTCTATAAATTTAACCATCCGCTTCGCTGTCCCACCCTCAATTTTCCCTAATAGTTTTCCTTCCCAAAAATATTTTTGAGAAAACGGAATTATTTCAATTCCTTGAAATGGCGGGAAAAAATTTTTATATAAATGCCCCCAGCTTGTTTCACATTGAATTTTTCTAAAGAGCACTTCCCATCTTGAAACTAATCCTTGGTTGTTGACCACAAACCAGGGATGTGAAGCGAAATTGAAAGGTATATTCCCGGGGCAGACAAAAAGAAAAATTTGATGTTTTTCTTTATTTATCATTTGTTGAAAGTTACTATTATCCATATTTACTTCAGCAAATCGTCAATTGAAACGCCCAAATCTTTTGCGATTTTCGCAGTTACTTATTATTCAAATATTTTACCCATTTACAACCCGTCATTTACTTCAATACTTGGTAGTATTGAAGTAAATGTAAATTTTGTAAAACTCATTGCGGAATTTATTTGATAAGTTTTTTTAGCCGGTGGAATAGTTCGTTTTTTTCTTTCATTTTTTCCATTTGGCCGATTACGTTTCCTATTTTCTTCCGCTGGCGGGCGTTGGATTCCTTGATTATATTTTCCAAAACAATTTGGGGCCAGTAATACATTGGAAATCTTCTTTTCATACTGGTCCAGTTTTCAGGATCGTAATGCGGGGTTTCTGTTTTTATGTCTTTACCTTTAATTCTTTTAACCGCTTTCTGATATCCTTCTCCTGAAATTTTAAGCCATTCCTGCACGCGCGCGATAGTTCCGGGACTCACTTTGAGTTTTCTTTGCACCTCTTCATAAGTTAACTCGTCTAATAATAATTCGGCTACTTTCAATCTTTTAGCTATCATCTCCGCTTCTTGAAATGATAAAAGGTCGCGCAGTAATTCCGCCGCCTCTTCCGCGTTTTTTATTTCCGAAATTGCCACGCAAAGCTGATAAAATATCTTTTTCACTTCTTCTTTGGGAAGTTTTTTTGTTGAAGAAAATTTCGCCATAATTTTTTTCTTAAACTTGCTTAATTACTTTCTAATTATACAACATCAATAATATCGCAATCAGTCATTTACTTCAATACTACCAAGTATTGAAGTAAATATCAACTTTACATTTTAGGAAAATTCAAGGCGGAGGCGGTGAAAGTTTTACCCCGTTGAAATAACGGGGCGAATCACCTATTGCTTTCTCCCGCACAAGGCGGAGGGTACAGGATTTGAACCTGTGATGCCTTTCGGCATATTCGCTTTCCAAGCGAACGCACTGGGCCACTATGCGAACCCTCCACCTTAAGCGGGATTGCGATTTATACCTAAATTTTTCGAGAAAAATTTAGACAAATCGGGAACAAGCGCGCGCACTAGGCCCACTATGCGACGCTTCCATTACTAACCTTATGATACGAAAATAAAGCAGAAAATCAAGCCGAAGCTTGATTTCCTGAAAGTATTCTATAAAACAACATTATTTCTTTGCTTCCTTTTCTTTTTTCCCAATCAGAATTGTGGTCCGGATGACAGTGTCGGGATTAAGAGAAATGGAATCAATGCCTTCCTCCACCAGAAATTCCGCGAAATCGGGGAAATCCGAAGGCGCTTGCCCGCAGATTCCGACTTTGCGTCCGGCTTTATGGGCTTTATGAATTACCAGCCGGATTAATTCTTTCACAGCTTCATTTCTTTCGTCGTAAACATGGGCGACTTTGGCGCTGTCCCGGTCCACTCCCAGAGTGAGTTGCGTAAGGTCGTTAGAGCCAATGGAAAAGCCGTCAAAAATTTCGGAAAATTCGCTGGCTAAGATGACATTAGAAGGAATTTCGCACATCACATAAACCTCCAGCCCTTTTATTCCCCGCTTCAGCCCCATTTTTTCCATTTGGGAAATAACTTTCTTCCCTTCCTCGACTGTCCGGCAGAAAGGTATCATAATTTTTAAATTGGTAAATCCCATCGCTTCCCGCACTTTTTTGAGCGCCCGGCATTCCAGATTGAAGCCCTCCATATAATCCGGATCATAATACCTTGAAGCGCCCCGCCAGCCGATCATCGGATTTGCTTCCTTCGGCTCAAAATATTTTCCGCCGACAAGAGTCGCGTATTCATTCGTCTTGAAATCAGACATCCTCACTATTACATCCTTGGGATAGAAAGCGGCGGTGATTTTCCCGATTCCTTCCGCCAGCTTTTCCACGAAAAATTCTTCCTTGTTTTTGTATCCGCCTCTGGTCAGTTCCTCAATTTTTTTTCTTTCTTCTTTGTCTTTTACTTTTTCAAAATGGATGAGCGCCAGCGGATGGGCTTTGATATATTCCGTAATGACAAATTCTTCCCGCGCCAGGCCTACCCCGTCATTGGGAATAAAAGAAAGCTCGAATGCCTGGTCGGGATTCCCCACATTCATCATTATTTTTGTTTTCGGATTCTGAATATTTTTAAGAGAAGTTCTTTTCACTTCAAAAGCCAGGAGGTCGTCATAAACCTTACCTTCCTCGCCTTCGGCGCAACTCACTGTCACCGCTCTCCGGTTATGGATAACTCTGGTGGCGTTTCCCGTGCCCACGATGCACGGTATTCCCAGTTCCCGGCTCACGATGGCCGCGTGCGAAGTGCGCCCTCCGCTATTGGTGACGATGGCGCTCGCGATCTTCATTATCGGTTCCCAGTCAGGATCGGTCATTTCCGTTACTAGCACTTCGCCTTTCTTGAAAGTGGCGATTCCGGAAACATTTTTTATCACATTGGATTTTCCCTGTCCGATTTTATTTCCCACCGCCGCACCCGCGCAAAGCACCTGCCCTTTTTCCTGCAAAACATATTCTTCCAAAACGGTTTTGTCCTTCTGGGATTGGACGGTCTCGGGCCTGGCTTGGACAATGAAGAGCTCATCCGTTTTTCCGTCTTTCGCCCACTCAATATCCATTGCTTTCTTATAGTGATCTTCAATCATGCATCCCCATTTCGCGAGTTGCAGGGCTTCTTCATCGCTTAAGCAGAAGCGGTGGCGGTCCTCTTCGGAAACCAAAACGTTTTGGGTCGGGCTGTTCCCTCCCACGCTGTATATAAGCTTGCTTTCCTTGCTTCCCAGTTTTTTGCCGATTATCGACTTGAATCCTTCCTTGAGTTTGGGCTTATGGATGATAAATTCATCGGGATTCACTTTTCCTTTTACGATATTTTCCCCCAGCCCCCAGGATCCGTTGATGACTATCACATCAGAAAAACCGGATTCGGTATCGATGGTGAACATTACGCCGCTCGCGGCTTCATCCGAGCGCACCATTTTCTGGACTCCGACGGAAAGAGCGACTTTGAAATGGTCGAATCCCTTGTCTTTGCGGTAGGAAATTGCCCGGTCAGTGAAAAGGGAAGAAAAACATTTTTTGATGGACTCCAGAAGCTGGTATTCTCCGCTGACATTAAGATATGACTCCTGCTGTCCCGCGAACGACGCGTCCGCCAGATCTTCGGCGGTGGCGCTGGATCGGACCGCCACATCAATCCCTCCCGCGAAATGGCTGGTGTGGTCTTTGGGATTTTTTGTCAGCCGGAAGCTCTTATGGCGCGAATGCTCGGAAGAAATTTTGGCATAGGCCTCAACAATGGAATTTCGGAGATCCAGAGGAAATTCCGCCGAAAGAATGGCTTCTCTTATCTGGTACCCGCGACTGGATAAATTTCTCATATTTGAGGTATTCAGGCCCTTGAGTATCCTTTTTATCTCACCGTCCAGATTGTTCTGGCTTATAAAATAGCGATAGGCATAGGAAGTAACCGCAAAACCATTAGGAATATTGATTCCTTTGGATTTCAAATTGCGGTACATTTCTCCGAGCGAAGCGTTTTTCCCGCCGACATCCTCAATGTCGTCTATCCCGGTTTCCCTGAACCAGAGGATGTATTTTTTGTTTTTCATATTTTTTAATGTTTATTTATTATTTTTATTTTATTTCTTCAAATTTGACTAAGCTCATATGTTCTCTTTTCACATGTGGCCTGCCCGTAACAATGACTACCCGGTCATTTTTTTTCAGCAGTTTGTTTTTTTTCAATATCTCTATTGACTTATCAATCAGTGCGTCAAGCGTATGGCAGTCGGGAAGAATAAAACTCTGAATGCCCCAGACAATTGAGAGCTGATTTTGG
>MFRX01000004.1 GCA_001784725.1 Candidatus Moranbacteria bacterium RIFCSPHIGHO2_02_FULL_40_12b
CTGCAAAGAAAAAAAATTCCCCGCCCGGCAGGAGTCCTGATTGTTTATCTGGTTATTTTCATAATCTTCGGGCTGTCGGTGTCATTTTTAATACCACCGATGGCGGATCAGTTCAGGGATTTCGGCTCTAATTTTTCAAACTATACCCGCCAGTTTGAAAGATATTTCAGCGTTACAAAAAATTTTTTCCAGACCCAGCACATATCGGTAAGCTTTGAGTCAATTGTTAATAATTCAGTCAATGAATTTTCCAAAATTCCCGAGAAAATTTATACCGGGACAATTGGCGTCTTTTCCGGTTTTATTTCAGTGCTGATCGTTCTTTCCATTACTTTCTATATGACAGTCAAAGAAAACGGAATAAAGAATTTTATTGTTTCAGTTGTTCCCGAAAACCATAAGGAATACACGGCCTCGCTCACGGAAAGAATAAAAGCCAAAATAGGAAGATGGATGAGAGGCCAGCTGATTTTAATGCTGATTATTTTCATTCTTGATTTTATCGGCCTTTCAATTATTGGAATTCCCTACGCTTTATCGCTGGCGATTTTTGCCGGGGTAATGGAAGTTATTCCTTACATCGGTCCGATTATTTCTGCTATTCCGGGAGTGCTTCTGGGATTTTTAATTTCCCCCCTCACTGGATTTTTAGCCCTTATTATGTATATAGTCGTCCAACAATTTGAAAATCATATCATCACACCTCAAGTAATGAAAAAAGCGGTGGGGCTTAATCCTATCGTGGTGATTTTAGTCCTGCTAATCGGTGTAAAATTAGGGGGGGTCTTAGGAGCAATATTATCCGTGCCTATTGCGACTGCCATCGGGGTCTTCGTGGGCGACCTGTTTGAAAAGAAAAAAGAAACCATCTGAAGAAAGCAACGAAAAAGTTATGAGATTTAACCCTGATTGATTCAGGGTTTTATATTAAAAGAAGAATAACGGCGATTACGGAAACAAGTATGTCATTTGCGGCGTTTCGCAAGTTCCACTCTCGCTCTTTGGAAAAGGGAGGATAGCGATGAAATTTTTGGTGAAAGTTGATATAGAACTGAAGGAATTTAAAATTAACCTTCCAGTATAAAAAAGTCAGCAGGTCCGGAAATATTGAAGCGAATGAGCCGATAAGAATATTTTTAATTTTTATATCTGAAAAATCCGAAGAAAAAACGATAAACATGATTATTGAATACCCGACAGCAAGATCGATTGCCACTCTCCAGAATTCTTTCAATTTTGAATTCTGGTTCAGGTATTCCCCATGCCGGAAAGTATCCAGGATAAAATGGATAATTATTGATAATGCCGCGACCAGCCAGGGATTTTCAATGTTTTTTCCGATGGCGGCGCCAGCCAGCATATGAGTCGTGAGTATCATATTGAAAAATAATATTATTTAGGATAAACTTAATTTATTGATATAGTTTATTATAACTCATAAACCTTATGCTTAAAATAGACCTGCATATTCATACAATTGCCAGTGGGCACGCGCAGAGCACCATTTTAGAATATATTGAACGGGCAAAAAAACTAAAAATGAAAACAATCGGCATAGCTGATCATGGACCGGGTGATTTCGAGGCATTAGTCAGTGAAATTTACTTCAAGACGCTTGAAAGAATACCCCGTAAAGTAGGAAATATTAGAGTTTTAAAAGGGATTGAAGCAAATATTATTGATGCTCAAGGCAATATTGATATTTCAGAAAAATTGGTGGAGAGATTGGATTATGTTATGGCGAATTTCCATGCTGAAACCAGCTATAAAAACAAAGGAATAAAAGAAAACACAAAAGCGACGATCAATGCTATTAGGTCAGGAAAAATAGATATAATAACCCACCCTTTTGCGACGGAAAGATTTCCTATAGATATTGGAAAAATTAGCGATGAGGCATGCAAAAATAATGTTTTATTGGAAATAAATTTGTCTTATTTTTTCGGAAATAAAATAAAAGATTCCACGGTGCCCAACGCCAAATTAATGATAGATATCGCGAGGAAACACAGTAAGAAAATAATTATCGGAAGCGATGCGCACAATATCTGGGAACTGGGCGATGACTCGGCTTTTATGAAAAAATTCAAAAAAATGCTTGGCTTAACCAATAATTTAATAATTAACAATTATCCCAGGGAATTATTTAAATTACTCAAAATAAATGAATAAATTCTATATAACAACCACGCTTCCTTACATAAATGCCGATCCGCATATCGGCTTTGCTTTGGAGATTTTAGAAGCGGATGTATTAGCGCGTTTTCATCGCGAAAACGGCGATGAAGTATTTTTTAATACAGGAACCGACGAGCATGGTTTGAAAGTCTACCGCGAGTCGGAGAAATTAGGAATCGGAATTCAAAAATACTGCGACGATAAATCAAAATCATACGAGAAACTGAAACAAGTTCTGAATATAAGCTACGATAATTTTATCAGGACAACAGACAAGTACCATGTCAAAGCGGCCCAGGAATTCTGGAAAAGATGTAATGGTAGCGGTGATATTTATAAAAAAATGTATAGAGTAAAATATTGTGTCGGATGTGAACTGGAAAAAACTGATTCAGAATTAATAGATGGGAAATGTCCGCTTCATCCAGACCAAAAGCCGGAAATAATAGAGGAAGAAAATTATTTTTTTCGCTTTTCAAAATATCAAGATAAATTGCTGGATCTTTATGCAAATAATTCTGAATTTGTTTTGCCAAAAAAGAGATTAAATGAAGTAAGGAGTTTTGTTGAGCAGGGAATTGAAGATTTTTCCATTTCCCGCCTGAAGCGTAAAATGCCCTGGGGAGTGGAAGTTCCGGGAGATCCGGAACACGTGATGTATGTCTGGTTTGACGCTTTGGTCAACTATGTCTCGGCCATCGGCTGGCCTAATGATATGGAAAAATTTGAAAAATGGTGGCCGGCTGTTCAATTGGCTGGAAAAGATAATCTTCGCCAGCAAGCGGCAATGTGGCAGGCAGTGCTTATGTCTGCCGGAATTTCTAATTCAAAGCAGATTTTCATTAACGGTTTCATTGGCGTTAATGGACAAAAAATGAGTAAGAGCATTGGAAACGTGATTACGCCTGCTGAAATGGTAAAAAGATTCGGTGTGGACGGGACAAGATACCTTATTTTAAGTTATGGAAATTTTGGCGAGGATATGGATGTTAGCTGGGAAAAATTTACTGAAAAATACAACGCCGATTTGGCGAATGGTTTGGGAAATTTAGTTTCACGTGTTATTAGGTTGAGTTCTGAATTTAATTATAAAATGTCCAATATATCAATAAATCAGGAGTTTATGAAACTGGTTGATTTAATGGAATTAGGCCGGGCATTGGAATATATTTGGGATAAAATTCGGGAAGATAATAAATATATTGAAGACAATAAGCCGTGGGAGCTAGCGAAAGAAGATATGGCAAAATTCGGGGATGTAATGCAAAAGCTTTTTATAGATCTAAACTTAATTGCGGAGCATATAAATTCTTTCATGCCCGAAACTTCCAAGAAAATAAAAAAAGCTTTAGAAGAAAAAAAGACAGAAATTTTATTTCAGCGGATTAAATAAAATTATACCTTTATACCTAATAAGGTAAAATTTATACTTTATACAAAATACTAGATACTTTATACCATATACTATGTATATCGATACCCACGCCCATATAAATTTCAACGCATTCAAAGATGATGCCGGCGAAGTTATAAAACGCTCGCTTGAAGCGGGTGTTTTTATGATTAATATCGGCTCGCAATATTCAACCAGCAAAAGAGCGGTGGAAATGGCGGAAAAATATGAATCTGGAATATACTCGGCAGTAGGATTGCACCCAATCCATATTAATGACGAAAAATTTGATTATGAAAAATATCTGGAATTGGCAAAGAAGCCAAAAGTGGTGGCAATCGGGGAAATGGGGTTGGATTATTACCATTCAAAACAAGATTCTGACAAAGGAAAGCAAAAAGAAATTTTTTTGGAAGGAATTAAATTAGCTAATAAGATTGAAAAACCAATGGTAATTCATTGCAGGGAAGCATACAATGATCTTCTGGAAATTTTAAAAAATAATCCGGTTAAAAAATTCGGAGTCGCGCATAGTTTTTGCGGAAGTCTGAAAACCGCGCAGCAGTTTATTGAGCTGGGATATAAGATAGGGCTCAATGGAATTATTACCTATTCACCGAGTTATGATAAATTAATCAAAAATATTGCACTAGAAGATATTCTTTTGGAAACAGATTGCCCATATCTCAATCCCAAACCGTTGCCAAGAGACGGGCGCAATGAACCAGAGAATGTGAAATATGTGGCGGGAAAAATATCACACCTTAAAAACACAAGTATTGAAGAAGTAAAAATGGCTACCACGCGCAATGCCAAAGAAGTTTTCGGAGTTTGACTTTCGGCGAAAACAACGGTAAAATAAATTTAAAGTTGCTTGATGACGACGCAATTCTGGTTTTTTAACCCGCGGGGGTTGATTTAATTTATGGAGAAAAAAGAAAATCCGGAGAATATTAAATCGGCTTGGTCACTCGCCTGGGAATTGGGATATTCCATTGCTATTCCGATAGTATTATTCGCCCTGCTGGGGAGATTTTTGGACAAAAAATTGGATACTTCTCCCTGGCTTTTGCTTTCCGGAATACTTATTTCAATATCGGCTTCGTCTTATATGGTTTATAAGAAGACCATAAAAATAATTCACTAAATTGCAGAATAACGCAGACCAGACGTGGACTAACGCGGAATTTTAGTCCGTATAAGTCGGAGTTAAGTCTGCGCAAGTCAGTGCCTATGGATATTTCTCTTACCGCCGAACCAATATTTTATATCGGAAATTTTCCGGTAACTAACACCCTTATAATGACTTTAATTGTAAGTTGTATTATTATCATCTCTTCAATTTTACTGAAAAGAAAATTAAAAATTATCCCGAAGGGCTTCCAAAATGCCGTTGAGTATGTCCTGGAAGCCCTTTTAAATTTAACTGACAGCGTGACGCAAGACCGGAAGCAATCAAAAAAATTTTTCCCGCTGGTCGCCACTATTTTCATTTTCGTCATTCTTTCCAACTGGATTGAACTAGTGCCGGGACTGGGAACATTTGGAATAAACAGGATTCATGACGGGAAAATAATTCTAGTGCCTTTCATCCGGAGCAGTTCGGCTGATTTTAATGTTACTTTGGCGATCGCGCTTGTTTCCGTTTTCGCGACCCAATTTATGGGAATAGCGGCGATTGGATTCGTAAGATACGCGAAAAAATTTCTGGTCAATCCCTTGCGCAAGCCGTACCTAGTGGGAACATTTGTCGGAATACTTGAAATTATCAGCGAAATTGCTAAAATAATATCATTCTCCTTCCGTCTGTTCGGAAACATTTTCGCGGGAGAGGTGCTGCTCATCGTAATGCTTGGTTTGGTTCCTTTTCTCATACCTCTGCCGTTTTTATTTTTGGAACTGTTCGTCGGATTCGTGCAGGCGCTGGTGTTTTCCATGCTCACGCTGGTTTTTATGAAAATGGCGGTGACGGAAGCTAGCCATTAGTATTCTTTACGAATTACTAATCACTTACTAATATACGAATTTTTTATAAAGTATTAGTATATTCGTACTAGATTAGTAATTAGTAAACTAAAAGTTTATACAATAATAATTAAATTTAACAAAAATATTATGGAAGAAACAAAAGCGGTGGTCGAAAATGCGGCTTCAAATATTGAAGCAGTAAAGTCCCTGGCGGCGGCAATCGCGATCGGAATCGGAGCCATCGGTCCGGCGCTGGCAATCGGAAAACTGGCGTCCAAAGCCATGGAGGCCATCGGAAGAAATCCGGAAGCCGCCCCGAAAATCCAGACGGCGATGATTCTGGCAATCGCGTTCACCGAGGCCATCGCGATCTACGCGCTGGTTATCGCGCTGATAATAAAATTTATTTAATTAAACGGCGACCCTAATCTGCGAATGAACACTCGAATGTCTCGAATATAAATATTTGGGTCATTCGGGTGTAGATTTGGGTCATTCGATTCGCTTTTAATATGGAACTATTAAGCAAATTAGGAATTGACTGGAAATTATTACTGGCTCAAATTGTAAATTTTTTGATACTGTTATTCATATTGTACCGCTTTGCCTACAAGCCGGTTCTGAAGATGCTTGATGACCGGAGCAGTAAGATTGAAAAAGGGCTGAAAGACGCGGAGGATTCGCAGAAAAAACTGCAGGAAATTACGCTGAAGGAAAGGGAAATTATTAAAGATGCCAGGGTGGAAGCACTGGCAATTTTGGCTAAAGTGGAGGAACAAGCCCGGAAAAACAAAGAGGAGATTATCGCGGAAGCCAAAAGCAGTTCAGAAAAAGTGTTAAAAGACGCGGAAAAGAAAATTAAGGAAGAAAAAAACAAAATGATGTCTGAAGTTAAAGGGGAGATCGCGGGGCTGGTCGTGATGGCGACGAAAAAGGTTATATCTGAAAAGTTGGATAGAGGGAAAGATATAGAATTAATAAAAAAGGCAATTCAGTAGTGAATTTTGAATTATGAATTTCGAATTTTGAATCAAGTCCGAATGAATTAATGTTTAAAAATTAAAGCATTAAAAATTCATTCAAAATTTAAAATTAGAAATTGAAAATTATAAATATGAAAATAACGCCAACGCAATACGCAGAAACACTTTACGAACTGACTGCTGAAAAATCTAAGCATGAGATTGATGGCGTGATTGCAAACTTTTTGAAAATTCTGGTAAAAAGCAGGAAGATGAAGCTGGCGCCGGAAGTAATTGAAAAATTTTCTGAAATTTACAACAAAAAAAACGGCATTGCGGAAGCGGAAGTGATAAGCCGGGAAGCGTTAAGTAACGAGTTACGTAATAAGGTAAGTAGTTATGTAAGTAATAAATATCAGGCAAAAGAAGTGGTTATAAGTAATAAGGTTGACGAAAGTATCAAAGGCGGAATTATTGTAAAAGTAGAAGATGAAGTGATGGATGGCAGCGTGGCAAAGCAGCTCACGGAATTGAAAAACGCATTGATAAAATAGGTTTTACCATTATACCTAATAAGGTAAAAATAGAAGATTTAAGATTTAAGATTTAAGATTTAAGAAATTTTCATATCGTTCTTAATTCATAATTCATAAATCGTAATACGGTTTATTAAAGTCATCCCTGTCCGCATAGAGTATTATTGTCAAAATAAAGTACATGACCTACCTCCTTTCTGTCCAAATATTCGTTGAAATTTAAGACATTTCAATGTAGCATGGGGCGGGGGAAAAGTCAAGCCCGTAAAATCGCAGGGCGACCACGGGTCAAGTAGTTGAATTATAATCAGTGAATATTTGCCTAAAATAAAAGCAATGTTTGGCGATTAAAATTTAATGAAAATGTCATCCTCGCGAAAGCGGGGATCCAGTAATAAAATCTATCGACTAGATTCCCGTTTTCACGGGAATGACAAAATAATAAAAAGATTAAATCTATGAGTAATAAAGATTACATTATCAACCAACTCAAGCAACAAATCGAAAATTTCAAAACGGAAACCAAGACCGAAAAAGTCGGGACTGTTTTGGAAGTGGGGGACGGGGTGGCGAAAATCGCCGGGCTGTCGGACGCGATGGCATCTGAAATGTTGGAATTTATTCCGGCGCTTAGACATCCGATGTCTAACGACCATAGCGACCGAAAGACATCGGATGTCTTAGGACATGTTTATGGCGTAGCGCTGAACTTGGAAGAAGACCAGATCGGAGCGATGATTTTGGGAGAATATAAAAATATCAAAGAAGGCGATCAGGTAAAATCAACCGGAAAAATTTTGTCCGTGCCGGTGGGCGAGCAAATAATAGGAAGAGTTGTGAACCCATTAGGACAAGCCATTGACGGAAAAGGAGAGATTTACCCTCATCTCGGATCTTCTCCCTTAAAGGGAGAAGAGGACAAGGTTAAATACTATCCTATTGAGAAGATCGCGCCGGGAGTGATTACTCGAAAATCGGTGCATCAGCCGGTGCAGACGGGAATTAAAGCTATTGACGCGATGATTCCCATTGGACGCGGGCAAAGAGAGCTTATCATCGGCGATCGGCAAACAGGAAAAACCGCGATTGCCATTGATACTATTATCAATCAGAAGGGACAGGATATGGTATGTATTTATGTCGCTATCGGCCAGAAAGAATCCAAGGTCGCCAGAATCGTCGCGGAACTGGAAAAAAATGGCGCGATGGAATACACAACCGTGGTGGTGGCGGGAGCCAGCGACCCGGCGGCGCTTTCATTTATTGCTCCGTATTCCGGCTGCGCTATCGGAGAATATTTTATGGATCAGGGAAAGGATGTGCTGGTGGTTTATGACGATTTGTCCAAGCACGCCTGGGCGTACCGGCAGATTTCTTTAATCCTGAAAAGGCCGCCGGGGCGTGAAGCATATCCGGGGGATATTTTCTATCTCCATTCGCGGCTTCTGGAGCGCAGCGCGAAACTTAACGAGAATTTCGGCGGCGGATCTTTGACGGCTTTGCCGATTATTGAAACGCAGGCGGGAGATGTTTCAGCGTATATTCCGACCAATGTGATTTCCATTACCGACGGGCAGATTTATTTGGAATCAGATTTATTTTACAAAGGAATCCGTCCGGCCCTGAATGTCGGCCTTTCGGTGTCGCGCGTGGGTTCGGCGGCGCAGATAAAAGCGATGAAGAAAGTAGCCGGGAAATTGCGGCTGGACTTGGCGCAATTCCGCGAATTGGAGGCATTCGCCCAGTTTGGATCGGATCTGGATGAAAACACGAGAAAACAAATTGAGAGAGGAAGAAAAACGGTGGAAATTTTGAAACAAGGGCAATATGAACTGATGCCGGTGGAGAATCAGGTAGCGGTACTCTACGCTTTAACGGCGGGATTTCTGGACGATGTGGCGGCGGAAAAAGTGAAAGAATGGGAAAACGATTTTCATAAATATTTGAAATCCAGCGCGCAAGAAGTTCTGAAATTAATTGCGGATAAAAAAGAATTGACGGAAGAAGTGGTCGCGAAATTGGAAAAAGCGATAAAAGAGTTTAAAGAAATATATCAAAACGGGGATTAAGTCTTTACGAATTACTAATCAAGTACGAATATACTAATTGCTAATAAAGATAAATTCGTATATTAGTAAAAAGATTAGTAATTAGTAAAGAGCATCATATGGCTAGCGGAAAAGAAATTCGAAGGAGAATAAAATCCGTCAAAAACACGGGCAAAATAACCCGCGCTATGGAGATGGTTGCCGCGGCTAAAATGAGGCGAGCGATGGCGGCTGTTTTGGCGGTGCGCCCGTATGCCCATGCCGCGCGGGGAGTGCTGGCCAATCTGACCCGCGCTTTTGAAGGATATGAAAGCGGTTTTTTGGAAACAAGAGAGGTAAAAAATATTTTGGCGATAATTGTGACTTCCAACCGCGGGCTTTGCGGATCATTCAACTCCCAGATAATTAAAAAAATAAAAGAAGAGGTGGAAAATCCGGAAAGAATCAAAATAAACCGGGTAGGCGTGGAGAAGATTAAATCAAGAATTAAAAATCAAGAATTAAAAATAAACTTCATCACCATTGGAAAAAAGGGAGAGAATGCCGTCCGCAGAATGAGAAAGGAAATTATTGCCAGCTTTCCCGATCTTACCTGTTTGCCGTCAATTGAAGATGTCCGGCCACTGGCAAAAATTGTTATCGGGGAATATTTGGCGAAAAAATACGACAAAGTAGTGGTTTTTTACACCGATTACATCTCTGCGATTTCCCAGCACCCCAAAATAAGGCAGCTCCTGCCGATTTCCCAGATTGATATTGAGAAGCAAATCGCCGAAATGGATATTTTGGCGAAGAACTACGGATTGGATGAGAAAAAAGCGGATTATAAAGTCGAGCCAAGCCCGAGAGAAGTTCTGGAATATATTTTTCCTCGGCTCATTGAAATGCAGATTTACCACGCTATTGCCGAATCCAACGCGTCCAAAGAATCAGCCAGGATGGTGGCGATGAAAAACGCCACCGAAGCGGCAGAGGATATGTCGGACGACCTGGCATTCTCCTACAACCAGATCCGGCAGATGAAAATCACGCAGGAGATAGCGGAAAT
>MFRX01000005.1:0-2432 GCA_001784725.1 Candidatus Moranbacteria bacterium RIFCSPHIGHO2_02_FULL_40_12b
ATGGGAGGGATTACGTCGCTTCTGGTGAACACCGTACTGATGTTTCCTCCCGATTTTACCTCGTCGGCGGCCCGCAGAATCACCGCCTTAAACACCGAATTATTCACCACGTCCCCCACCACCATCAGCGCCCTCACAATCGGAATGCCGGAAGCCAGCAGAACGGAAAAGTTATTGCAGAACCGGGTGATATAAATATAGCGGTAAAGTTTTCCCACCACGGGGAGATTTATTTTCACGTTATCCCATTCTTTCCGTCCGGCTTCCGTTTTTATGTAATAAATGAATCCGACAATTCCGCCTGCCGCCGCTATCAGCACCGCCCACCAGTAATCGCGCATAAAATTGCTGAAAATCATCAGCAGCCGGGTATACCAGGGTATTTCCACCTGCATCTCTTTAATCAGCCCGGTAAGTTTGGGAAGGATTATGGTTACCGCCAGAAAACCGACGATTATCGCGGCGGTGACGACAAAGGCGGGATAGAGAAGGGCGCCTCTTATTTTTGAGGTGAGCCGGTAATTTTTTTCGACGTTGTCCGCGATAAAAACAACGGAACTTTGCAAACTCCCGGAGATCTCTCCGGCTTTAATCATATTTATGGAAAGCGTTGAAAATGTTTCCGGATACTTCGCCATACTTTCGGAAACAGGCATTCCATCCTCCACATCGTCCGATATTTCCCTGACGACGGTTTTTATGTAATTATTTTCCGACTGCTCCCCGACCGCCCTAAGGGCCACGACAATGGGAACTTTCGCTTCTATGAGAGTGGCCAGTTCCCGGAAAAATACCATCAGCTCTTTTTGAGACGCTCCTTCCCAGATCCGCTGAAGCGACTGCAAATATTCGGGGGTTTCCTTTTCCCTCACGACGAAAAGAGGGGTCAGCCCCTTATTCTGGATAATCTGAACCGCCGTGTCATTGCTGACGGCTTCTATCTTCCCTTCTATTTTTTTACCGTTAGCGTCTCTGGCGCTGAATTTGAATAACATGCCAATTTTAAGATTTACGATTTATGAATTACCTTGAATTACGAAATGATAACTTTTATATGTCATCCCGAGTCCGCCAAAGGCGGATAAACTCCGCGAGGGATCTTAATCCAAAAAACCAAGAGATTCCTCCATTGCGCTCAATTAGCCCGCCAATTTCGCTCCAGTCGGAATGACATAAATGGAGTTTCGCAATTCAAGGTAATTAAAACTTTAATCGGAATTGGTGCGGGGATGTATCACCAAGATTCAACCTTTTCCTCCCGCCTCTTGAAAGAGGCGGGATTCCTCAAGGTTGAACCTTTCGCTTTTTCTATTTCTTCTTCATTAATATATGCAGATAATCCCTGTTCTTGGCGTATGAATAAGCGTCATCCACGGAAATCATTCCTTTTTGCACCAGTTCGGCCAGGGACTTGTCCAGCGAAATCATTCCTTCTTTCATGCTGGTTTCAATCACGGTATCCAGCTGGAATGTTTTATTTTCCCGGATTAGATTTTCCACCGCGTGGTTTTTTATCATTATCTCCAACGCCGGTATTCTTCCCCCGCCTATTTTGGGCAGCAGCCGCTGGGAAATCACCGCGGAAATCACGCTCGCCGCCTGGGTGCGGATTTGGTTCTGCTGATAGGAAGGAAACACATCGATTATACGGTCTATGGTTTGGGACGAATCATTCGTGTGAAGAGTCGCGAAAATGAGATGTCCGGTCTCCGCCGCCGTCATAGCGGTGCTTATCGTGTCCAGGTCCCGCATTTCCCCGATCATCACGACATTGGCGTCTTCGCGGAATACCGCCCGGAGCGCGTCATGAAAAGACGTGGCGTCCTGCCCGACCTCGCGCTGGTTGATAATGCACCGGTCCTGTTCAAACACGTATTCAATCGGATCTTCAATGGTTATTATGTGGCGGTCGCTGTTGCGGTTAATGTAGTCAATCATAGCGGCCAAAGTTGTTGATTTTCCGTGCCCCACCGGACCCGTGATCAGGACAAGACCCTGGGATAATTTGCAAAGGTCATAAAGCCGCGTGGGAACATTCAGTTCTTCAAGAGTTCGTATTTTGCTCAAAACGAGGCGCATTGCCACGCTGATAAGGCCCTTCTGGAAATAAGCGTTGGTTCTGAATCTCGCCTTGTCTTCAAAATTATAGGAAAAGTCGGTTTGGCCGAATTTCAGCAGTTCCTGCTTATGCTTTTCGCTCTTTATCAGCGCGTCGGTTAGCGCCTTGGTGTCCTCGCCGGTGAGAATTTTTTCCTGCGTGAGCGGCGTGAGCTTGCCGTCTATCCGGAGCGTTGGATGCCTTCCGACAACCAGATGAAGGTCGGACGCTCCCTGCTGGGCGACTATGCGCAGAATATTTTTAATCCTCTGTTCGTTGTGAATGAGATCCATGCTTTGGTTATTGGTTAATGGTTAAATTTGTTAATTTATGA
>MFRX01000005.1:2462-4114 GCA_001784725.1 Candidatus Moranbacteria bacterium RIFCSPHIGHO2_02_FULL_40_12b
TCTGCAAACGCGCAAGTCATATAATTGTTATTTGTTACTCGTTTTATCAAGTACTGCTTTTATTTTTTCCACTACCTCCGAAGGAGTGAAATGCGATTTTATGAGATAGTCATCCGCGCCTTTCTGCAAAATTTCTTCAACATCATCGCGCTGAGAAAGATTTGTCAGAATAATTACCGGAATATTTTTCCATTTTTCGCTTTCTTTGAGCCGCGCCAGGACCTCCTTGCCGTCCATATAGGGCATAATTATGTCCAAAAGTATGATATCCGGAACGACCGTCTCCAGTTTTTTCATCGCTTCCGAACCATTCTCGGCGGAGATTACCTCAAACCCTTCCTGTTTGAGTTTGGTCTGGTAAACATCGCTCACGAAAACATCGTCTTCGACAAGTAAAATTTTTTTTCCCGCGTTCATAAAATTATTTTAACTTATTTCGATATTGATTCAATTTGTTCTTCATTTTCTATATTTTTAAAACTGGCCTCCGTCACTCTTTCAACCTCGGAAACCGTCGTGAGTCCCAGAAGGGCTTTCAGTATTCCGTCCTGTTTCATCGTCATTGACCGCTGTTTTTTTGACTCGTTTCTTAATTCAATTTCATTTCCTCTTTTTTCGGTAATAATTTCCTGAAAGGTCTCATTCATTTCAATGGCTTCAAATATCGCCAGACGGCCCTTAAACCCGGAATTTCCGCAGTCCTCGCAACCTTTTCCCTGGTAAATTTTGAAGCCCCTTGAAACATCCAGCTTGTATTTTTTAATTTCATCGGGACTTATTTCCTTAAGCTCCGCCCTGATTGAATTCTCCAGTGAAGGCGTAATTTTTTGCTCTTCCTTACAGGTACCGCATATTCTCCGCACCAGCCGCTGGGCCGCCACGGCGCGGAGCGATGAAGAGAGGAGAAACGGCTCTATTCCCATGTCAATAAGCCGGGGAATCGCTCCGACAGCGTCGTTGGTATGGAGAGTGGAAAAAACAAGATGTCCGGTAAGCGCGGCATGGATGGAAAGTTCGGCGGTCTCGGTATCGCGAATTTCTCCCACCATTATTATGTTTGGATCCTGACGCAGTATTGATCTTAGTCCGTTGGCGAAGGTGTAGCCGATTTCCGGCTTTATCTGGCTTTGGTTTATGCCTTCAATAAAATATTCCACCGGATCTTCCAGAGTAACTATATTTCTTTCTTCCTGATTAAGAATGCGCAAAAACGCGTAAAGCGTCGTGGTTTTCCCCGATCCAGTCGGGCCGGTGAGCAGGATTATCCCATAAGTGTCTTTTATCCGGTTTTCAAATATCTCTTTATTCCTTCCGATAAGCCCGAGTGACTCCAGCGTCTGGAGTTCTTCTTCCTTGACTAAAACCCTCATAGCCACTTTTTCGCCCTCAAGCACGGGAAGCGTTGAAACCCTGAAATCCACTGTTTCTCCTCCATCTTCCACTTTAAACCTCCCGTCCTGGGGTTTCCTTTTTTCGTCTATTTTCAGGTTGGAAAGTATTTTCACCCTGGAAACCACGGCTCTTCCCACGTCTTTCGGCAAAACGAGCGACGAATAAAGTATTCCGTCAACTCTGAATCTCACCCGGTAATTGTCTTCTATCGGCTCAATATGTATGTCACTGGCTCTGCCGTCTATCGCGTGCCGTATTAC
>MFRX01000005.1:4122-12196 GCA_001784725.1 Candidatus Moranbacteria bacterium RIFCSPHIGHO2_02_FULL_40_12b
CCAATTTGGAAACGGGCGCGTCCTGAATTGTTTCCCTTATTTTCGTTTCTTTTTCCTTCTTCAGTTCAATATCTTCAAACTCATCCCCCTTGAAAGAACTTATGACGTCCTCGACCGCTTTTTCCGCGCTGCTGTAATTTTTGATTATTTCACCAAAAATTTCCCCGGTGACGGAATAAATTTTGATGTTAAACTTCTCTTTTTCGGCAATAAACCTCAAAGCATTAAGGCCGTTGATATCTTCCGGATTAACCATTGCCACCTTGATTTTTTTCCCCTTCCTCTCAAAAACCGCTATCTTGTATCTGATCGCGACATTTTCCGGAATTATATTTAAAATTTCCTTGCTTACTTTCTGCGGTATTTTGGATAATCCAGGAACTTTCACTAATTTTTCATCTCCAGCCCTTTTGTCATTTTCCTGTAAATTCACTTTTCTGCCATTGTTCTGGCTCACAGCCATATTGTCCCCGCGCCAATGCAAGCAGAACGTTTACCTATTAGCTGCCTGCGTGGCGCAAAAAATAATGTTTTTATATTTTTATTGCTTTTGAAATTAATTTGGTTTTTTAAGGCGAATAAAAAGGATTTGGCCTTCCTTTGGCGTCTACGACTATTCCCGGAACTATTTTCCCCCTCTCAGTTGTTTTATTTATTTCGTCAACGGCGCTGAAATCAAATTCGCTTCGCGAGAAAACCGGATCATTGAACTCGCTCACGGAAGCTACGGGAGCCATATAATTAAACTTGATTCCGATGTCCGCTTTAAGAATAGCCGCTCCGCTATCAGAACCTGATTCGCTTTCGCCCGCCTCGCTCCCGGATTCTCCCGCGGATACCTTCGATATTGACACGGATTCAACGCTATTCATCCGGCCGAATGAGAAAATGTAACCCAGATAATTTTTTATATTCTCGTAGGATCCCGCCATTGAAACAGAAGCCGGCGTTTCCGAAAGTTGGGGCATATTCATATTTTGCGCCTGGTCACCCCCGGGATTTCCGCTAATCATTTTTACGGAAGATGCTTTTTGCACGCTTATATTGGAAGCCGCCAGCAGTGATTCGCCGGCTAAAAAATTCAGAAGATCAATAATTTTTTCCTGGCTCTCATGCTGCGGCAAATAACCCAGGATTATTTTCTCTTTTTCCGGCTGGGCATCAAGATTGGCGATCAAGTCGCTTACATTTTTTTCTTTTTCAATCAAATTCGCCAATTCCTTTTCCTTGTTTTCCATGTTTGCGTTGTTGCTTCTCATTTTACCGAACTCCGGCTTGATATACCAAATAAAAACAACTACGCAGAGAACAAGAGCAAGTGGAAAAAATAATATCTTTAATTTCATTGTTTTTTGCCCCCACGCCAATTCCAGTAAAAGTTCTGAAAAAAAATAAATCTGCCAGGCATTTTTGTTTTGCGGTTATCGCTTTTTCTGGAATTAGTGCGGGGACAAATTAAAAAATTATTCCGGACCTGAATAAGTAATTGCCGCTGTGATTGAAAAACTAACTGTTTTTTCTCCTTTATTCATAGAGTTGAGCGCGACATTGGCGAGATAATTGGAATCATTCAGGGCGACAAGCTGCCTGGCTACGGTTTTATATCCGCCAGCGGAAGTCGCGCTAAAGGTGATTTCTTTTTTATCATTATCGCACTTAAAGGTATCCACTGCCACTTCAGGCAATATCAGTTTTTCAACTGGAACAAAACAATTGCCGGGATTGCTGTTATTAAATCCGCTTACATGCGCGCTTATCTTATCCAAACGGTTTTGAAAGTCAGCCACTCTGGCGGCATTCTGGCTTTTTAATAGAGTAGTTTTATCATTAATCTGATCGCTTATTTCGGTCATCTTTTTTTCCAGCAGTCCGTTATAAAACATCAGCCCCGCCCAGACGAGAATGGTAAGGAAAATCATTCCCACGGATATATAAAATCCTTTATCGAATATCTTTAATTTAACTTTATCCGATTCATCCCGCGATAACTGAGATAAATTTATATTTGGCATATGTTTAAGGAAATATTTTACCGGTTTTATGTTTTATATTATACCATATTTTATTTCAGACATCCAGCTACGGCGCAACAGCCGCTTATCCGCTTATTTTATTTGCTCTTCTGCTCCTCGATGCCTCTCAGCGCCAGTCCGACCGCGACGGAAAAAGAGGGACCCAGTTTCTCTATTTTACTTTTTAGTTTTTCATCAAAAACAATCTTTTTCCACGGATTTCCAATGACGGCCCTGATTCCCAACGTGTTTGAAATATATCCGGCCAGGCCCTTCATATTCGCGGAGCCGCCGGATATTATTATCCCGTCAATTTTCCCGCTGCTGGAATTTTCCGATTTCCTTGACTCCAAAATGCGCCTTATTTCATCTATGATTAGTTCCAGCGAATAAATAACGACCCCTGATTCTTTGCTGTTAATCAGATCCTTTTGCTGTTTTTTCATGTCTTCCGCTTTTTCCCAAGACACATTAAAGCTTTCCGCCACGGATTTGGTAATGTCGTTTCCCCCGGTATCAATATTTCTGCTTATCTTTATGACGCCTTTTTCCACGAGAATAACATTGCAGGCGCGAAATCCTATGTCAATTATCAAATAAGTTCCCGCGTCGTCACCGATCAGCGATCTGACAATGGAGAATGTTTCGAGCTCGGCGGCTCTCACGTTTATTTTTACCGCCTTCATTATTTTTTCATATCTTGATATTTCTTCCTTCATTGCCGCGACCAAAAGAATCTTAACCCTTTTCCCGCTGCCGGCGGGAGAATTATCGGCCTCGGACTTGATGATATCCCAACTCGCGATAACTTCTTCCTCTGAAGCCGGAATGTATTTGTGCGCTTCAAACTTTATCGCCTGTTCCAGTTCATTTTTTTCCATGTAAGGAAGTTCAAAAATCGTTATCAGCCCCGTGTAGGCGGGAACTGAAATATAAGCGGAGCCGGAAACGGGTTTCATTTTTTTTATTATTTTTTCCAGAGAAATCTTCATTAATTCATCCCTCGTTATTTCATCTGCTTTCTGATCGGATGAAACCACATTAAAACAAGCCCAGCTGTAATTTTCGAGACAGGGTTTTTGGTTTCTTATTGATAATTCCGCGACTTTAATGGAAGAAGTGCCAAAATCCACTCCTAAAAAATGTTTTCTTCCGAACCTTCTGAATATATTGAACATTTTATTTTTGTTTTATCATTAAAAGGCAAGGGCTTTCAGTCGCTGTTTTAGGGTTTACGCGTTTGCTTCTTTAGACATCCGATGTCTCGCGACCGCAATAACCGAAAGACATCGGATGTCCGCAAACGCGTAAATCCTATGTTCAACAACCGTTTAGATTCTGGAATTATTATAACATAAAAAAGTTAATAAGTTAACAATTGACCCGGTAGTAGTCCGCCTTAGGCGGATCACTACCGGGTTGACATTACTCCGCAATCAAATAAAATATAATTAAATGGCTTAATATTAAGTTTCTATGATCGACCCTGAAATAATTCAAAAACTCACGTCTAATGCCAGAAAAAGCATTAAAGAGGCGGAAGAAATAGCGGCTTTTTATAGTTCCAGGACAGTGAATCCCGTCCATCTTTTATATGCCATTTTCCTTCAACGGGGAAGTTTGGGAAATAATATCCTAAAAAACATCAACCTTAAGGAGGACTTGATTATTAAAAACATGCTTTCGGAAGATGGCGCCACTATCCGTTACGATAAAAAAAATGACGCCCATGCGAAAAATAACAATCCCCAACTCTCAAGAAATCTCAGAGATATTATCATCCGTTCCTTCCGCCTAGCCAGCACTTTTCACTATCCCTACGTTGGAACTGAGCATTTGATATACTCCCTTCTTGAATCGGATGACAGCGGCGTTAAAAGCATAACGCAAGAGCTCAAGCCGAAAAAAAATATAATAAACTTCCCTTTTAGTTCAATGTCGGAAAACGACCCTTTTTCCAATTTTTCAAAATTATTCAATTTTCCGGAAATAACGCTAACGAAGAAAAAAACCGGCAAGTCATCGGCTACTCCTTATCTTGACCAGTTTTGCCTTGACTTAATGAAGGATGCGCGGGAAAGGCAGGAGATTGTCATCGGGCGAGAAATGGAAATTGAAAGGATAGCCAATATCCTGGGAAGAAAGAACAAAAACAATCCCGTGCTTATCGGTGAACCCGGAGTGGGAAAAACGGCAATCGTGATGGGCTTGGCGCAAAAAATAAATTCCGGCGATGTCGTTCCGGTTCTTCAAAATAAGCGGCTTCTCCAGCTGGATATGGCTTTAGTCGTCGCCGGAACAAGTTATCGGGGAGAATTTGAGGCCCGCCTCAAAGAAATTATCAGGGAAGCGGCAATTAATAAGGATATAGTTTTATTTATAGATGAAATTCACAGCATCGTCGGAGCTGGCAATGCCAATGGCGGACTGGACGCCGCTAATATACTTAAGCCGGCTCTGTCCCGGGGAGATATTCAATGCATTGGAGCCACCACATTGGAAGAATACAAGAAATATATTGAAAAAGACCCGGCACTTGAGCGGCGCCTGCAGCCGATAAAAGTCAATGAGCCCGATATTAAGGAAGCAATAAAGATAGTCGAAGGAATAAAGGAGGGCTATGAAAAATTCCATAACTTGAAAATATCATCGGAATCAATACGACTCGCTGTTGAATTGAGCGTGAAATATATGCCAGACCGGTTCCTGCCTGATAAGGCGATAGATATTATGGACGAAACGGCGTCGTATGTCCGGAATAAAAACAAGATTACCGATTTTATGCGCGAAATAAAAAAACTGAGCAAAGAGTTGGATTATTTGCAGGACAACAAAAATAATTTGGTCAACAGTGAAAAATATGAAGACGCGATAAAACTGCGCGAAAGCGAGAAAGAAATACGGGACCAGATTGAAAAATTGAGAAAAAAGCAGCGGGAAGCGGAACAAAAGAAAAAAGTTATAATTTCAACCAATGACCTTTTTAAGACAGTTTCGCAGATATCAGGCATTCCCCTGTCAAAACTGGCTGGAAAAAAAGACGAAAAAATAAAAAACTTGGAAAAAAATTTAAATGCCCAAATAATCGGACAAAAAGAAGCAATAAAACAATTAACCAACACTATTTACCGTAACCAAAGCGGAATCTCCAGTTTTGACCGTCCGCTTGGGTCTTTTATGCTGCTCGGGCCAACCGGGGTGGGAAAGACGCTCACTGCCAAGGTCTTAGCGAGAACTTTCTACGAGAACCCCAAAGCGCTGATCCGCATCGATATGAGCGAATTTATGGAACGGCATAATGTTTCCAAACTTATCGGGGCGCCGGCCGGCTATGTCGGATATGGAGAAGGAGGAAAACTTACCGAAACCGTGCGCCGCCAGCCGTATAGCGTCGTTCTTTTTGATGAAATTGAAAAAGCCCATCCGGATGTTTTTAACATATTGCTTCAGGTTCTTGAGGAGGGAGTCCTTACTGATGCGGAAGGAAAAACCATAAATTTCAAAGAAACAATAATTATCCTCACTTCAAACATGGGAACGGAGGATTTTACGAATTCGGCGAGAATTGGATTTGAAACAGGCAAAAAAAATACCGGCTTAAAGTCCGAATTTGAATCGGTAAAAAGCCAGGTGCTGGAAAAATTAAGAAAGAATATGAGGCCTGAAATCATAAACCGGATTGACTATATCGCCGTCTTTAATCCTTTGAGAGAGAAAGAGATAGAAAAAATAACGGCCATGGAAATAAGAAAGCTTGAGCGGCGCCTGAAAGAGAAAAAAATAATTTTTCACTGCTCCCCGCCCGTAATAAAATTCTTGGCGAAAAAAAACATCGCTTTTGACCAAGGCGCGCGGCTGGTGCGAAAAAATATCCAGGAACTGGTTGAGAATGAAATAGCGAAGATGATAGTCAATGGAAAAGTTCAGAATAATAAAATTTCTTTAGATATTAAAAAGGGAAAAATAAAACTTTTTTAGCAATTTTAAATTGCCAAATATTTAAATATTTAAAATTTAGACATTTTAATTTCATTTTAAATTTAAAATTAAAAATTTAAAATTTGAACTCCTTTCAAAAAATAAAAGTATTTACATTAGACACGCTTTTCCCAATACATTGCATTTCTTGTAATTATGAAGGTCTTTGGCTCTGCGAAGAATGCCTGGAAAAAATTCCCCTGAAACAGGAATGGACTTGCCCTATCTGCGAAAAAAATATCACGCCTGGCGGGCGTGTTTGTTTTCACTGCAGAAAAAAATCGTTTCTGGATGGACTGCTGGTGGCGGCTTCATATAAAGAAAATCTAATTTCATCAGCCGTACATTATTTAAAATACCGGTTTGCCAAAGATCTGTATATTCCTTTGGGCAAAATATTGACCAAAGCCCTGAATAATTCCGGACTTCCCCTTCCCGAAATAATCGTTCCGGTCCCGCTCCATAAAAGGCGACTGCGCTGGCGGGGATTCAACCAGTCGGAACTATTGGCGGAATATCTGGGTGAAAATTTAACACCCGGATTTTCCATTCCGATTTTTAATAATTTACTAATCCGGAAAAAATACACCCAACCGCAGATGAAAATAAAAAATTATTTCCGCCGGAAGAAAAACATAGAAAATGCCTTTATGATAGATACCTCATCCATGTCCTTCTCCCCTTTAATAAGGGGAGATGCCCCGAAGGGGCAGAGAGGTCAAGAATATGGAATGAAAAAAGAAAACTTTCTAAAAAATAAAAAAATCCTTTTGATTGATGACATCGCCACCACCGGTTCCACCCTTTTTGAATGCGCCAAAGTTCTGAAATCCGCCGGCGCCGCCGAGGTATTCGCCTCCGTCATCGCCCGGCAGGAAAATAAGAAATAAAAAAAGAGTCAAGCGAGTTTTCGCCTGGCTCTTTAATTTTTAAAAAGTTCTTCGATCCTTTCCCAGGTTCGCTCTTCGCGCATTTCAAAGGTGATTAATATGCAGGGAACATTACAGTGGAGTAATTCTTTTTTTCTATGATACAACTTTGAGATAGTAATTCCGAAATGTCTGACTGATATTTCTCCATTTACCATCATTCTAACTGTAAAATCCTTCCTCTCTCTGTCCTCCGGGCTATTTGGAGCGTTATATTGAAATGAATGCAACACTCCCTCTTCAATTTTTTTCCTTAGAATTTTTTCTACAGTTTTTTCCATTTCCTTGCCGAGAAAAGAAAAGCGATTGCCCCTTCTTATTGAAAAATCTTTTATCCTATCCGATTTCTTTCTGAAAGTCCTGGATTTCAATCTTAACCACCTCCTTCTTATTTATAATATAAAGAATGATATCTGATGCTATTATAAATTAAAAAAAATGTCAACTCAATCGGCAGGCTGGTTTTTGCACTATCACTCCCTAATTATATCCTAAAATAAAAAATTACGTAATTAATTGCGTAATTCCGATTGGCGGTTATTTAAAAAATTTATTCGCTCTTATTATTTTATCTGGCTTTATTAAAATTGATGGTAAATTCTTTTTCCGTTCTTTAATTATTTTTCCTCAATAAACACTGGTTTGCCGCTAAGAGTAATTGTAATTTTTCCAGCGGAAACAGATTTTGTTTCTGTATTAAACGCGGTATTGTAATTCGTCACTTCTTTCCCTGATTCATATTTGGGAATCGCTTCGGTAATTTTGACTTGAGTTGAAGAAATTCCTGAAATTGTAATGATTTGGCTTCCGGAATTATCATTCCACGCTACCCAGATGTTTTTTCCATTGTTATTGAATTTGTAAATATAAACGCCGCCTGATTCTTGAATTTTCTCTATATTGTCCCAGTCGCTTCCTTCCAAAACTTCAGTCATTTTTTTGTAAGGTGTAGTAGGAGAGTTTTTTGTGGGATTGGCCGTCGTTATCGGGGTTCTGAACCAGTTCGTAGCACTGAAAGACACTTTTTGCTGTATTTAGCACTGGCGTCATTTATTTTTCTAAAAATTATTTTTTTGTTCATGTTATGACTTTTGTTTATTTTATCATTCTAAACAATTTCCAGCGATACAGCAGCCATTAATCCACTCGCTGCTA
>MFRX01000005.1:12231-13332 GCA_001784725.1 Candidatus Moranbacteria bacterium RIFCSPHIGHO2_02_FULL_40_12b
TATTTTATCATTCTAAACAATTTCCAGCGATACAGCAGCCATTAATCCACTCGCTGCTAGAACATTTATCTTTTGATGAGCATTTAACTCCCGTTTCTTGACCGACTGTGCAAGTTTCACCTTGGCTTCCGCTTCCATCATTATTTGCTCCGTCACTAATTGCAAATAAACCACCCTTGCCACCACCAGCATGTGCGATATAAAGAGTGCCGTCTGATGAAATTGCTCCTTTTCTGTCAAATTCATCCCCCCACGGAGTCTGGAATCTCCATTTTTCTGTGCCGTCAGGGTTTAAGGCAATAAATAATCTGGCGTCAGTCCCGAAATAGATTGTTCCATCACTGCTAATAATAGAAGGTCCATCAATCGCCCTGGTATTATCATAACAATGTATTAAATTATCTTCTCCACCTGCTTCTTTCATATATTTTACAGGCGGAACATAATATCTCCATTTTTCTTTTCCGTTTGGATTAAAAGCAAAGAAAACACCACTTCCTTTTTCAAGTGACTGACAGGAATTAATATCAACGCTGGGGTTAGCCGTTCCAATGTATATTGTTCCGTCTTTAGCAACCGAAGGAGATGATTCGTTCCAAAAGATATCCGACTTCCATTTAAGAGTGCCGTCATTGTTAACAGCGTAAAGTTTATTTTCTCTATTCGCTGGAAAATAGATGATGTTGCCGTCAGGATTTATTGCCGGGTCGCAACGAATAAGTCCCTTTTGGGTTTGATATACCCACTTGCGATTTAAATCTTTATCCAAAGCAATCAGCCCCTCTTTAGAGCAAACATATACCGTACTGTCTTTAGCAATTGCTGGTGAGTTGTTTTCGCCTTCAATTGGGTAGGCCTTTGCGTCTTTCCCATTTTTATCAAGGGAGTAAATCTTGGTGTTGGTGGTAAAATAAATTCTTTGGTTATAACCTAATTTGATGTCTGACTGAAGTGCGCTGTCAATTGTATATGTCCATTTGAGTTTGCCATTTGAATCAATTGCATATATCTTTTTGGCATTTTCTTGCCCTGAAGTGCCAAAATATATCGTGCTATCGCTGTCAATGGCCGGGGTGTTGTCAATGTTAAGATCATAGAGTT
>MFRX01000005.1:13339-15078 GCA_001784725.1 Candidatus Moranbacteria bacterium RIFCSPHIGHO2_02_FULL_40_12b
ACCATACATACTTGCCATGCCACTACATTTATCTCGGGAATAGGCATCAGGAATTGTAAATCTCCAGATCTCTTTGCCTTCTGGAGTTGTAGCAATTAAAGAGCCCTCAGATGTTCCGAAATAAAGATTGCCTTCTTTATCAATTACAGGAGAAGTCATTACTACTTCATGTCCACATTTTGTTTTACCATCTTTAAATTCCCATTTGAGTTTATTTGTTTTCGGTCCTCTAAAAGGGCTTCTCCCTGAATTTTCAGAATCATAGCCAGATTGAGACCATTGAGGTGTGTTGTCTGAAGGGCACGATCCAAATTCACAATCTGGCGGAACCCGACCCACCACAGAACCATCAGGGCAAACCTTTGCATCTTCTGGGCAATGAATTTCTGACTCAGGGAAAGCAAATTTCTGAAAAACAAAATAAGCGCTAATGCCTGCGGCAAGAATTAAGATTACAATTATTGGAATTAATATTTTTTTGTTCATGGTTATTGAGTTCCGTTTGAATAAGTATGTCTTATATCTTCAATGGTGCAAAAGTCAACTTTCCCTTTGAAATTTTCACAACTTACTCAATTAACTTCGCTTTAATTTAATTATACATCCGCCGGATCAAATAAAAAAATTGGCGGTGGAGGAGGGATTTGAACCCCCGATACCGTTTCCAGTATACCGCATTTCGAGTGCGGCCCATTCATCCTCTCTGGCACTCCACCATTTACAACCACTTTCTAATCTGATTATAATATCAGCGTAATAAAAAAGACAACACCCTTCAGAGTGTGTCTGCGAGAGTGTTGAATTTTTCTTTTTTAAAAAAAACTTTTAGTTTTGTTATTATTATAAGGAAACGCCTTGACTTTAATCATAATTTCCTCGGAGCTCATTTTCACTTCTTCAATTCTCATTCTTTCAAATTTCCTAGCAGCTAAATCAGCAATGATATAATCCATAAGTTCTTCCAATATGGCAGTCCCCCATTCCAAATCCTCGATAAGCAGTTTTCCGGCTTCATCTGATTTTCCGATGTATCCAATAATGGTAACCTTCATGTTTTTTCCGTCATCCGACTTCGCTAAAATTTCCTCAATTTTCACATCGTTATAAACATGATTACTTTCCTGATAGAAAAATTTCACGGTCTTTAAGGCCGACAGCGCGAAAAGTTCATTCAGATTGCTTTCTCCTGTTATTGGAATACTGGAAGTGGATTTAATCCGGCAATCATCTTTTTTGCATTCTTTGATAAACCTTTGCTTTTCTGTTAAGTTTAGAAAATTGAAGTCAGTTTTAAAGCTGAAAATTGTGATTTTTTCAGCAGGGATAGTATCTTCCGCAAATGCTGGAATGGAAACAAAAAATAACATTAAAATCGCAAAGAAAAAAGCAAATATGGCTTTCCTCATTTGACTCCTCCTTTTTCAGTCGTCTAGATTGTTTTTAAGTTGCTGTTTTTTTATACATTACGCTTTTAGCAGACAAACGCAAGTGTACTGAATTTGACTAAAATATTCTCAAATTAATTATCTTATATCTGAATGTCAATCAAAGTATTAAGAGTTCTGGCGATTTTTATCATTACTTATTGCTTAAATATTTTACCCGTTCACAACCCGACATTTACTTCAATACTTGGTAACATTGGAGTAAATGCAGATTTTGAAAAATTGGCGGAAGAGGTGAGATTTGAACTCACGGAGCCCTTGCGAGCTCAACACCTTAGCACGGTGCCGCTTTCA
>MFRX01000005.1:15124-21676 GCA_001784725.1 Candidatus Moranbacteria bacterium RIFCSPHIGHO2_02_FULL_40_12b
CACTCTTCCATAAATTATTCAAAAAACTGTGCTGAGCGTCTGCCTGGGTTTCTTTTGAAACCCGCCGAATGCTTACTTGCTCGCATCCGGCCCGCTCAGCTACTCTTCCAGATTATAAGTATATTATCAGACCTGCGCTTTTGTTTCAAGTTAGCGGGGTGTGTAGTTAACTGTACGCGGGGTTGACATCTTATTTGATATATGCTACTCTTATTCCAAGGTGAATATTCGAGTTAGTTATCTAGTTTAAATTGTCAAAAAGTTTAGTTAGGTAGGCTATTTAGAGTAAGTCACCAATAAATCTAAACCCCGTAAAATCCCGTTAAGGCGGGACCACGGGGGCATAGCTAGGAAGGAAGGTGAATTTACTAAAATGGCTTATCAAGATGATAATAATCGCCCCCCCAGGCAGATGTTTGACATCAGCGCTATGGGAATTACCTGCACGGAATGCGGAACGGCGATAACCGAACTTCCGTTTGAACCTACTAAAAGGGAAGATGGAACTTACGGCCGGCTTTATTGCTACGAATGCAATAAAAAAAGAAGGGAATCAAGGCCAAAGAGAAATTTCGGAGGTGGAGGATTCGGCGGAGGAAGAAATCGTTATTAATTCTTTTTAGGATATATAACAGCAAAAAACCCCGAAAAGGGGTTTTTTGTATTGTCAGAACCTGTTGGACAAAATCTTTACCTTGTATTGAAACGAAGTTTCTGCTACTGGGGCTTTTCCGCCACCGCCGAATTTCCCTCCAAAGGCGTGCAGGCGTACCGGTGAAACTGGTGCGCCACACTAACTATAATTTTATCTACTGAACCATTCTCTCCAGTTTTTTGGCCAACCAAGAAGCAATAGCAAGGCAAGTGGCGCGCCCCAGTTTGCCCAGCGTTCCACAAAGTCCCAAATTGGCTCTCCTACAACCGGACGCACAAGGGCGGTCCAAAATCCCCAGAACGCCGCCCATAAAACAGCTATGCGGATCGGGCGTACCAAGATAATCAGCGCAATGAGCAAATCCAATAAACCGATGAGTGTCAGAAGCGTTGCTGCTGTGCCGATTTCTACGCCTGTAAGCTGGTGAATCCAATCAATCCACGCTTTCTTGCCTTGAAGCGCGAAAACACCGTGACCAACAAATTCACCAGCAACGGCAATGCGCAGAATCCATTTAATTTTTTTATTATTTTCCATAAAGTTTGCTTTTAAATATTTTAGATTTTTTAAAGCTCAATCAAAACCATTTCCATAGCCAATATTTTTCAAACAATATTTTGCCCCAATGCCATATTCTTCCCGAGCGTTTCATTTTTATTGCGGGAGCTGGCGCATGATAGAAATTGCCGTGGGCAAAACCGGCTTTGCCAAAACCTGTTTCCAAAAAACAGGAGGCATGACCGTCGTATTTTTTATCGGCCGGAAGCCGTTTTAATTCTCGAGCAATATTTTCCGCCACTACTTCCGCTTCGTAATGCGCAAAGACACCGGCCTTGGGCCTGGGCTTGCCGGAAGCAACGGTCGCGGCAATCACGTCGCCGATGGCAAAAACCGTATCGTACTTTGTTTTCAGGGTCTCTTTATCAACCGGGATCCAGCCCGCCTCATTGCCAAGTCCGGAGTCCTTCATTACTTTCGGTCCCTGATGAGGCGGAATAAAAACGAGCAAATCAAAACTTGTGGTTTTGCCATTTTCTCCGCCAGAGGCGGATCCGCCTTGGGCGGAAAATTGAAGCTCTCTTTTTTGAGGATTAACCGAAACCAGTTTGGTCTCGGGGTTAAAACCAATTTTTCTTTCTGCCAACATTTCCGCGACTGCCTTTCCAATATCCGGGCCAGCCGATGGAAGCGGCAATGTCTCGGGCGTATAAATATTTATTTCCGTTTTTCCACTGATGCCTCTTTCCTGAAAGCGTTCATTAAGTAAAAAAGCGGCTTCATACGGCGCGGCGGGGCATTTGAACGGCAGAGAAGAAACGACAATTGCCACCTTGCCTCCGGCGAAATTTTCTAAATCGTCTCGCAGTTTTTCTACTCCCTTCAATGCGTAAAGATTGTAGCCGCTTTCGGCGAGACCCGGTATTTTCTCGGGAACAAGTTCCGCGCCAAGAGAAACGATTAAATAATCGTATTGCAGATTTTGATTTTGGGTTTTTACCAGTTTGCTTTCCGGATTAATTTTGATTATTTCCTCATTGATAAATTCAATGCCTTTTCGTTTAAGCAGAGAAAGCGGCTTTTGGATTTTTTCCGCTTGGCGCTTGCCCAACATAAGCCACAAAAAAGAAGGGGCGTAAATATGATTTGGATTTTTATCAATCAAAATTACCCGCGCCTTCTCGCCGGCTTTTTTCTTTAATTCATTTGCGGCCACAAGCCCGCCAGTGCCTCCGCCTAATATAATAATTGTTTTTTGCGCGTTCATACTTAAAATGTTATAACTTTATCGTTTTTGCAGGGAAGCTCGTTGATAATAATGGCGATTGTTTGCATATTGTTAAAATTTTTTCAATAATTTACCGTCGGCTTGCAGTTGTTCCTTGAGTGCTTTTCTTAAGGCGTCATAAGCCACAAGAATTTTGGAATTGGCGAGGGAATACAGGATAGCGACGCCATCCCGCCGAGTTTTAACCATATTTTGCTGGCGCATTAAACTCAAGTGTTGGGAAACATTGGCTTTTGTAATACCAAGTTTTTCAGCCATTTCAGAAACACCCATTTCTTTTTCATCACGGAGTAAATCAATAATCTCCAGCCGCTTAGGGTGAGACAAAGTTTTACACACCGCTGCGTGGAGTTCAAAGATTCTTTTTTCCAAAAGGTTTTTTTCAGTCATAATTATCTATTTGCAGAGTTTCGCATATATGATATATTGTAAGTATATGAAATTAAATATTCCCTGTCAAATTTTTCTGCGGCGCATTTCGCAACCTGCCCGCCATCACTTCGCTCAGGCGACAGCAGGCGGGAGTGAAATGCGAAAAATTGCGGCGGCGAAAAAAGAAGCGGCGAAGTGGCAAGACTACTGCTTTAAATTAGCACCAAGGCGGAGAGTGAGGGATTTGAACCCCCGAGACCTTTTCAGGCCTAACGGTTTTCAAGACCGCCGCATTCAGCCACTCTGCCAACTCTCCGCCTTATTGCTGATTTATTGATTTTTTAAAGGCATCATTTCTCTACTCCGCAAAGATACAGTAATAAAAAGACCGCCGCATTTTTACCCGTCTTTGGCGGGCAACCACTCTACCACGCTTCTATTTTCTCTAATCAATAATATCAGCTTGGTATTTACTTGTAAACAATATTCTGATAAAGTATAAGCAGTGATATTTTAATTTAGTCCGATGAAAATAGATCTAAAAACAAGACAGAAAAAGGACGAACAGATAAAGCAATTTTTTGTCAGGAAAAAAAAAGAGCCGGGAGAAGAATTCTTAAAGGAATATGAAGAATCAGTTATTGATGACTATGACAGCCATTCATTATTCCAGTGGCAAGCCGCGGAATTCGAGGTCTTTGAACGAAGCCGTAAATGGTATCTGGCAGCAGCTTTGATTCTCACTGCGATAGTTTCCTACGCGGTCTATACCAACAGCCCCCTAATGGCCATCACTTTCATTTTAATCGGCGTCGTGGGCTATATTCACCTGCAAAAAAAACCAAAAGGTCTGACCTTCAGAATAACCCACGAGGGCGTTATCGTGAACAGGGAAATATATGAATTCAATAACATGCATTCCTTTTGGATATTCTACGAACCGCCCCACATTAAATTGCTAAGCTTGCATATGAAAGGAAAATTCGTTCCGTACATTCACATGCCCATCCACAAAGAAGACCCGGTAAAAATCAGGGAGATTCTTTTGGATTTCGTTCCTGAAGTTCAGCACGAAATGACTTTGGTTGACACGCTGGAAAGATTATTTCGCTTATAACCAATTGCGTCTTCGTAATTTGCTTTTTTTATTTCTTAATTCTATGGTTTTTTAGACATCCGATGTCTAACGACCATAGCGACCGAAATGAAAATCGCGGGAAAAGGTTTGGCCTTGAGGAGAAATTTCGGGAAAAGCCGAACCTTGAGGAGCGATTTTCAGAAAATGAAACGGTATTTCGTAATTCAAGGCAATTCTATTCTATATCGGAAATAGCATTTTTTTGTTCCCATACCTCAAATCTTGTATTAAATTTGCTCTCGTAGCTCAGTTGGATAGAGCGTGAGCTTGCGGAGCTCAAGGCCACAGGTTCGAATCCTGTCGAGAGCGCAAACTTTGGCTTATCTAAGCCGGCGCGAAATTTAATAAATTCCAAAGTGTATTAATATGTAACAATAATTAATAAAAAATATGGTCGAAAAAAAAGAAACAACTCCCGGTGAAGAAATAGGGAAAGTAATACATTATTTCGGAAAGGCCATGGTCGCAGTCGTGCGCCTGACTGGCAATCTAGCCGTCGGGGACACGGTGAAAATCATGCGTGATGAAGAAGAGCGCGAAGAAAAAGTGGAATCAATGCAGGTTGACCACCAGCCGGTTGAGTCCGGAAAAGCCGGTGATGAAGTGGCGATAAAAGTAAGCAGTCCGACCAAAGAGGGGGCGGTTGTTTATAAAATCGCCTAACAATTTTTCACGAAATCACCGAAATCACTCATTAGGACTTCAGTAATTTTCCCAACTTTTCCAGTTCCAATTCTTTTTCCGTCTACTTTTACCACGGGCACAATATCCTTATTAGTCGCCGTCAAAAACATCTCATCCGCTGAATAAATTTCCTCTGTCTTTACCTCCCTTTCCTGAACTTTGTATCCGGCTTTTTGCGCAATTTTTAACGATAAATTCCTCGTCGTTCCTAAAAGTATTTTTTCTTTGGGAGTAATAATTTTTCCTTCTTTAACGATAAAAAAATTGGATGTGGACGCTTCCAGCGCCTTTCCGTCTTTTACATATATAATCTCCAAGGCATTATTCTTTATTCTTACTTCCTGATTCTTAATAGCCATCACATAATTTGTTATTTTGGCATGGGGGATGTGCCTTTCGTATTCCACGGTCATAACTGCCGCTCCATTTTTGAAAATTTCTTCCGGAAGCGGCTGGAATTTCTCAATAATGATGTAGAAGGTTTCTTTTTTGGGAGAATATAAAAATCCATTTTCACTGATTCCGCCGGTCATTACTGTTCTAATGATGGACTCTTTGAAATGATTTTTTTTTAACAAAAGTTCTACTAATATCTTATATTTTTTCTTATTTATCGGGATTTTCAAATTCAATTCATCCGCTGAATTTACAAATCTTTTCCAATGCTCGTCAAATAGAAACGGCTTCCCGTTTTGCGCGCGCATCACGTCAAAAACTCCGTAGCCGCGCAGGACTCCAAGGTCATAGGGGCTGATTTTAATTTTTTCTAAAGTCGTAATTTTTCCGTTGAAGTAGCAGTAATTTTTCATAATGATAATTATACCGAAAAAACAGAAAAATATGAAACTTCACCCCGATCCAGTTTTACCAAAAGCTCAAGAATAATGCATAATTTCAGCCGCAGGCGTCTCCGCGGAGTATTCTGGATATCATCCGTATTTTATTTTGAAACTGGGGCGGGGTTGACAAGCGCAAAAATATCTGCTTTAATGCCATTATCTGGGGATGGAAAGGGCTTTTCATAAGAAAAGCCAAGTTCTTTAAAAGAAAGGAGGTTAAAGTTTTTTGGCAGTAGGGGGAGAATAATTTTTATAAACAATTTAAATTTATTGTTAGGAGGATGAGATGGGATTCACAAATCTCCCCAAGAAGCATCGGATCCATGTAACGTTCAATGGTAATACGCGCTACACTGGAAAAAACGCGATTCTAACTAAAATATCGGGTACTTCTTTCTCAAAACCCGATGAAACAATAGTAATGGCCCGTCTGGATACGGGAGAGGAGGTACAGACAAGGATTCTTGGATTAGTAGATCCGCAATCCGTGATCAGTCAACTCGGATTGTAAAATCTTTCTCTTCTTTGGGGGTGGGGCGCGCTTTAAATCTATAGGCCTCGCCCATCGGGGAGAAAATACTTCACCCTCTGTACTCGGGAGCGGATACCCCTGTCCGCTCCCGCCCCAAATAAAAAGTAAGGCATCGTCTTACTTTTTTTAATTTGCTTTATACTTTATACATAATACTTTATACTTAAATTATGATTACTCCTGATACTCCGATCCAAAACCTTTCCCGCATCGGGGAAAAGTACGCCAAGAAACTGAAAAAGTTGGGAATAGAATCCGCGCGGGATCTGCTTTTTCATTTTCCTTTCCGCTATGATGACTATTCCCTTATTGCCCTAATTTCCCAAATTCCCCAAAGCCAATTCGTCACCATTCAGGGAAAAGTTTCTGATATCCGCACCACGCGCACTTGGAAAAAAAGAATGTTTCTGACTGAAGCGATAATCTCTGATGATTCCGGATCCATTAAAGCCGTCTGGTTCAACCAGCCCTACATCGCCGACACTCTAAAAATAGGGAAAGAAATTCGTCTATCTGGAAAAGTAACTGTGGATAAAAGTAAATTAT
>MFRX01000005.1:21720-21988 GCA_001784725.1 Candidatus Moranbacteria bacterium RIFCSPHIGHO2_02_FULL_40_12b
CAAATTCATTTTCCGGATAATCTAAACCAGGCGCTGGTCGCCCAAAAAAGATTCGCTTTCGAAGAAATGTTTTTAGTCCAGTTGAAATCCCTGCAAGTAAAAATGCTTTGGAAAAATGAAAAAGCGGCAAAAATAAACTTTGACGAAAATTTGGTGAAAAAATTCGTCGCCGGCCTTCTCTTCAAACTCACTGACGCTCAGAGAAAAGCGTCGTTTCAAATTTTAAAGGATTTGGAAAAAGACCACCCGATGAACCGGCTTTTGAACG
>MFRX01000006.1:0-11734 GCA_001784725.1 Candidatus Moranbacteria bacterium RIFCSPHIGHO2_02_FULL_40_12b
CAATTTTGCTGAACTCTTTATATGCGAATTAGTTGATTATTGGTTTATTATAAGCTATAATTTTGGTATAAACTTTAAATCACAAACGCTTATGAATGAAAGTTATTATCCGAGTCAAGATCCAATCCTGAAATTAAAGCAGGAAATGAAGTTGCGAAAATTTAGCCAAAAAACCATAAAATCTTATCTATATTATATCACTGCTCTGTTGAAATACGCAAACAAAAACCCCAAGACCGTCAACACTGAAGATATACGCGGATATTTGGAGTATTTGGCGGATAAAAACTCTTCATCTTCAACGCTAAACGGCGCCTATAGCGCCTTCAAGCTTTATTTTGAAAAAATCCTCTGCCGCCGGTTTTTTGCCAACATTCCCCGCGCCAAATCCGCGAAAAAACTGCCGGAAACACTTACCAAAGAAGAGGTGAAAAAAATCATGGGAACAATCCAAAATGTAAAACATAAATTATTACTCGGATTGATGTATTCTTCGGGATTGCGCGTTTCTGAAGTTGTAAATTGTAAGGTAAAGGATTTAAATTTTGAAGATAAAATGCTTTGCGTCCGCCAAGCAAAAGGCGCTAAAGACAGAATGACAATTCTTTCAGAAAAAATTGCGGTTGTTTTGCGAAAATATCTAAAAAACAAAGACGCTGATGATTATATTTTTGAAAGCGACAGAGGCGGTAAATTAACCGAAAGAACTGTTCAAAAAGTTTTTTCCGACGCTCTTAAAAAATCCGGCATCAGAAGACCGGCTGCATGCCATAGTTTGCGGCATAGTTTTGCCACTCATCTTTTAGAAGCCGGCACCAGTATTAGATATATCCAGGAACTTTTGGGGCATAAACGATTGGAAACCACTCAAATATACACCAAAGTCGCCAACAACAATTTACAAAACATAAAAAGTCCGCTAGACTAAAAACTCGCGAATATTGAGCTAATGAAAAGCGAATAGGAGCAAATTTGCACGTATTAGCCAATAATTCGCTCTAAATTAGCAAGTAATTATTATGAATAAACAACTTATTGACATTAAAAAAGAATACGAAGACATCCAAAAGCAACTCGGCTCCCCCGGGGTGGTTTTTGACGCCAAAAAAATGGCTGAACTAGGTAAAAGGCAGGCGGAACTTTTTGATATCATTAAAGTCATGAGCGATCTGGAAAAAGTGGAAAAAGAAATGAAAGATAACGCCCAGATTATCAACACCGAAAAAGACGCGGAACTGAAACAGATGGCCATGGACGAAAATATAAAACTTTCGGAAAAAAAATCGCGACTGGAAAAGGAATTGGAAAAATCATTAATTCCCAAAGACCCGAACGACGGCAAAAACATCATTGTGGAAATCCGCGCCGGCGCGGGCGGAGACGAGTCGGCGCTTTTCGCCGCCGAACTTTTTCGGATGTATTCCCGCTACGCTGAAAGGAACGACTGGAAGGTATCCATTATGAATTCCAACCGCATCGGCATCGGGGGATTTAAGGAAATTATTTTTGAAATCACCGGGGCTAATGTATTCGGAAAAATGAAATATGAGTCCGGCGTTCATCGGGTCCAAAGGGTGCCCGAAACGGAAAAAGTGGGAAGAGTCCACACTTCAACCGTCACTGTTGCCGTTCTTCCTGAAGCGGAAGAAATTGAGTTCAAAATCGACCCGAAAGACATCCGCATTGATACCTTCTGTTCATCCGGACCAGGCGGCCAGTCAGTCAACACCACTAAAAGCGCCGTGCGCATTACTTACCTCCCGACGGGTATGATTGTTTCCTGCCAGGATGAAAAATCGCAGATAAAAAACAGGGAAAAAGCGATGAAGGTCTTGCGCTCGCGCCTTCTGCAAATGGAAGAGGAAAAAAAAGCCAAGGAACTGGGGGACGCCAGAAAATCCCAAATTGGCACCGGCGACCGGAGCGAAAAAATCCGGACTTATAATTTCCCGCAGGACCGCATCACTGACCATAGGATAAAAAAATCATGGAGTAATATAAAAAATATTCTAGAAGGAAATGTTGATGAGATTATAAAATCTTTGCAGGAAGAAGACAGAAAACTCAAACTCAAAACATAAAGCGCAAAGCGCAAAATTACAGCTTAAAACTAAAAAGTAGTTAATAAAAGTTTTGAATTTTACGTTGTGGTTTTGCGCTTTTAGTTTTGCGCTTTAAATTATTATGCGTATCAGAGACCTTTTCATAAAATATTCCTCCAAAATAGATCTTTTAGATTTTGAATTAATAGTTGCTCACACAATTAATAAGTCCCGCGAGTTTGTTTTAGCTTATCCAGAATATAAAATATCGAAATTTAAAATTGAAAATTTAAAATTGAAAATTTCCCGCAGAATGCGGGGCGAGCCCTTAGCGTATATTTTGGGCCACAAGGAATTTTATGGGCTGGATTTTAAGGTTAATGAAAATACGCTCATTCCCCGCCCGGAAACGGAAATTCTTGCAGAGCTGGCTCTGCAAGAACTAGCAACTAACAACTTACAACCCATAACTATTATCGATATTGGAACAGGTTCCGGAAATATAATAATATCCTTAGCGAAAAATTCAAAAAGTTGTCGGTTGTCGGTTGTCGGTTGTAAGTTGTTCGGGGTTGATATTTCAGATGAAGCGCTAAAAATCGCAAAATATAATGCCAAGAAACATAAGGTTGTCAAAAAAATAAAATTCCTCAAAGGCAACTTTCTTAATCCAATTATTAAAAATACTAAATACCAGATACCAGATGCTAAATATGTAATTCTGGCAAATCTTCCCTATCTCTCCGAAAAAATATACGGCTCTGCCTCTCGCGAAGTCAAGCGCGAACCTAAATCCGCTCTATTGAGCGCCGAAGAAGGATTGTCTCATTATAAAAAATTATTCGCACAAATAAAAAAGTTGTCGGTTGTAGGTTGCAAGTTGTTAGTTTTAATAGAGATCAGCCCTGAACAAAAAAATAGAATTACAAAGTTGATTAAAACATTATTTTCAGGCGCAAAAATCCGTTTTTTTAAGGATTTAGCCGGAAAATGGCGGATTTGCAAGATAACGCTCTGAAAAGCCAAAATCCCTCCGCATGCGAGGGATTTTGGTTATGTTATTTTAACTCATTGAGTTAAAATCAAAGTATTCAAAGAAAACTATATTCTCTTTTTTCCTTTCTTGGTTTTCTTTTTCTTTGCCATTGTAATCACCATCCTTTCTATTTTTTCCGCTAACGCGGAGTTGTTGTTTTTGTTTTCCAAGTTCTCGCGAAATTTTTCGCGACTTATTTCGACCTTTTAAAAAATTTTCCCCGAGAAATTCTTCTGACTTAATTATACACCTTATATTTTTTTTTGCAATACAGAAAAGTTATCCACAGGGTAATAAAAATTAAAATGCAAAATGACAGATTAAAATCTAAAATTTAAAAAATTACTTACATTAATTTTGTAAAAAATTTTATTCCCAATTATATCGGCCAGAGATTTATTTTAATTTTTTTACATTTTTATTTTTACCTCATAATTTTGATTTTGCAGGGCGTTAAATTACGCCAAAAAAAGACCGTTTTGTCTAGTTGACGCGGAAAGTTATGCCAGTTAAAATTATAAGACAATGTATTCTCTCAGGTCGAAATGAGATCCGGTACCATTCGGTCAGCGGCTATAGGAGGACCAGCCAGCGAATCGGTATGTGAAGAATTAGCCCGCCTGCCAGCGCCTTGAGCGCGGCGATTGGCGGGCAGGCTTCAACGCAAGCTGTACTTTAATAATTAAACCCCTGTTATTTCAGGGAAACTAGAAGGGACGGTGAATTTAAATATGGAAGAAGAAAAAAACGAGGAAGGTTCCACCGGAGGAATTAAGGAATGGTTTCAGGACAATCTGAGAATAATTATCAGTATCGTTATAGTTATAGTTATAGCGGGAGGAATTTATTCTTACTCCAAGAGAACCCAAGCGCCAGTTTCAGATGAAGGAATTAAGGAAGAGCAAGCCGCAGGAGAAGAAGCTACGGCTGAAGAATCCGGAACAATAACCCAAGAAGAAACTGGAGGGCAAGCCCAGAAAACAGAAGAAAAAACAGTTGCTCCAACAGAACAAGCCGCTTCAACCGCCAGCAGCAAAGAAACGGAAGGATCATTCATTGTAATTGCGGGAAAAGGGAATGGCGTTACCCACTTGGCAAGAATGTCTTTGGCGAATTACCTGGAAAAGAATCCTGATTCCCAGCTGACTGCCGAACACAAGATTTACATAGAGGACTACCTAAGAAAAAAGGTTGGATTTAAAGGAAGGGTCTTCACGGGAACTTCAGTGGAATTTTCTAAAAACTTAATTCAGGAGGCGATAGGAAAATCGAAGCAATTGAACGACAAACAACTGCAAAATCTTCATAAATACGCTGTCATGGTACCGTCGCTATCGTGAAATAAGCGGAATTTAAACAAAAATAAAGTAAAATAAAAAATTCCACTGTTCTTTGTGAAAGTTCAAATTAACTGTCTAAACCAACTTCAAAATAACAACCCCGCCTCCGAAAGAGGCGGGGTTGTGTTTTTAAAAAATACTATTTTGAAAATAATACGCTGTCCCCTATTTTAAAATTTAACTTTTCCGCCAGCCCGCCGTTAATTTCCAGGACCTTATCCGCGCTTGCGTCGGGAGAAATAATGCCCTGATATTCAGGCGTAATGTTTTTCGCGATGTGGGAAATTTTCCCGTCTGATATCCAAATAATATCAAGCGTAAATTTCATATTTTTCATCCAGAACGAATATTTTCCCGATTGGCCGAAAACAAAAAGCATTCCGCATGACCCGCATATTTCTTTCCTGCCGCCCAGTCCCCTGGTTTTTTCCTTCTCTGTGCCTGCTAATTCAACCGTGAATTTTTTTTCTTTTATCCGAACATAGTTTTCCCTGCGGTCGCGATTTTTTTCCCCCGAGGAGAAAATGAACAAAACAAGTAAAATAAGGAATGGCAATAGATAAATTGCTTTTTTCATCTGGTTTGTTTTGTTTTTTTCCTTAACCAAATAAAAGTTATTCCCATAATCAGCAATATCAAAAAAATCGTAATGATTTTTCCAATGGCTCTGGTATTGAGGGCGACAAATGCGATAAGAATAGTCACGGCGCAAAAAAATAAGGAAATTTTTTTCTGCGACCATCCCATTTCCATAAGCTTATAGTGAAGATGTCTTTTGTCAGGATTATAAATTGATTTCTTCGCGCTTATTCTTTCTCCGATCACCCACAAGGTATCGATCACGGGAACTGACATAATAAGCAAAGTGGTCGCTATTTTAGTGCCCGCGTAAATAGCCATAACAGAAAGCATAAAACCCATAAATATTGCTCCGCTAGTTCCCGCCAAGACCCTCGCTGGATGGAAATTGAAAATCAAAAATCCCAATATTGATCCTGCCAAAGCCATGGAAATAATCCCCACCGGCGGCTGATTGACATCCGGCCTCAAACTTAGCAGAAAAATCGTGAAAACCCCGATAATGGAAATGCCGCCGCTCAAGCCATCAATTCCGTCAATCCAATTCATTGAATTCATCACCAGAAGCATCCATAGAATAACAAAAAATAAACTGGGAAGAAGATATTTTCCCATGTTCAGGAAGATAAATCCCCCGAACGGACTGGTGATATATTCAATTCTCGTTCCGGTAATAAATATGAGCACAATCGCGGAAATCTGGAAAAATAGCTGATTTCTCCAGTCCAACTCCCAAAAGTCATCAATCAGTCCGGAAAACAAAAGAACTGCGGCGCCTAATATCACGCCCCAGAGCGATTGGGTAATTATCAGGTTTTTATCCAGAAAAATCGCCGCCAGAAAAGACAGAATTATCGCCAGACCTCCAATCCTCGAAATGCCGTTAGAATGAATGTGCCTGTTTTCTTTCCTTCTTTTTTCCTTTATCTTTCCTGAAAGCCACATGATCAATGAACAAATAGCCACCGACGCGGCAAAAGAAATAAGAAAGGGCAGGATATATAAAGAATGCATGGATTTTAATTATACGGGCACGGTCTGATAAATGTCAACCCCGCCCCAGTTTTTAGAAAAAACAATAATTTGAGTAGAATTTCAGCCGAAGCCCGCTTCGACTAGAATTGAGGCGAGGCGTGTCCGTGAAATAATTTGTTTTAGATATCTGAACCCTACTTTGAAACTGGGGCGGGGTCAACCCTGTTCCCATTATTTCTTTATTTTTTCCGTCACCCAGAATTCCCCGAAATATTTTTTAAAAAGCAGGCGGGTTTGGGAATCAATTGCCGGCATCGCGCCAAGAACCGGCGCAATGAATGGGACTAGAAACCATTGTAAAAACATATAGATATACCTTTTGCGCGTATATTTTTCCGGCCTCTTGGGAAGCATAGTGAAGCTCAAAAACATGGAAATTACCAGCCCAAACATCGCGGCGGACATTAAATATCTGGTGATAAAAGGAAGATTATGGGCCAGCACGCTTTCATTGAATTCATTCCCGCCGAAAAAAAGAGGAAGCCATCCCAGGAAAGCTAAAATAAAAGGAGCGGTTGCCCAGGAATGATGGCCTTCCAGCAGTTCAAGGCCGATTTTTATTTTTTTCGCGAATTTTATTCCTTTATCTTTCCAAATAGCCCTCATTATCAAGGGAAAATTTTCAATGCCGTAAGCCCATCTCCTCTTCTGTTTGTATTGGTTGCGAATCGTCTTAAAATACGACTCAGCCAGCACCGCGTCGAGAGATATCGGCAAATATATCGGTGCCACCTGATAATCGCCGTGAAAATAACTGAAACACTTCCAATAAATTATTGAATCCTCGCTGATAACATTAACCGGCCAGTACCCAACCTTGACTATGGTGTCAAAGGGCTCGCTGTGGGAAGAAAAGGTGACCATTTCCTTCCGGGTGCTTTGATACATATGCCAGAAAGAGGAACTGGTAACAATGACGCGGACAAAAGCGTTGGTATCCCATAAATTGTTGTGATATATCGGAATCGGCTGATAAGAGCGCTGCCGGCGCTTTGGTTCAGTGATATACGCGTAAGTAAGAGCGGAAAAATACTGGGGATGGCAAACACTGTCACAGTCAAAATTAGAAAGTATGGCATTTTTATGGTCTATTCCTTTTCCATCCAGGTATTTTTTTATTTCTTTGGCGGCAAAAGTAGCATTTGACGCTTTGCATTTCATTTCTCCCTTCTCCACAGTATGAGTTGTGGAAATGAAGTCCGCGAAAACACCGCTGAATTTATTTTTAAGATAATTAACTTTATTCAGCCGCTGCTCCTCTGGTTCCCTTTCCTCCGTCGCCAAAAGAATGATAATCTGTTTTTTGGGGAAACTGCCGTCGGCTACCGCTTGAATTGCCGGCTCTATGATTTGCGCTGATTCATTAGCCGTGGGGAGAAGGACAATATGGATTATTTTTCTCCAGTCCAAAATATTTATTTTTTTCCTTTTAATCGCGTCTATCTCTTCCAAAAAAGATTTTTGGACTTTAATTTCTCTCTTAATTTTTCTTTTCTCGCCTAATTTCTTTTTTCCTTCCAGATTAATTTCCAGTTCATTGATTCTTCTTTTTATTATCTTTTGGCAATTTTCCGGGTCAGAAATATTTCGGCATCTTTCCCACCAGTCAATCTGTTTTCCTTCCTGAAGTTTTCTGAAGGCCACCAGCGAAAAAAAGGATATGTAGACGGTCCGATATATCCAATAAATATCAAAAGCTATTATGAAGACCGCCACCCACACGGGCAGAAAAAATGAAAACGCGAACATGCCGATTAAAGTGAGCCAGGTCAGAGTTCCGGGTATGATTTCCAGTATCCTTTGGCTTCTCTTTCCGGCCGGATCTTTAGTTTTTGGATCGGGAAAACTAAACATAGATATCAGTAGTTTATCAGCACAATCGCGGCGCTGGCGATAATAAGGCCGATTTGAATTATCAGGGACGCGAGGAGAAGAATATAGGAAGCTATTCTTTCCTTTTTCCTAAAAAATCTGCAGGCCAGCAAGAAATTAACGGCGAAGAAAACCAGGCCCATAGCCGGAATGACATATGCCTGCCACCAGTCGCCGATAAGATCCACTCCAAAATATACGTTATAATGGAGAATTATCGGAAAATCGACCGGTCTTATAAAAATTGCCAGGAATACCCAGTTAATAAGGTTCAGGAAGAAAATTCCGATCAGCAGCCACCGGACAATATGGTTTTTCATGAACTCCGAGGCAAAAAAAGGCCTGAACATCTTTTTCAGGCGCGGTTTTCCGGGTATTTCCTTTTCATTTTTCACTTCCATATTTTTTACCCCGTTAGAAATAATACCCTGCAGTTCTGCCGCGATTGGGTTGCAGTTAAGAATAATTCCCGCAGATCTAATGTCCCCGCAGTAATTTCTAACGGGGTTTACTGGTCAATATTTGGCTTATCGATTAGCAGGGTTTCAACTGTTGATTCCCCCTCGGTAATTTTTGCCACATCTTTATCAATTTTGCCGAATTCCCGGTAGGCATTATTGTAGGAATTAACTGTAGTGGACAAATGCCCGCCCAGCTTTTTCAGGTAGTCATCGTATGATTTCAGGTGCTTCCCCAGCTGCACTATCCTTTTGATTATTTCCTTGGTTGATTCCTGAATCTGATAGTCCCTCATTCCCTGAAACAGCGACTGGAGCAGCACATAAAATGTTGTGGGAGAAACAATATGGACTTTTTTTTCATGAGCCGCGTATTCAATCAGGTCTCTCGTATTTATCTTGACCGCTCCGACGCTTCCGTCAAGCAAATCGGCGTAGACCCCTTCGGCGGGAATAAACATCACGGCATAGTCGGTTGTTCCTTTGCCCGGCTGAATATATTTTGAGGTCTCATCGATGCGATTCTTGAGATCCTGCTTGAAAATTTTCTCCAGTTGCCCGCGCTTCTCCGCGTCTTTTTCCTCAACAATGCGGTTATAGTTATCCAAGGAAAATTTTGAATCAATGGGAATTATCTTGTCGCCAAAGAACAAGGCCGCGTCAACAATCAGTTCCCTGCCGGTTGTTTCATCCCGGCCTAAATTATATTGCATCTGATATTGCTTGGGAGTAAAGACCCTTTTCAGAAGGGCTTCCAGATAATATTCCCCTAAAATTCCCCTCTGTTTCGGATTTTTCAGAATGTCCTGCAAATCCTGAAGCTGGGCGGAGAAATTGACAACCTGCTTGTTGGTATCGTCCAGTTTAGTCAGTTTTTCCGTGACATCCCTGACTAGTTCCAGGGATTTTCCGAATTGATCCCGGGTGGCCTGATGGGCCAGGGTAAGCTTATTATCCATGGTTTTCCTTAATTCCTCGTTTTCTCTTCTCAGCATTTCAAGCCGATCCAGAACCACTTCGGTCTTCTCGTTTTTTTCCCTGTTTTCTATTTTTTTCCTTAAATCAAAAATGAGCCAGGCCAATATAAGGACCGCGACAATAAAAATCACAAAAATAAAATAAGGCATGGCATTAAAAGTATTTTAATTAGCAGGCATTCTAACTCTTTTTAAGATCGTTAATTAGATTTTTCAGCCCTGGTATTTTATTTATCAGTTCATCATGAGGGCCCCGCAAGAATTCCATAAGAAACCGGTCCATCATATTAAGGCGGTATTTGAATTCTTCCGAATTCATAAGGACAAAGTTAATCTCCTTTCCGATTTCAGCTTCAAGATTGCCCATCAAATTTTTCAGCCGCCTTCGGTTAAGATTATTCACTACCAAAACCATGTCCGCCCGGCTTTTCGGATAATTCAGGAATGCTCCGCTGATAACGGCCAGCTTTACATCCCCCGTGTCTTTTATTCTTCCCAAGCTCCTGCATTGGGGATATACGTTCGATTTCACGAATAAATTGCGCAGTTCGGGATAAAAAGGAAATCCCGAGTTCAGAACATAAAATACCTTCCTATTTTTGAAACGTTTCAGGATAAATTTTATTTTCAGAAAATTATTCAGTTCCCTTCTCGCGTCGGACATTTTTACGATATTCTTCCTGGCTATTTCCGACAGCGGGTATTGCTGATCGGGATTAAGAAGAAAAAACCTCAAAAGGCGAACCTTATTTTTCGAACCGAATAATGTTTCTAGTATCTGCCCCATACTGGTTTTTAAGCTTAATTATGAGCTATTATTCCTAAAAAGTAGTATAATATCAATCCTCAAAAAAGTAAACCCCTGAATTAATTTAACAAGAAATAAAATAATATGCCTGCTTTTTTGATGGATTTTCGTTTCCAACCGTGCTATAATCAAACCAGAATGCCTAAGAGAAACAATAAAGAATTAACCCAAGACTTAAACAAATCGGTTTTTGCTATTCAGGTGGCTGGCGACAGCTATTTTAAGCCATATATTGAATTATTTGAATTTTCCGGAGAAAACGTAATTCAGGACCAATTGGGAAAAATCCTGGGATTTTTTGAAATTGTCGAATACAGCGACTATTCCGCTTACATAGTAAATTTCCTGACCTCGGTTCTGAAAAAAGAATATTTTGCCAATCCCAAAAGGCCGGCGGTAGAAAGTTTCGAGTCGTCTCTTAATAAAGTGAATATCGCGCTTTCCGAGCTGGCCAAACAGGAAAATATAAATTGGATCGGCAAGTTAAATTCCGCCGTATGCGTCCTGGAAAGAAACAACATCCATTTAAGCACCACCGGAAACGCGAAGGTCTTGCTTTTCAGGAATGGCATGCTAAACGACATAAGTGAAGAGTTGTCGCCGGAAGAATCTGAACCGCATCCGCTGAAGACCTTCATAAACGTCTCAGGCGGACGAGTGGAGGATAATGACAAATTTATTATTACCACTAATGAACTGTTTCAGATTTTTTCCCTTAATGAAATTAAAAAAGGGGCATTGAGATTTTCCAGCGATAAATTCGTCCAATTCATCAAAACCGCCATGGTAAACGAGCTTGATATCGCCGCCACAATTATCGTGGACGTAACAAAACCGGAAGAGGTCCGGATTGAAGAAAATAAAAAACCTCAAAAAAAGGAAAAATTAAACGCTTTCAGCCAGCTAACTTTCAAAAAGAAGAAGCGGGAAGATAAAACTGCCGGGGAAATCGCCAAGGACTCCGGAAAAACGGAATATGTTGATTCAAAGACGGGCCACATTTATATGCAGGGAGAAAATGAATATTCTGAAAGCGGTAGCGCCTGGAAGAATGAATTAAACGAGGCCAGGGAAAAAATTTCTGATTTCGCTTTTTGGATTAAAAAGGACTTCGCGAAAAAAATAACATCGGATGCCAAAAAGATATCAAAAACATTATGGATTGTTCTGGTTAACTTTTACTATTTAATTATCCAGAGGATAAAATCCCGCGGAAATAAAATTCAAGAAGAATCAATTGAAAAAGAAAAGTCCGTTATTTTTGAAACTGATTTAAAAGAAGAAAACAGTACTAAGGAATTGCCAATTTCCCCAAAAAATTATTTCGCGGCAGTATCTTTGGAGGGACTAAAAAGTTTTTTCCGCGACATTATTCCAAGTTTTGCCAAAATAAAAACAAAATTTGATAACCTGAATTATCAGCAGAGAATTTACGCTATTTTGGCGGTTTTCGCGATAATCGTGGTTCCCCTTGTCTGGATAAAAGTCAGTGGTAAAAAAGAAAAGCCCGCCATAGTCCAGGAAAAACCGGTGATTTCCGACCCGAAACAAATATACGGGAATGAAAAAAATATTATATTCGACAAG
>MFRX01000006.1:11758-18895 GCA_001784725.1 Candidatus Moranbacteria bacterium RIFCSPHIGHO2_02_FULL_40_12b
AAAATATTATATTCGACAAGCCGATAACTGCCGTTTTCGCCGCAACCGCGGAGGCAATTCCTGTCATTTCGGACGGGCAAATTATTCTAGTCGAAAGCCAGAAAACAAAAAAGATAAAGGATTCCGGGGAATCAAGTGAATTTCCCCTTCCTGAAAATTCCGGAAAATTGAAAGGCGCTTCCTTAATGAAAGACCTGAATATTGTCCTGATTTACGCCGAGTCGGGAAAAATTCTGTCATTTAATATTACAACCGAAAAATTCCAGGATAATAAAATTGATAGTCAGGAGGGAATGAAAATAAGCCGGATGGGAACTTACCTGACTTATCTGTACCTGCTTGATTCCCAAAACAACAAGATTTACCGCTATCCACGCGCGGAGGGCGGTTTTGGAAATAAAGTTGACTGGCTCAAAGAAGACATCGATCTTAAAAATGTTTCCGGAATGGCTATTGATGAAAACATATACTTGGCCGACGGCGGCAAGATAATCAAATTGTTCCGGGGTAAAAAACAAGAATTCAATCCGGAACAATCCGCCACACCGATAAGATTCAACAAAATTTTCACCAATACCGATACGGATAATATTTATATCCTTGATAATCCCAACGGACGCGTTATAAAATTCGGAAAAAACGGAGAAATAATTTCCCAATATTACAACGACAAGCTGAAAAGCGCTTTGGAATTCGCCGTTGACGAAAAGAATAACAAAGCGTACTTCACTACTTCCAGCGAGCTGGACGCGATTGAACTATAGTTAATCCCGCCTGTTTGCGAGGCGGGATGATTATAAAAAAAGACGGTGATAAATACTTCCAAATTTATTTCTTCCCCACACTTATAGTTACGGTCGTTTTATCATCGGTTTTACCAACTATTATTGAAACAGTCCGGCTATCTTTTTCCGCCATAACGCTGGCGGAGTCGCCAAAATTCATCGTTCCGGTAATTTTCCACCCGTCGGATTTAAGCTTTTCCTGATAGGTTGATGAAATCTCTGAAACGGTTTTATTTGTTTCAATAGAAATTGTCTGGCCTCCGCTGGCCTGGTCGGAAATGGCTACTTTTATAGTTCCGTCGATAACATATATATCCTTTGGAAAATCGGGCGGCATTTTCACGTTTTCCCCTGTTTCCATTTTCCCCTGCTCGGTTTCCACTTTTACGTTTTTCCCGCTAATATCAACATCGGCTTTTCCGCCCGATTGCGCCTCAATCATTTTTTCCGCCGCTTTTTCACTCGCCTTTTGGGAGATACTTTTCCCGCATCCGGCCAGAACCAAAACCGCCATCGCCAACACCGGAAGCAAAAAATAAAACCCTACTTTTTGATTCTTCATATTTTTTGTTAATTATAAAAGTTATTAATTATATGGGTAATTATGCGCTAACTATTTTCTGATGTCAAAACTTCCTGAAAAAACTATTCTGTTGTCTTCCCGTCGAATTCCGCTTCATTGGCGATGGCTTCGGCCTTGGTGGAGCGCGCGATGCCGTCTTTGTGATGGGCCGGCGAATAGATGGTGTAGAGTTTGAGCGGTTCGCTTTCCGAAATATTGATTACATTATGCTCCGCTCCGGCCGGAACCACTGCCGCGTCTCCGTCGGCCACTGAATATTCATTGCCATTGATTACCACTTTTCCTTTTCCCGCTTCAAAGCGGAAGAATTGGTCATTGTCCGGATGGACTTCCATTCCAATTTCCTCTTTCGGCTTTAAACTCATCAGCACTAATTGGCTGTACTTGCCTGTATAAAGCACTTGGCGGAATTTATTGTTTTCCCGGGTAAGCTTTTCGATGTTGTCCTTGTATCCTTTTTTCATAGTTGTTTTGCTATTTATTTATTACACTCCCTTATTTACTACAATCGGACTATAGAATTATTCGCGTTATTAAAATTAGCCGCCAATTACATTAAAAAAATATTTTTATTATCCACTTCTTTAATTTTTTGCTTTAAATCTTCCTTGCTCATATTGTCAAGTACCCATTGGGTGCTTCTTTTTTCAGCAAGTATCTTTTCTTTTACGATTTCCGCCAAAGGCGGATAAAAGTCCTGCCGAGCCTAGTTTTTATCTCAAAGCGCAAAATTTACGGAGTATCTTTCCATTTACCATCAATAAATTTAACCACAGAATGTCCGCTGATTGGAATTCCCTCATTGTCAAAATATGTAATATGAATTGCTGTTTCTAATGGAGAACCTCCCGCAATCCTTTTTTCTTTATAATTGCCCTTTCTTATATATGAATATTCAACGCTTCCGTCTTCTTGAACAATTTTAATATCCCAAAGATAAAGACCCTTTTCATCTTCCAGCTTCCTAACTTCTTCGTATTTAGCTTCTCCAACTAATTTTTCAAATAACGCAAGCACCTCTTCGGAAGTGGGAATGTGCTCGGACTTTTCTTCTTCAATTTTTCTCAATTTGTCAGGGCTGATTCTGTATGCAGGACTATGAACGCCAGGTTCATAAACATTAATTACAGCATAAAGTCCTTTTTCTTTCTGATAATTCAAAATAATTACTTTTTTTCCTTCATCAGTTAACATAATACTTTTATTTTCATATTCAGGTTCTTTGTTCGCATATTCAGATTTTTCACTAATATCATCGGGCATTTCATATCTAGGCATAATTTTATAATTTCTAATAATTATTCCGTAACTTGAGTTTATCACAATTCTTGAAAACACAAAAACAGGGTTTTATCCCTGCCATTAAATTCACTTTTTCATAATCGCTATAATAATTTCTCTTGCGTTTTAATAAACTTTCTCATATCCGATTCAGTCAGTATTCTCTGAATATCCGAGTAAGTTATCATTGTTTGCAACGGTCTAGTATTATTGCTATTGTCCTTCTTGTTTATAATTGAAAATCCAATATATTCGATTTTTCTGTTTCGTTTTTTTCTTACCCAGTCGATAGCCGGCATCAAATCGCTGTCTGAACTTACAATAATAGCGGTATCATATCGATCATCAACGGCTCCCACAACTAAATCAGTTGCTAATTTTACATCAATGCCTTTTTCTCTTGTTGTCCTAATTTCTATTTCACTTATTCCCTTCCTTCTTAACTCTTCGTGATTCACTACCCTGCTATCGATTCTAATCTTTTCTATTCTGGTTCTTAACTTGCTTGTTTTAATATCCCACCTATTGGATTTTAGAGTAGCAAATAATTTAGTTTGTCTCGACATAGCATCTATGCTTCTTTTGTTTCCAACCTGTTCTCTCACCGTGCCAACATAAAATCTTTTGCCCATATTAACAATTTCTCTTCCATTGGCCAAAAACACGGCGAAATCTTCAAGGGAGAAATCATCCTCTCTAATTCCAAGCTTTTTCAAAACAAGATGATAAAAATTTCCACCATCAATAAAGATTTGAATTCTTTCTTTTTTATTTTCCATATGCGGTAATTGTAGCACAAAATAAAATCCTGCACACTGCCGGAGCAGGCGCAGGAGACTTTATGCATATAATACTACTATGGGAGACGGTTTATGTCAATAGCACATTTTTTGGCTTATATGAGATATTTTTTGCCCTAGTAATTTCGAAAGGCGGATTTGGGAAAAAGAAAAGGTGGGACTAGTTGCAAATTGCTTTCGCAACTGCAACTAAATCCCTCCTGCAAACTCTGCTAAGGATTAATCTTAGCGAAGCCCAAATTAACTGGCCAATTTTTTCAACTCCTTTAATATCAAGGAGAGCTTGAATTCTCCTACCTCACCTCCTACCTCATCATATATCCTTTTCCAATCCTCAATGGTCTTTGCCAGTTTTTTCATCATAGCAAACGACCATTCTTCGCGTATTCTGCGAATTTTTATCCGCCTCTGGCGGAAATTACTTACCTATGTATATACACGTGTATATACTTTAATACATATTTTAATACTTACTAAAAACTATTCTATGATAAGAGCGCCTTGCATCGCGTCATGCCCAAGGCCGCAATAGGTGGCGCAAAGGAAATTAAATTTTCCTTTTCGCGTCGCCTTAAATTCCACGACCGCGCCATCTCCCGGGATATCGGCTTCAACTTTTAGTTCGGGAATAACAATAGCGTGCCGCGTATCAGCGTTATGAATGATGAGGCGAACTAATTCGCCCTGTTTCGCCTGAATTTCCTTTGGATCCCATTCCCATTGACGTACTCCCATATGGATAGTCCGTTCCGTAATTCCATTTTTTATCTCAATGCTGGGCGGAGGAAAGTTTCCTGAAATATTTCCTTTGACATCAAAGGGCGCTGAAGAAGAATTTTCTTTCTCCGCGGAACCGTCTTGAAGGATGTCATTTTCTTTCCCCTGGTTGCTTTGCGTGTTTGGCGGCAATCCCTGTTCTGGATTTTCCGCGGATGTCCCGCCCGTATTTTTTGAAGACGATAATTTGTAAGCCCACCAGGAAATTACTTCCATAAGAACAAACAAAAAAACAATGACGACAACAATTTTTTTCATAATGGGTTGAAATATTTAAACGTCTGGCATGCCTAAAATTATTTTTTTCTTCAGAAAATTCGCCGTTTTTTACGATACCTTATGATAACATAAAAACGGTTTTTTGTCCCCATTACTAAGCTCAAAATGCCACGAAAAGTCGCTATGCTCCTGTGTGATAAACAAAAAAGCGAAATTAAAATTCCGATAAAAATCAACAATCTTGTGCGATTAGTCCAAGTCTATCCGTGTCCTGTACAAAAGACACTAGCAGAATTCGCTCTGCTGGGCTAGCTGTTCTCTAATAAATTAGAGTCGACCAGCGGACGACAACCATACTTCACAGCACTTAATGATGACACTAAATGCCTTTTTGTGTGTAGTATTCTCGATTGCCGTCAAAATCTCCCTAGAAAGGAGGTGATCCATCCACAGCTTCCGCTACGGATGCCTTGTTACGACTTCACCCCTATTATCGATCCTACCGTCATTCCCGTTTTAAAGCGGGACTTTCGGGTATTACCGACTCTCTTGGTGTGACGGGCGGTGAGTACAAGATCCGAGAACGTATTCACCGGGACATGGCTGATTCCCGATTACTAGTGATTCCGGCTTCATGAAGTCAAGTTGCAGACTTCAATCCGAACTGAGACCGGTTTTATAGGATTAGCTCCGCCTCGCGGCTTGGCAACCCGTTATACCGGCCATTGTAGCACGTGTGTAGCCCAGGGCGTCAGAGGGCCATGCGGATTTGACGTCATCCCCTCCTTCCTCCCAACACTTTGTTTGCGAAGCAAACAAAGTTAACTGACAACCAACCACTAACAACTGACAACATTTGATTTGAAATTGTTGTAAGTTGTGGGTTGTAAGTTGTAAGTAATTTTGAGTTGTTCACACTCAAAGTGTTGGGCGGTCTCGTGTGACATAATAACACACGACAGGGGTTGCGCTCGTTTCCCGACTTAACGGAACACCTTACGGCACGAGCTGACGACAACCATGCAGCACCTGTCCAGCACCCTCGAAGGCTCGCGCATTTCTGCGGGATGCAGCTGGATTTCAAGCCCTGGTAAGGTTCCTCGCTTACTGTCGAATTAAACCACATGCTCCACCACTTGTGCGGATCCCCGTCTATTCCTTTGAGTTTTAAGCTTGCGCTCGTACTTCCCAGGCGGCATACTTAACGCGTTAGCTGCGACACCAGAAGGGTCGATTCTCCTGATATCTAGTATGCAACGTTTAGGGCGTGGACTACTGGGGTATCTAATCCCATTCGCTACCCACGCTTTCGCGGCTCAGCGTCAGAAGTGCGCCAACCAGATGCCTTCGCCTTTGGTGTTCCTCATAATATCAACGCATTTCACTGCTACACTATGAGTTCCACTGGTCTCTCACACTCTCTAGTTTTATCGTTTCAAATGCGGTTTTCCCGTTAAGCGGGAAAATTTGACATCTGACTAATAAAACCGCCTACCCGCGCTTTACGCCCAATAAATCCGGATAACGCTTGAGGTCTCTGTATTACCGCTACTGCTGGCTAGTTAAACTTGCGAATTTTATAGTTAAAGCAGGGATTCACGAATGGTTTTACTAAATTGATAAACCTGTTCATGCTTTTTGATGTGACGTATAATCTCCATCTTAACTTTCCACGCATTTTGCATCTGCACACTCTTACGTCAAGATCAAAATTTTCCCTTAATGTTTTAGCAAGCAACTTGCACTCGTTGAACGAAAAACAATATGTGGCAAACATCGCATTGTAGTGATATTTGTCGCGACAATCTAGATTGCCATCATCTTGGTACCAAACTGCTAAAGTTAATGGATTGTTAAGAAATTTTTTAATATCTTCAGGGATGGTTTTCTTTCCCTTTGGATAAAATATTTTTCTTAACTTCCCGATTTCTTTGGTAGTTTTGGTATAAAATCGGTGTTGGTGATAGTTTTTCTTTGGTTTCAAATCTGAAACTCCTACTGACTGAAGTTTTTTATGCAACCAACGAAGATACGAAAGATTTTTATCGTCGCCTTTCATATCTAATCTCGATCTGTTGCTATTACCAGTTAATGGAGTAAGACAGCCATCACCTAAAATCAATCCGACAAGAATTGCTTTTGTTTTTTCGTTCATACGATTTAACTGGACTATATCATCACCCTAAACTGATATGATTTAGGGGTCTCACGTGTAGTCTCTGAGGCGCCCCCAATGAAACATCGGGGTTGCCTGCTGATTATCTATTTACATGTCTTGATATCATAATATCAAAAAAATTAGCGGACATAAATAGGTTTTCCAGCATATAGTGAGATTTTCCTTATTTCGTATTACTACGAAAACTCTGCGCAAAGCTCTTTTTGAGCTCACAGAGTTAGTAACCTCTTATTCCTCACATACAATCATAGCTGGAGATTTTGGGAGGGGAATCTTTTTAATTCCCCTTAATATTTTAAGATGTTATAATTCTTTTGCTGCGAACATAAAGTTTTTAACCTTCTTTCTCTGTCCACTTATTATTTCTCCTTCTTCATAAAGGGATAGTTGTTCAGGAAATTCAATTTTTTCCTTTTCACTCCATATTTGAAGTTCAAGCTGATAGCTGCCTATTTCTGCTTCTAATTTATTCATCTTGCGTAATTCTTTCCGAATTAACTTATACAATTACAA
>MFRX01000006.1:18926-24026 GCA_001784725.1 Candidatus Moranbacteria bacterium RIFCSPHIGHO2_02_FULL_40_12b
TTTTTTAATAACTTTTTTCTTGCTTTTTTTACTACCTCCAAATTTTTAAATTCCTTTCCCATGCTAATCTCCCTCTTGTTGTTAAATTTTCCCAAAATCTCCAGCCATTTTTCTGTGAGAAAAGCGGTTTACAACCCGAAGGCCTTCATCCCGCACGCGGCGTCGCTCGTTCACCCTTTCGGGCATTGACGAATATTCTCGACTGCAGCCTCCCGTAGGAGTTTGGGCAGTGTCTCAGTCCCAATGTTGGGGGCCACGCTCTCACGCCCCCTACCCGTCATCGCCTTGGTGAGCCATTACCTCACCAACTAGCTGATAGGACACAGGCCGCTCCCAGAGCGCCAGCGCCATGCGCTGGAATTTTTAATTTTAAATTTTTAATTTTTAATCAATTTCCAATTAATAAATTTCTAAATTTAGAAATTTAGATTTGATTTAGAATTTAAAATTTAGACTTTAAAATTCCCAGTGCAAAGCACTGACTTTAATCCATAGATAGTATCGCGTATTATTCCGCCTTTCGACGGATTATCCGCGTCTCCAGGGCACGTTCCTATGCATTACTAACCCGTTTGCCATGGTCACATCGCGCTTCGCACGATGTGCCCAACTTACAACTTATGACTCACGACAAACAACAAATTTACGTTGTTAGTTGTCGGTTGTCAGTTGTTAGTCGAGTATCACACAAAGTGTGATGCGACCATACGACTTGCATGCCTTATCCACGCCGCCAGCGTTCATCCTGAGCCAGGATCAAACTCTCAATAAATGTCAAAATTTTTCAAAGAAAAATTTTGCCACATTTATTAGACCCCGTGGTCCCGCGAAGCGGGATTTTACGGGATTAATAAAATATTTAAAGAATAAAATTCTTTATGTTTGAATATCCCTCGATCCCGCAAAGCGGGACTCGGGACGCGTTATTTACTTTCGTAAATAACGCGGACTCTCTTTGTTCAGTAATAAATTACTGAACACTTAAGGACTAATCGCAAAAAACTGCGATTTTGTCTAAATCTCTGATTTAGCCACAAAATCGCATCCCGAGCTTGTCGAGGGATCTTATAGTTTAAACCAAAAAATTTAAACACGCTAGGTATTAAATTTTCAAAATACTATCATAACTGCAAAGTAATGAGGAGAATTTTACTTTAAAATTCTCCTGACTGCTTTGGAGTCAATAGGGCTCGGTCCAACTCCATTTGAGTTGAATCTTATTTTATTTCCTTTAGAATAGAGCGGGACTATGTATTTTTCCAGTATTTCCAATCCCTTTTCACCGCTGAATTCCGCTTTTTTTATCGGAAAAATTTCTCCCTTCTTTTTCATTTCTTTTTTTCTCCTTTCTTTAAACTTCTTTGAAGTTATAAACGGCGGCCGGCGATTGAGAAGCCACAAACGAAAAATTTAGAAAACGTTTGCATTTTTAACCGGCCACCTTTTTCGTGATCTTCGGCGACTGGCAGAACGGAAGTCGCGATTGCTGGGCCTAATGCACAGTCGCAATTGTAGCCAGCCGCCGAAGGTTTATTTTAAAATTTCTGGGACAACCAAGGAATGGTCGAAGATCATTCGCGTGGATCCTAAGCTCGAAGAACGTCTCGAACACGATTCCGGCCGTCCCATTGGTAAACTTATCAAAGAACAAAAAACACATCTTTATGTGGCGATTATTATTACACACAAAGATGTATTTTCTTTCTCACCCCGCTGTTCGCGAACGGCGGGGTCACCCGCACTTAAACTCTTTAATTTTATTTTGAGTCTAGTTTGCCAGTTTATTGTTAAATAATTAATTCCTTAACCGTAATTGATATTTTAGCAGTTCTATAAATATTGTCAACCCAGTAGTAGAATTTGGACAAAATTAGCATTTTTTGCGAAGCAAAGTCCAAATTTCACTACCGGGTCAAGCCCCGCTATTTTAATCAAATTCTAACTCATTACTCTTACAAATTTTAGCGTATTCTAACGCACTATGTCTAATTTTTCGTTCCATCGTTTTATAATCTACTTCCACCAGCCCGAATCGCGGCCAAAAACCCTTGTCCCATTCAAAATTGTCCAGCAGCGACCAGTAAAAATATCCCTTGACGTCCGCGCCTTCGGAAATGGCTTTATGGATCCAGAACAGATGGTCTTTGATGAATCGCGCGCGCCGCGAATCGTCCGCGTCCGCCAAACCGTTTTCGGTTACGTAAATCGGGAGATTATGTTCTTTTAATTTTCTAAGTATCCGATAAATCCCATGGGGATAAATTTCCCAGTTCATATCAGAAACCGGCTTGTCGTCAAGGCGGACTTTTTTGGGAAATTTGAAGCGGTTATGGAAATAATATTGGACCGTCAAAAAATCATTATATCCTTTAGTTAAATTAAGCATTCTTCTATTGGTAAAATACTTGGCGATAAACACAGATAATTTATCCAGCCAAGATTCTTTTCTGTAGGGTTCAAATGAATGCAATATATTGGCAAACCCGACTTTATATTTTTCCGAAACGGAATGGATTGATTTATACGCTTCAATATGCGCCTTAGCGAAAATTTTATAAGTTTTCCATGTGAGCCAAAAGCTTTTCTTTTGCGGAGGCCATATTCCCCGAGTATAAGAATTAGCAATAATTGAAGTCGGCTCATTTAAAGTAATCCAAAATTTCACCTCATCTTTAAAAACTTCGGCTATTTTTTTCGCGTAGCGGGAAAAATAAAAAGGAAATTTTTTTGATTCGCATCCGCCGATTTTTTCCAGCCACAAGGGATTAGTCCAATGCCAAAGTGTGACAAACGGCTCAATATTTCTTTGTTTTAACGCATTAACGACGCTGCGATAATGTTCAATTTCTTTTTCATCAAATTTTCCCTCGAACGGTTCAATCTGGCTCCATTCAATGGAAAACCGGTGGACGTTGTGTCCCAGATCTTTCACGATATCAAAGTCCTTTTCGTATAGATTATAATGATCGCAGGCGCGCCCGGAAATATAATTTTGCGGATCAAGCATTTCGGGAAATTTTTCTTTTTGCCATTCCTGCCAATATGTCTTGGCTTTTTCCGCTAGTTTCTCTGCATTTTCTTTTTCCCATTCCGACCAGTTATTTCTTGTCCCGCCTTCCACCTGATGCGCGCTCGTCGCCGCGCCCCAAAAAAAATTTTCAGGGAATTCTAATTTCTTTTCCATAAAATTATAATACCATAATATAATGAATAAGGGCTACCTGGTTAAGCAGCCCATATTTTATATCTCCTTCTTTTTTTATTTCCCTATCTTATAAACAAGAACTTCCCGCTTCCGTGCCGCACAAAAGCCATTCCGAGCACGGCTAAAGAATAATTAGCGCGTGAAATTATTCTTCTTTGAAATTTTCTGTCTTTTTTGCTTTCTTGAAACTTTTTGAATCCCCTTTTCTTTTTCATTTTTCCTCCTTTTCACTTTTTTTCCAATATCTCCAAAATCTTTTTTATTTTATCGTGCTCTATGCGGTTAAGCTGGGTTTTTATTTCCTCAATTTCCTTTTCCGATTTGCGGTCGGTGGCTAAATCTATTTCGAATTTTTTCCGATCCCGTTCTTCCGACCGGTTCTGGCTCATCAAAATTATCGGCGCGGTATAAACCGCCACGAAAGCCACAACGAGATTGAGAAAAATGAAGGGATACGGATCCCAATGCTCGATAATTGAAACAACATTCAAAATCATCCAGATAATAAGAACAACCGACTGGACGATTATGTATTTCCAGCTGCCCACCCAGGACGCCACTTTGTCCGCCGCCTTTTGTCCAAACGTTGATTTGTGTTTTTCACGCGAATGCTCCATACGCCTTAATGATACATCATTTTCTCTATTTTTGAAACAGAGGAGTAATTCAATTTGTAAACACTCATCAGCCAAACTTAAAAGCAGCGTTTAAAGCTGCTTTTAAAAAGCTTATTTATTCCTAGAGGCCCAAGTTCTGGTCGGATAATTTATCATTCCCGAAGTCCTCGTCGTTTATGGAATTCAAATCGTCTTCGATGGCTTTCATGTCACTGTCAGTTTCCGTGTTTTGAGCTGTTTTTTGAGCATTATCCCCTGTTTTGGGTTGCGCCTTACTGACGGGTTTCGCGGTCTGGACCGCTGGAGGCGAACTGACAGAGGAATTTTTATTCGCGATTTTGACGGCGAAAAATGCGGCTGTAACCATGAGTATTATTACGACGACTGCTATTGTGATTACTTTTTTATTTTCCATTTTTTTATTCTTAAAATATTATTTTATAATTAGTTATTGCCTGCGGTTTTAATATCTAATTGCCGTCCTCATCATTGTTTTCACCCGCTTTCGGATTTTCATTTTCTCCCCTGATTTTAGCTATTTCTTTTTTAATGGCCAGAATGTCAGGATAGATTGTTTCCCGGACGTATGTCCTGATAGCCGCCGCGTTTTCATGGACGGACTTCAGGTAAGTTCGGGCGTCTAGAAGAGCGCTTTTGAATTCCCCTTCTGAATGTCCGCAGGTGAAATTCTTAGTGGCGTTAAGCTTGGTAAAATATTCCGATAAGCTGGTTTTGAAATTATCAACAAGGATCGCCAGCTGCGCCCGGTCATCTTTGAGTTTTTGGATTTTTTCCGGATCTATTTTGGTCGCGCTGGCAGCATTGAAATTATCAAAGCGGGTAATGAACTTGTCTATCCGATTCAGAAGATTGGCATAGACGGCCGTATGCTTTTCTTTGGAACTATTGAACCATTCCGTCCTGTTTTTTATCCTTTCCTCAATTTTGGCGCATCTTTCCTCGGTGAATTTTTCCCGCATTGCCCGAAATTCTTCTTTTTGGGCTTTCAATTTTTCCAGTTCCTGCTGTCTTTGCGTTTTCCACTCCTCCCTTTTCTGCTCCATTTCCGCTTTTCTTTGTTCTCTATTTTGCTTCCATACATTATTGTTTTGTTCCTGCGTATTTTCCGCATCCGTATTAGTATTATCGCCATTTTCTTCCGCTAAAACCAAGCTGACGGAGGCCAGAGCGACGATTGAAACCGCGATAATGGCTGCTTTTTTTAGCATATTTTTGTTTTTTGGCTTCGGCGAAAAGTTTTCAACAAACTTCTGCCCG
>MFRX01000006.1:24266-25936 GCA_001784725.1 Candidatus Moranbacteria bacterium RIFCSPHIGHO2_02_FULL_40_12b
CGTCGCGTCATTCATATGTGCGTATTCCAATTTTCCGTCCGATTTTTTAATTTTCGTATTCAGCCGGCGCGATTGGTAATCCGTGTTGTAATCGGAAGTGTTTGTTTCCCGATATTTATTCTGCCCCGGCATCCAGGTTTCGATATCAATTTGCCGGTAATCCGGTCCGCCCATATCGCCTGTACAAATTGCCACGACTTGATACGGTAATCCAAGTGATCCAATTAAATATTCTTGAATAGCTACGATGAAATTTTGTTCATCCATCCCTTTTTCCGGAGCAGTAAACGACACGATTTCCAGTTTATCAAACTGATGGACTCGCAAAATTCCTTTAGCGTCCTTTCCGTATGATCCCGCTTCCCTCCTAAAAGAGGACGAAAATCCGATATACCGTAAAGGTAAATTTTTTTCTCCTAAAATTTCGTTCATATGAATGGCACCCACGGAATGTTCCGCGCTGCCGATTAAATACAAATTATCCGAAGGAATATGATATCTCTCCTCTCTTGGTTCTAGTCGCGCCATTTTTTCCAATGTTTCTTCCTTGACCAAGACCGGCGGAATAATCGGAACGAAAGGTTTCGTGTCCACTTTCAAATTATTTTTTTTAGCAATCTCTTTCAAGATCTTTTCATTCGTCAAAATCGAAAAGCAATATTGGATCAAAGCGAATTCCAAAAGCGCCAATTCGCCTTTTAAGTAATTAAATCGTGCGCCGCTCACTTTCGCCGCGCTTGCAGTATCAATTACTCCCAGGTCTTCGCCAAGTTGAATATGATCTTTCGGCTTAAAGTTAAATTTTGTCAGTTCGCCGACTCTTTTTAAAACTTTATTTTCTGATTCATCTGGACCAACTGGGGTGTCTTCTGAATATATATTTGGAACTCTATATAAAAGACTTTTATATTCTTTGGATATATTTCCCAGTTCCGGTTCTATTTTTTCCAATTCTTCTTTAATTTCTTTGCCTCTATAAGCAATTGCCGCTTTTTCCCTATTATTTTTTGCGGTAACAAATTTATCATTAAGAAGATTCTTTTCTGCATTATAATTTTCAATTTTTAAGATTGATTTTTTCCTTTTTTCGTCCAGTTCCAAAAGCCGGCCGATGTCGCATTTGACTCCGCGGTTTTTGCAGTTTTTTTCAACCGCCTTCTTGTTTTCCCTGATAAACTTAATATCCAGCATAATTCAGCTTATTAGCTTTTTAGGAACTAGCTTTTTAGTTAACGTGTTATCCTTCTCCCTTTTTAAAAGGGAGATTAAGAGGGATTTTTAAGTATTTTAAAATTATCACATTTCCCCCAAAAAATCAAAAGGCGGCTTGATGATTCAAGACGCCTTTTTTAATGCTATGCCTGATAACTTGCTCGGAATTTTTTTCTCGCCTCCTCCCGGCTATTATATCTGGCTGCGTTGGAAATATAGCAGAAGACCGTATTGCCTACGGGCTCTTCCCTGATGACAAGGCTATTTCTTTTGAGATTCACTCCTATTACCCTGCCCCATCCTACAACCGTTTCCTTTAGGCCGGTATTCTTATAAATAACAACCCAATACTCGACGATATCGTCGTTCATTTATTGCCTCCTCATATTTTAGATTATGGAAATAATTTAATAGCTTTCTTTATTCTTTTGTGCCGCGCGGAAGAATATCCGTATTTC
>MFRX01000007.1 GCA_001784725.1 Candidatus Moranbacteria bacterium RIFCSPHIGHO2_02_FULL_40_12b
GGATCGGTGCGTAACATACAGATTTTCCAGCAATAAATTAAAAGTGAGATCTGACTCTCCCTCAACCCCCGGGGATAAATCAACCTGCGTATGGAATTCGGCAAACGATGATCTGATTACGAATTTCGTAAGCGCGGTTAATTTTTCCATTGTTCAATCCGCGCCTGACGTTGCGGTCGGCAAAGCGACAATTTCCATGCAAGTTTGTCCGGCGAGCGGCTGTCCCGCCGGCAGCGACAAGGCGATAATCCAAACCAGCGTGTCATTGCGGGATTATACGGAAACGGGACTGTAAAAAGAAGCAAGAAGTAAGCGATTTTCGGCAAGGTTCAACCTTGAGGAGGAACGGGAAAAGGTTGAACCTTGAAAATAAATTATGAAAGGAATCAAGGCAGTAAGCATTAATCTTAAATAATATGGTAAAAATAAAAAATGGAAAAAAAGTTGACGGTTCCGTCCTGGTTTTCACGCTCATCATTCTCATCATCACCCTGGTCGTCGCGCTGGGAGTGGCGCAGGTGACAGTGACGGAAAGAAGAAGTTCGGGCGCGACAGGACAGTCAACTAAGGCCTTCCAGATAGCCGACTCGGGAACGGAGATAGCGTTAAAAGAAATTCTCAAAAATAACAAAACAAAACCTTCTGAACTTGTAACGGCTCTTGGGGCCGCATGCAACGGTACTGAAATAACTTGGGGCAGTTATAAAATAATAGCGAAAGATACCGGCGGTACTCCTATTGTCTGTACCGACAATTCAACGAATATAGACAAAATCAAATCCATCGGAACCTATTCCAACACCTCCCGCGCGGTGGAGGTGAAGGTGTGCGGAATGGACATTTGGAACCTTAACAATACTTTTACCTGCGCCAATTTTATCGGCGATTCAACCACTTATAACGGAAAACTATATTACGGTACTGGCCAAAATGGCCAAGGGAATAACGGTTGCGTAAAACTTTACAGCTATGACGGAAGTTCATGGACTGAAATTTATGATTTTTTCGCTAATAATGGATCGGATATGGTTTATGCCCTTTATGATGGATTCGCTGATCTTAACGGCTATCTTTGGATAGGAGTAGGAGGACGCGACTTTGGAAACGGTGGAATTTTCAGATATAAAGGCGGCACAGTGGAGAATGTTTTTGATTTTAACAGTTTTTTTGGATCAGGAACTAGCGGAAAATATCAGGAAATTTATAGCATAATATACTTTAAAGGATATTTTTACGCCGCTGCCGGAGGCACGAATAACGCCAGAATTTTCAGATCCTCAACAGGAGATATTGATACTTGGACGCAGGTATACAGCATTCCTAACGCTTACCAAGCCAGAGAATTGTGGATTTCAAGCGTTGGCAGCAAGCTTTATTTTACTTCCGGACAAGATAATACTGAAAATTCCAGTGTCTATGAAGCCAGAATTTTCAGCACTGCCGATGGTATTAGCTGGACAAATGAATGGGACAGCGATTACCGATATGTATATGACAAAGTATTTTATAAAGGAAAACTGTATCTTAGTTCGCATACTACCACATCCGGTCCTTTCGAGCGGCGGGGAACGGTCTATCAATGCACTGAAGGAGCGACATTGACCTGCACTGATTTGCGAACAATAATATCTACTATGCAAGAGGGCGCCTACGGAGGCATGGCTGTTTATGATAATATATTATACATAGGCGCGGGCGAATTATTTAATGTCTCAGGACCAACGGGCGAAGGCGGCATTATTTTCAGCTATGACGGCGTGACATCTTGGAATAAAGAATATGATCTGCCAAATGATGCAAGAATATGGGACATAAAATTGTTTAATAATAAATTGTATGAATCTGGTGAGATAAACAGCACTTATTATGCCCCGTCATGTTAATATTACCTCTATCGAGGTTCAACCTCGATAGAAAAGTCCTTGTTGGTTTTTAATAATCTTTCTATCTCTTCTTTATATCCTCCTTCTCCTCCGAAAAATTTTAGATATAAGTCCCTGGAAGTCAGGGAAGGGAAGTTTTTTTTGCCGATATAGTCCGGATAACTGCTCCATTGATAATTTTCCAAAAACTCCATCTTTTCACGCATTCCTATCGAGGTTGAACCTCGATAGGAAAGTAATTCCAGGGGATTCAGATGAATATATGAGGGTATATGGATATATTGCGCTTCTCTGCCGATTAAAACGGCCTTAAATCTTCCCTGAAACAAGCCGCCCACCCTATCGTATTTTTTATTAAAATACATGGAATATCCGGTTCCCAGCTTCTGCATAAATTTTGGAATCCCATTTTCCTGTTTCTGTTTCAGGAGAAAATGAAAATGATTCGGCATCAGCACAAAAACTAAAATCTCCACCAGCGGCTCTTTATATCGAGGTTGAACCTCGATATAACTTTTACTTAGATAATATAAGGTATTTTCTGTCGGATTTTTGTCATTAAATTCCTGCATGCCGTAAATAAACCTGAAATAATCCTTATTATTAAGGAATATTTTTCTTTTCTCAACTCCTCTGTTATAGATGTGATAAATTTCGTCTTCTACGAATTGCGGCCTATTCATAATTTGAGTATAGCATGATTTCTATCGAGGTTCAACCTCGATAGAAACCTCGATTTTTGGCGGTTGGACTGATATAATTAAAAAATGGAGAAAAACGAGGCAAAAATAAGGGTTAAGAAACTGCGCGCTGAAATAGACAGACGCCGATATCTTTATCATGTCCAGGACCGGCCGGAAATAACCGATGAGGTTTATGATTCGCTGATGCGGGAGCTCAAGGAACTGGAATGGCGGTATCCGGAATTCAAAACACCCGATTCGCCATCGCAAAGGATTGGCGGAGAACCATTGGAAAAATTTGAAAAGGTCCGACACTCGCACCGCCAGTGGTCGCTGGATGATGCTTTTAGTTTTGAGGAACTTAAAGAATGGGAAGAAAGGAATCTGCGTATTTTATCTAAAACCCCTCACCCGGCGCTTCGCGCCACCCTCTCCCCAAAAGGGGCGAGGGGGGATAATGAAGTAATGAATTATTGCTGCGAATTGAAAATTGACGGGCTAAAATTGATTTTGACTTACGAGAATGGATTGTTTGTCCGAGCGGCGACGCGGGGCGACGGAGTTATCGGCGAAAACGTCACGGAGCAAGTCAAGACAATCCAAAGCATTCCACTGCGACTCAACAAAAATATCAGTATCACCGTGGTAGGAGAAGGGTGGATGAAAAAAAATGACCTGGAGAAAATTAACAAAGCGCGCGCAAAAAAAGGCGAGCCGCCTTTTGCCAATTCCCGGAACGCCGCCGCGGGTTCTATCCGCCAGTTGGATCCAAAAATAACGGCCAGCCGCAAACTCAATAGTTATATATATGATATTGATGAAATTTCCCCTCACCCCACCCTCTCCCCGAAAGGGGCGAGGGGGAATAAGGAAGGTTTTCCCCGAACCCAAATTGAAGAATTAAAACTTCTGGAAGAACTGGGATTCAAAGTTAATAAGAATTACAGACACTGCGAAAATCTGAAAGAAGCGGATGATTATTTTAAATCGTGGGAGCATAAAAGAAACGCCCAGCAGTACGGGATTGACGGCATAGTGATAAAAATCAATTCCAAAAAAATCCAGGACGCGCTGGGATATACCGGAAAATCGCCGCGCTGGGCGATCGCCTACAAATTCATTCCGGAGAAAGTGACAACCGTAATTGAGGATATCAAAGTGCAGGTGGGGCGCACGGGGGCGCTCACTCCGGTTGCTCATCTCCGGCCGGTCCAGGTCGCCGGCTCTGTTGTTTCGCGGGCGACGCTGCACAACGAAGATGAAATAAAACGGCTGGACGCGCGGATCGGCGACACGGTGGTAATCCACAAAGCCGGCGACGTCATTCCAGAAGTGGTGGAAGTGGTGAAAAACTTGAGGAGCGGGAAAGAAAAAAAATTCCATATGCCGAAAAAATGCCCGATTTGCGGAGGAAAGGTAAGACGGGAAGTCGTGAAGCCCCTCACCCGTCCCGCCCCTCGCGAGGAGCGGGACACCCTCTCCCCGAAAGGGGCGAGGGGGAATAAGGAAGAAAAATCTTTGTCAGCCGCTCATTATTGCCTCAATAAAAAATGCTTCGCGATAGAAAGGGAAAACATCATCCACTTTGTTTCCAAAAAGGGCTTTAATATTGAAGGAATGGGCGAGAAAATCGTTGAGCATCTGATGAATGAAGGATTAATTTCCGACGCGGCGGATATTTTCGAACTGGAAAAAGGGGACCTGGAGCCGCTGGAAAGATTTGCCGAAAAATCGGCGGATAATTTGATTCAGTCGATAGAAAAAAGCAAGAAAATAGATTTTCCGAAATTTTTATACGCTCTGGGCATCAGGCACGTGGGGGAGGAAACGACCGTATTAATCGCACGAAATTTGGAAAGGGTAATTGGGGAAATCGGGGAGATAAAGAAAATTGGGAACATAATTAAATTTTTTCCGAAAGTAAAAATTGATGGCTGGCTGAAGATTAAAGGAATTGGGGATAAATCGGCGGAGAGTTTGGTTAATTGGTTTGACGATAGCGCGAATATTAAATTGCTGGAGAAAATGGAGAAATTAGGAGTGGAAATTATAATGAGTGACCTCTCGACTTCGCTCGAGGCAGGCAAATTAGCAGGCAAAACTTTAGTTTTAACCGGCGAGCTTAAGTCCTTTACAAGGGACGAGGCGAAAGATATGATTAGGAAAGCCGGAGGCAACATGTCCTCAACGGTCAGCAAAAAAACGGATTATGTGGTGGCGGGAAAAAATCCTGGTTCTAAATATAATAAGGCGAAGGAATTAGGAGTAAAAATAATCAATGAGAAAGAGTTTGAAAAAATAATGGAATAATCTTTACTAATTACGAATCAATTACGAATATACTAATTTGAATTCGTATATTAGTACAAAAATTAGTAATTAGTAAAGAAATATATGCTATCTAAAGACGAAGTAAAACATATCGCCGCTCTCGCCCGCGTCGGGATAAGCGATAAAGAAACCGAAAAATACCAAAAAGACATTTCGGCGGTTTTAGATTATTTTGAAAAACTCAAAGAAGTTGGCACTGAAGCAGTCAAACCTATTGGCCATATCACCGGAAGGGAAAATTCCACGCGGGAAGATAAGGCGGAAGATTTTGAGAATAAAAAAGATGTCGTTAAATTGTTTCCGGAAAGCAAAGATAACTATTGCAAAGTCAAGAGCGTGCTGTAATCTTTACTAATTACGAATCTATTACGAATATACTAATTTTTTTGAATTCGTATATTGGTACATAATTAGTAATTCGTAAAGAATAAGTTTTATGATACTGGATCTACATAATAAGCTAATATCTGGCGAAATAACTTCAGTAAAGCTCACCGAAGAATATTTTTCCGCTATCGAAAAAAAGGACTCTGAAATCGGCGCGTATCTCATATTGCTTAAAAATTCCGCTTTGCAGCAGGCAAAAAAAGCGGATGAAAAAATAAAAAAGGGAGAGAGCATAAATATACTGGAAGGAATTCCCTGCGCGATTAAAGATAATATTTGCGTCGCGGGTGAAAGAGCTACCGCCGGCTCAAAAATTCTTGACAATTACACCGCGCCCTATGACGCGACGGTAATTAAAAAAATTAAAGAAGCAGGCGCCGTGATTCTGGGGAAAACAAACATGGACGAGTTCGCGATGGGAGCGTCAACCGAAAACAGCGGGTATCAAAGAACCAAAAATCCGGTTGACTGCGCGCGAGTCCCCGGCGGTTCTTCCGGCGGCTCGGCGGCAGCCGTGGCCGGCGATATGGCCGCCTGGGGATTAGGTTCTGACACGGGCGGTTCTGTCCGCCAGCCCGCTTCATTTTGCGGCGTTGTCGGACTAAAACCCACCTATGGAAGGATCTCGCGCTACGGTCTTATCGCCATGGCATCCAGTTTTGACCAAATCGGACCGATTACAAAGACCGTGGAAGACGCGGCTATAGTTTTATCCGCGATTTCCGGAGAAGACCGGATGGACTCCACTTCGGCGAAAAGCGGAAATAAAAATTATGAGGATTATTTGAGCGGGGGGATAGGGGAAATTAGGAGAATGAGAGTCGGGATACCCAAGGAATATCTGGAGGGATTGGATGAAAAAATCTTGGAAAAATTTAACGCGGCAGCGGAGAAATTTAAAAAACTCGGAGCGGAAATTTCTAAAATAAGTTTGCCCCATACCCAATACGCCCTGGCGACTTACTATATTATAATGCCGAGCGAAGCCAGCTCTAATCTGGCGCGGTTTGACGGAATTAAATATGGGATCCGAATTAACGACGGATACGAATCGCAATCCGAATTAAATCTGAATGATAATCCGAATAATAATCCGAATAATCTTCCGAGAAATTTATTTGAGACATATCTGGATACGCGGCAGTATGGTTTCGGAGGAGAAGTAAAAAAAAGAATAATGCTCGGAACCTACGCGCTGTCCGCCGGATATTACGACGCGTATTACAAGAAAGCCCAGAAAGTCCGCGCGCTGATTAAAAATGACTTTGAAGAGGCCTTCAAAAAAGTGGATCTAATATTTACCCCTACGGCTCCAGAGGCAGCTTTTGAATTTGGCGAAAAGGCCGATGACCCGCTGAAAATGTACTTGTCGGACATCTATACTGTCACGGCAAATCTGGCGGGGGTGCCGGCGATATCGTTTCCTATCGGGGAAATTGGGGGAATAGGGGAAATAAGGGGATTGCCGATCGGAGGCCAGCTGATGGGGAAATGGTTCGACGAGGAAAATATGCTGCGCGCCGCGCATGTTTTTGAAACTACCTGATTTTGGTATAATAAATCTAGGTACTAAGTATTTTTACTTTCAAGGTTGAACCTTTTCGAATTCCAAGGTTCAACCTTAGGGAAAATTTTTTATGGACATTCTCGCGAATTTCGGAGTAAATTTTTATCACTCGCCTTTTTTTTCCGCGATTAAATTTTTTCTCGGGGTTTATTCTGTTGTTTTATTCGCGGATATTGTCCTGGTTCTTGCCGCCCAGGTGAAAAACAAGGATCTGATAAGGGATATCCGCACTACTTTTATGGGAACGGGCCTGCCTATTTCCGCCAAAAATAAATTACTGAAAAGATGGGAAGAAATCCAGAGGCGGCTGAGGACAGGCAATATTTCCCAATATAAAGTAGCAGTGCTTGAAGCCGACAGCATCACTAATGAAATTTTAGGCGTGGCGGGATATAAGGGCGAAAATCTCGGGGAAAAACTGGAGGCCGTCACACACGGCCAATTATCCAAGCCCGATGAGCTCCGCGAAGCACATGATATCCGCAACCGCATTATCCACGAAAAGGACTTCCATGTTGACCGGAAATTGGCCGAAGACACGATAAAAATCTATGAAGATTTATTGCGAGAACTGGAGTTTATTTAAAAAATTTTGTCTGCTATTGACAATCAGTTAATTTTGGTATAAGCTATCATTTACATAGCGGGGTGGAGCAGTCTGGCAGCTCGCGTGGCTCATAACCACGAGGTCGAGGGTTCAAATCCCTCTCCCGCAACATAGTGGAGGGAGAGCAAGCAAACAGTTTTGCTTGCGTGGGGATTTGAAGGGCGCGAGAGCGCGCAGCGCCCCGGCTCTGAGTCGGAGGCGAAGAGAAATCCCTCTCCCGCAACATAAAAACGCAAAAATTAAAGCGTAAAGCGAAAAATATTGGAATTTTATTTTGCATTTTTCGTTTTTAGTTTTTCACTTTTGTGGCGCCCATAAAAATGCATATAACCCAGCCCCTCGCGAGGAGCGGGGTTTTGTGTTTCATGATTGATTATAATAAATTCTTGATGTATATTAATTTTAGTGTAGAATGGCAGGATAGCTCCCCGTAAAAATTCCTTCGGAATTAACGGGGTAGGCAGTTGGTTAGAGCGCAAGGATTCACCCCCCACGCCAAAATGCCGGCGTAGCTCAGTTGGTTAGAGCGATGGACTCATAAGCCATAGGTCAGAGGTTCAAATCCTCTCGCCGGTACGGCATTTAATAAAGGGGCGAGTAAGTCATAGGTCGTGAGTTTTTACCCCGTCGCAATGACTGGGGCGATCCTCAAAAAATAAAAAAGATAAGGGTCCGTAGTGTAGCGGTTATCACGTCTCCCTGTCACGGAGAAGATCGCCGGTTCGAATCCGGTCGGACCCGCCTAGTGAAAATTTATTCTGTTTTTCCGCTTGCCAAAAGGCGAAAAATACGCTAAACTAAATATAGGTAAAACAGAGAAAAAATCCTTATAATATGACGCTGAAATCATATCTTTGGGGGATGCGGCTCAGCACTTTTGTAACATTTATTGCCTGGTGCCTGACGGTTTATTACATCGATCCGGAGAAAGCGGGAATTTTGGGGCAAGCCCTTTTTTATTTAACCCTATTTCTTTTTTTGACCGGGTTATTCACGCTTTTCTTCAGTTTTTTGAGGAGAAAAATATCCGCTGAAGGCAATCAATCGCAATTGGGAATGAATTTCAGGGAAGGAGCCCTGATTTCGCTTATGGCGGCGATATTCCTGTTTTTTCAAAACAAGGCAATATTGGTTTGGTGGGACGGACTATTGGTTATCGCGGCGGTTTTACTGCTTGAATTGTATTTTTTGACAAGACAAAATAGTTAAAAGTTAAAAAGTAAAAGTTAAAAGTTTTATAAGAAATGAATAATAAGGAATTTAGCGAAAGTTTTAAGAAGCGGATATATAAATGGCTACTGAACGTGTTAAAAATGACAGAAGGACTTAAAAATGATGATTATCTTGCGAGTGTGATTAAAAAGCAATTAATAAGATGTTCTACTTCGGTGGTCGCTAATTATGTCGAAGCAATTGCCGGGTGTTCAGCAAAAGATTTCATAAATTTTTTAAACCATAGTTTAAAATCAGCCAACGAGTCAAAGTTTTGGCTGGCATTAACTAGAGATACGAATAAGACAGGTGAAAAAATAATAAATCCACTAATCAGTGAAAATATAGAAATAGCAAAAATATTAGGATCAATAGTTTCAAAAATGCGAAATAAATAAATCATATCTTTAACTTTTAACTTTTAACTTTTACTTTTTAACTAATATGGTGTCTAAAGAAAATAAACCTAAAAGCGAATACGGCGCCAAGTCCATCCAGGTCCTTCACGGCCTTGAGCCGGTAAGGAAGCGTCCCGGAATGTATATCGGGAGTACTTCAATTGAAGGCCTGCATCATTTGGTTTGGGAAGTAATTAACAATTCCGTTGACGAAGCGATGGCCGGTTTTTGCGATGAAATAATTGTCAAACTTCTGCCGGAAAAACTGGTTGAAGTGAGCGATAACGGGCGCGGAATCCCGGTGGAGATCCATCCCCAAACCAAAAAATCGTCGCTGGAAACGGTAATGACGATGCTTCATGCCGGAGGAAAATTCGGCGGGTCCGGATATAAGGTCTCGGGCGGGCTTCACGGAGTGGGTGTCTCGGTGGTGAACGCCCTTTCCGTCTGGACGAAAGCGGAAGTCCATCGGGACGGAAAAATTTGGGTCCAGGAATACAAAAGAGGAAAGCCGCTGGGCGCGGTAAAAGCGGCGGGGAAATCTCAAAAAACCGGAACAATAATAACTTTCCAGCCGGACCCGGAAATTTTTCCGGAA
>MFRX01000008.1 GCA_001784725.1 Candidatus Moranbacteria bacterium RIFCSPHIGHO2_02_FULL_40_12b
ATTCTCCCTTAATCGCTTTGTAATAATCTTCCACCCTCGGCGCAGCCGATCCCAAAATTAATTTCGCTTTATAAATTTCCGCCAGTTTTTCCGCCACTGTCCGCGCGTCATATCTTGGATTCATATCCCATTGCTTGAATGAAATATCCTGTTCCTCGTCTATGACAATTAATTTTAAATTTTTAAACGGCGCGAAAACCGCCATCCGGGTGCCGATGATTATTTTCGCTTCGCCTGATTTTATTTTTTTCCAATTGGAATAAAATTTCCCCTTGGAAATTCTGCTGTGAAGCAGAACTATTTCTTCGGGCTCAAAATAAGCGCCATACCTTTCAACGGCCTGGGGCGTGAGCGTTAATTCAGGCAAAAGAATCAAAAATTGCGACTCCGGATATTGTTTTTTTAATTTCAAAATTGAATGGATGTAGACCTCTGTTTTGCCGGAAGAGGCGGGACTATGCAATAAGTATTTAGTATCTTGTATTTTGTATAATTTATGTTTTTTTGTAATTAAATTTACAGTATTTTTTTGCTCCACTGTTAACTTTATTTTTTTATTAAAACCATTCTTAATTCTTAACCCGCTTCGACTCAGCGAGGCGAGTTCATAATTCTTAATTCTTTCTTTTGTTCTTTTCGGACAAAAGAACTTTAAAACCGTTCCGATAGGGGAGAGGTAACAGCCGGATATAAATTCCGCCAGCTTTAATTGCTTCTCAGTTAAAAAATTTTCCTCCAGAATCTTATTGATTCGTTTCAGTTTAATATTTCCAAATCGCTCAAAATCTTGGCGGTTATTAATCACGATTCCCTCAATATCTCTTTTGAAAAATGGTATGGAAACCAGCGAACCATAGGGAATTTCCGCGTCCCATAAATACGAATAAAACTGCTGTCTTTTTAGCGTTAGCGGAGTTATTGGATAAATGTCAACAATGTATTTTCCGGCTTTTTCATTCATGGCTTAATTGTAGCAAAGAAGCAAGGAATTGCTAGCGCGCCTGTCTTGTATTAAAATAACAATATGAAACAAAGGAAAATTTTTATCGGGATACGGCTGCCGGAATACGTTAAAAAGCGCCTTTCTGAAAAGATGGAAAAATGGAAAAATCTTCCGGTCCGGTGGTCTTTTGAAGAAAATCTTCACATTACGCTGTTATTTATCGGCTATATTAATGACGAAGCGATGATAGATATTTGCGATAGAACAAGGGAAGCCGCTGAAAAATCCGGCGGATTTGACATTAAATTTGAAAAAATCGGCTTCGGTCCGGATGAGAAAAATCCGCGAATGGTCTGGCTTTCCGGAGAAGCCAATGAAGGCCTGAAAAATTTAGCGGCTAATTTGGAAAAGGAACTGGGAATTACCAGGACATTCCGGAATGAAATCCGCCCCCACGTGACGCTCGGGAGGATCAGGCAAACCGCCTGGAAAAATATTACGGAGCCGCCGGAAGTCAAGGAAAAATTATCCATTTCTGTTCCGGCAAATTCGATTGATGTGATGGAAAGCGTTTTGGAAAAGGGCAAGCGAAAGTTCATCACTCTTGAATCCTGCCCACTCAAATAGTCATTACCTTGTCCTCTTCTACCTTTCAGGGAGAAGATTTAAGATGAGGGTAAAAAAAGATGCAAATTTTGGGAATAAAAATTGATAACTTTTCAGAAAATGAAATTTTTCAGAAAGTCAACGATTTTTTGAACGGTGATAATTTTCACCAAATTGCGACGGTTAACCCTGAATTTATTTTAGAGGCGCGGAGAGACGAGGAATTCAGTAATATTTTAAATCAATGCGATTTGAACGTGGCGGACGGCATGGGAATAAAACTCGCTTTTTGGAGAAAAGGAGGAAAGTTGAAGTCCCGAATCGCCGGAGCGGATTTGATGATGGAAATTCTACGGATAGCGAATGAAAAAAATTTAGGAGTATTTTTAGCTGCAAATAAAAGGGGATTAAGCGGATGGGAAGAAACGGCAAGTGTAATAAGAAAATCTTATCCTGGCATAATTGTTAGTGGCTGTAATTTAAGTAAAGATAATATACAGGAGAAGAATTATGAATTAGGAATTATGAATTATGAGATTGTTTTTTGTAATTTTGGAATGGGTTATCAGGAAAAATTCCTCTATTCGCTCAAAAATGCTAAAAATGCTAAAATACGACTAGTCATGGGAGTAGGTGGCGGTTTTGATTTTATCATGGGAAAAGTCAAGCGCGCGCCCCTAATTTTGCGCCAGATCGGCCTGGAATGGCTCTGGCGGCTAATCCAACAGCCCCAAAGGATTAAGCGCATCTGGAACGCCGTCATAATTTTCCCAATAAGAGTAATTTTAAATTTTTAATTGTCATTTTTATTTTTGAATTTTAATTTTTAATTTTGATAATATGACCACAAAAACCAAGTTGATCCGCACGATTTATTTGTATGCAGTCGCGCTGGTAAGTTTAATCTTCACGGGAATCGGCGCGGGAACCATCCTCAATACCGGATTGAAATATTATTTATTCCCCGAAGCGGAAAAGAAAAGCTATTTTGACTGCAATTACCAGCCGCCGATGGCCGCTTATCCCTCCAAAGAAGGAACCACTCCGGAGCAAAAAGAGCAGATTGACGCGATGATTAAGGATTATAAAAAATGGAAAGAGGAGAGAACGGGAGACAATTGCATCCGTCCCGCCCGGCAAAATAAAATCATTGACGCGCTTACGATGCTGATCATCGCGCTTCCAATTTGCTTATTCCACTGGAGGATAATCAAAAAAGATAAAAAGGATAAAGAAGAGAATAATTAGTGGTATACAAATTATCCCCCTTTGGAAAAGGGGGACTAAAGGGGGATTTGAAAAATAAAATTAGCACTGCAAATCCCTCGTCCGCCTTGCGGACACTCCCTTTATTAAAGGGAGAGATATTTGAATATTATATGGATAAAATCCGCGTCAGATTCGCGCCGTCGCCGACGGGCTATATGCATATCGGCAATTTTCGGACGGCACTCTATACTTACATTTTTGCCAAAAAAAATAAAGGGGATTTTATTTTGCGCATTGAAGACACGGACCAGAAACGGTATATTCCGGACGCATTGGAAAAATTAATTAAAATTATAAATTGGGCTGGCTTTGAATATAATGAAGGTGTATTTCTTAAAACCGATAGAGGTTCGACCTCTCTCGACCATAACGACCAAAAGAGGTCGAACCTCTTTTATGAAAAAGGAGATTATGGGCCATATATCCAATCCGAACGGCTGGATATTTACAAAAAACACGCGGAGCAATTGCTTAAATTAGGACATGCTTATTATTGCTTCTGTACTCCGGAGCGGCTGGAAGAAATGCGGAAAAATCAACTGGCGAATAAACAGGCGCCGATGTATGACCGGACTTGCCTCAAATTGACCAAAGAGGAAGTGGAAGATAAATTAAAAAAAGGAGAATTATATGTCATCCGGCAGAAAATAAATACGGAAGGAATAACGGAATTTGATGATATGGTGCGCGGCAAAGTGCAGATAAAAAATGAACTTCTAGACGACCAGGTGCTTTTAAAATCAGACGGTTATCCGACTTATAATTTCGCCAATGTCATTGATGACCATTTGATGGAAATAACGCATGTTATTCGAGGCGAAGAATACATATCCAGCACGCCGAAATATATCCAGCTTTACCAGAATTTTGACTGGAAGATGCCGGAAATTGCCCATTTGCCATTGCTTTTGAATACCGACCGGACTAAATTATCCAAGCGGCAAGGAGATGTCGCGGTTGAAGAATATATCGCTAAGGGATATTTGAAAAATGCTATAATAAATTTTGTCGCGCTTTTGGGCTGGAACCCCGGAGAGGGGAGCACGCAGGAGATTTTTTCTTTTAATGAACTGGTTGAAAAATTTGACCTTAAAAAAGTCCATAAAGCCGGCGCGGTTTTCGACAGTAAAAAACTGGACTGGCTGAATTCGCGGTATATCAAAAAATTATCTATAGATGAATTGTATGATTTAGCGTTGCCGTTTTTGGAAAAAAAAGATTTTTTTGTAAATCCCTCACCCCTAACCCCTCTCCCAGAGGGAGAGGCGGATAAAAAGGACTGCATTAAAAAAGTTTTAACCATTGAACAGGAACGCTTAAATAAATTATCCGGAGTAGGGGAGAGTAATAAGTTTTTTTTTCAAGATATTAATTATGGCAAAGAACTTCTGCACTGGAAAGATATGAATGATAATGATATAATATCACTATTGGAAAAAGCGGTTATTGTCCTTGCGGGAATAAAAGAAGAGGACTGGACCAGAAAAAATCTGGAGGAAATTCTATTAGAAGCGGCTGGCGAAAAGAGAGGCGAGTTCCTTTGGCCTTTGCGCGCGGCTTTAACCGGCGAAAAAAAATCTCCGCCGCCGGGCGAAGTCGCCTGGGTATTGGGAAAAAAAGAAAGCACTGCCAGGATAAAAAACGCGATAAGCATCATAAAAAATGCCTAAAATTAGAATAAAAAATAAAATGATTGCGAGTGTGATAACTACACTAGTTTGTTTACTTTTTGCCGGCAAAATAAATATCGTAAGAGCGCAGGAAAGCATAAATAATTTAAGCAAGGAAAATCAAAAAAAAGCGGAGGAATGGCAACGCCAATACGATGAATTAAACCGAAAAAGTGAAGCTTTTGAAAAAATAATATTACTCAAACAAAAACAGCAAACTACTTATGACAACCAAGTATCTATTATTGAAAATGAAATAAGCAAGCTGGAAACAGACATTGAAATCAATAATAAGAAAATAAGCGAGTTAAGCGGACAAATTGAGGAAATCAAGGGAAAAATTACCGAGAAGGAAGCAATGATGCGAAAACAAAGGGCAATACTGGCAGAACTTATTAAGGCCTACTATGAAAATAACCGGCAAAACATCATATTATCCTCAATCCATGGCGTAAAAGCATATTCAATTACTTCAAAAAGGGACCGGCTCGCGCAATTGGGCGATAAAATAGGTCAAATTATCGGCAACATAAAATCAATCAAAAATTCATTGAATCAAGAAAAGGACGCGATTGAAAAAAATAAAGATAAAGTTGCGCAACTGACTCAAATTATGGAAGAAAGAAACACTGATCTTGAGAATAGTAAAAAACAAAAAGAGATATTAGTAGCGCAGACCAAAGGAGAAGAAAGCCGGTATCAGCAATTGCTGCAAAGGGTGGAAGAGCAAAAAAAGGAACTGCTGGGCGATATAGATGATTTGTATAACGCTAACAGTTCGGAATTGGACGTGTTGGCAGCCAGTTTGGAAAAACCGACCAGCGGGCTGGCATCCACATCATGGTATTATTCACAAAAAGACAGCCGATGGGGGAATAACAGGATTGGACAATCTAAATCGTTGTTAAAGGATTATGGTTGCGCCATAACCGACGTGGCAATGGTCTTCACATATTATGGTCAATCTATAACTCCTAAATCAATGGCCAAGCAGCCAATATATTCTTGGGATTTAATTAATTGGCCGGCATCATGGAGCGGCGGCATTAAAATAGACACAAAATACGGCAATTCTCACGGCAATATAAACTGGAGCGTAATTGATAAAAAAATTGAAAGCGGTAATCCAGTCATTGTCTTTATTAAGGCCAAGGGCAGTGCCGGACACTATGTAGTCATTCATCATAAGGCAAAAAATGGGAAATATGTCGTCCATGACCCTTATTTTGGGTCTAATATCTATTTGGACTCAACTATGAAGCTTTTAGGGAAGCTTTATGGAACTTCAATATCAAAAAGCGCGGTCAATCAGATGATAGTGTATGAGAAGTAGAATTCTTTACGAATTACGAATCACATACAAATATATGAATCATTTTTATTTAGATTGCATTTTTGAGATAAATCTAGCGTAATAGGTTCGGTCAACGTGTTTGCTGTATGTTAAGGATGTCGTGAAAGATATAATGTGCGACGTTGTATAAATATAAGAAAAACCGCTTTCAACCCTTTCCCCTTGTGAAATACGGCGCAAACAAAAGCGGTTCTGGATTAAAAAATTATAAAAATATTTTTTATTTTTTCTTTTTTATTTTTCGTTTATTATATTCCTCTATCGCTTTGTGCAGCGCTTCCGCCGCCAGATTGCTGCAATGTTCTTTTGCCGGAGGCAGGCCTTGCAGTTCTTCTGATACGTCATTTCTTGATATTTTCATCGCTTCTTCCAATGTCTTCCCTTTCGCGAGATCCGTAATCATTGAAGAAGTAGCGATCGCCGCCCCGCATCCCAGCGTTTCAAATTTTACATCCTCTAAAATTTCTGTGCCTTTTTTATTTTTAGAAACTTTAATATAAAGCCGCATTATGTCGCCGCATCTGGGATTCCCCACAGTTGCCACCGCGCTGGGATTTTTTATTTTTCCCTGATTATGGGGCCTGGTAAAATGTTCCAGGACTTTTTTTGAATAAAATTGCATTTATATTTTTGACCTACAATCCACAACTGACAATTTACAATATTTACCAGAAAGTTGTTTGTTGTATGTTGTAGGTTGTAGGTTATTAGTTATTATTTAAACTCTTCAAGTACTTTTCCTGAAATTGATCGCAGCCGTTTTATAATTTCTTTTAATTTATTCGCGGTAAAATCAATTTCTTTTTTAGTCGTATGCTTTCCGAGCGTCAGACGCAAGCTACCATGCGCCTGTTCCGGCTTGAGTCCGATCGCCAATAAAACATGCGACGGTTCCAATGCCCCGGATGAACAAGCTGAACCGGTAGACGCCGCGATACCCTCCATATCGAGTGATAATACCAGTCCCTCCCCTTCCACGTTATCAAATCTGAAATTCGCGTTATTCGGCGATCGTTTTTCCAATGAACCGTTTAAATATGACCTCGGAATTTCTTTTATAACTCTCTGAATTAAATAATCTCTTAAATTGATAATTTTTGTTGTTTGTTGTTTGTTGTTTGTTGTTAGTTGGCTTATGGCCTCGCCCAGCCCCACAATTCCCGGCACATTATGCGTTCCCGCCCGCAATTTATACTCCTGATCTCCACCGTCCTGGATGCGTTTTATGGGGGTGTTTTTTCTTACAAATAACACACCGACTCCTTTTGGTCCGTAAATTTTATGCGCTGAAAAAGAAAGCAAATCAACATTTAACTTTGTCATATCGCAATCAAAATAATTCACTCCTTGCGTCGCATCCGTATGGAACAGAGGATACCTTAATTCTTTAGCCCTAATTCTTAATTCTCGCAATAGCTTGCCTATTGCGATTATTGGCTGGACGGTGCCGATTTCATTATTCACATGCATCACGGATATTAAAATCGTATTCGGCTTGATTGCTTTTTTAACATCCTCAATTTTTACGACACCCTCCTTATAAACCGGAAGATAAGTTACTTCGGCGCTTGCCTCTTTTTCTAGAATCTTGCAGGTATCCAATACACAATGATGTTCAAATTTTGTCGTAATTATATGCGGCTTTTTATTTTTATTTTCCGGTCTGGAATAATACGACCGCAAGGCGCCCTTAATCGCCAAATTGTTTGATTCCGTCGCGCCACTGGTGAAAATTATTTCCGTCGGAGAACACTTTAAAAATTCCGCGACCTGTTCGCGCGCTTTGTCCACCGCTTTCAGCGCTTCTTGTCCAAATTGATGGATTGACATCGCGTTTCCGAATTTTTCCGAAAAATAAGGCAAAATGGCTTTCAACACTTTTTTATCCACTGGGGTTGTAGCGGCATAGTCAAGGTAAATTTTATGTGCCATAAAATTTAGAATTTTGAATTAAGATTTAAGATTTAAGAAAATATCATCTATATTCTTGATTCATAAATCGTAAATCATAAATCGTTTAAATTAATTCGCTTAGATTAATACTATTTAAAGTTTTTTTCATTTCTCTTTCCAGCTTCAGCCAAACAATGCTGGATGAACATTTTTTTTCCGCCCGGCATAATCCGCAGCCGCGGACGCTAATCGGACCCTCCAAGGCCTCAATTATTCTTCCCACCTTTATCTCTTCAGGATCACATGATAAAAAGTATCCTCCCTTTTTTCCTCTTGTGCTCTCTATTAATTTTTTATCTCGCAGGAATGCAAAAAGATGCTCAAGGTATTTCCGAGGAATTTGTTCCTCGATTGAAACCTGTCTTATATTTTTTTTGCGGGGATAATTCCTTGCCAGATTGACTATCGCCCGCAACCCATACTCTGCCCTGCTGGAAAACCTCATATATCTAAACCATACTAATTTAGTATGCTTTAATATTATAAAAAAGGCGAAAAGTTGTCAACTCTGTTAGGAACCCATGCAAGACATTGACAAAATGGAGAATTAAGAATATAATACAAAATTAAGTTGTTTAACAAAAAAATAACCAATATAAGGGGGGCGTAGAATGCTAAATAAAATTAAGAAATTATTGAAAAAGACCGGGATAATTTTAAAGATTCATGAAGCAAAAGATATTTCGGAAATCAGCTCATTAGTTTCTTCACATGATAACATTGATGCTATTATTCTTGGAAAAACTGTCGGCGACTTCAGTACTAGTTTTGTTTATTTTTCATCGGATAAAAAAGCTAAGGAATTTGCTTCGGCGCTCAATTTGAAATTTCATCGCGCATTAACACCCGGATTATATTATGTCAATATATATGAAGCTCCCGCCGAATTTTTGAAAAATATTCAAGATTCCGGAAATTTTGATGTTTCTATTACATAGAAAATATCGCTTCAGGAGAGCCAATGGATTAAATATCCCGCGGCTCTCTTTTATTTTTTACCCGGTGATATACTTTATACATTCTTCATAATACATTATACTTACATTATGAGAATTTCATATTCCGCTCTGGACACCTACCAAACCTGCCCGCTGAAATATAAATTTTCCGAAATTGACAAAATCAAAGTTCCTAAATCAAAGGAAGCGGTTTTTGGCAATATCATCCATTCCACGATGAAATTTATCCATACTCCCGGCATCCTCTCCCCTACTCTGGAAAAAGCCATGGAATATTTTTCCAATGGATGGAATCCGGCGGTCTTCGATTTAGAAGAGGAAGAACGCGCGGCATTTTCCCAGGGAATAAAAATTATCCAGGACTATTATAAAAAAAATAATCCGGCTGATTTTAATATTATTGATCTTGAATTGAGGTTTGCCTTTAATATAGGACGCAGCGGTTCGACCGCTACAGACGGAGGCGAGCATATCGTTTCAGGAATAATTGACCGCATTGACAAAACCGAAGACGGCTACGAAATTATTGATTATAAGACCACGAAAAAAATGCCGTCGCAGGAAAAAGTTGATAATGATCTCCAGCTGTCAATCTATTTAAAAGCGTTCTTATCGCGCTATCCGAAAGAAAATGATAATTTGGATAAAGTGAAAGTGAGTTTATATTATCTCAAGCATGGAGTAAAATTGACATCCGCAAGAACATCGGAACAACTCCGGCAAAGCGAGCAATTATTCTTGGACGCGATTAAGATAATTGAATCCGGAAAATTCGAACCGGCCGTTTCTCCCCTTTGCGACTGGTGCGGATACCAA
>MFRX01000009.1:0-17706 GCA_001784725.1 Candidatus Moranbacteria bacterium RIFCSPHIGHO2_02_FULL_40_12b
CTGGCATAAAGGGGATATCAAAGAGGTGAAAGTGAAGTTGGAAGAAAGGAAGTAATGACTTTACTAATTACGAATCAATTACTAATATACGAATTTAATTTTTATTATTAGTATATTCGTATAAAATTAGTAATTCGTAAAGAAATTCATGGATATAAACAAATTCACAATCAAAAGCCAGGAGGCGGTCCGGCGCGCCCAGGAAATCGCTCTTTCCAAAAGCCAGCAGCAGGTGGATGTATTTCATCTTCTTTTTGCATTGGTGTCGCAGGAGGACTCAATAGTTCCGGCAGTCCTGGAAAAAATCGGAGCTGATTTGGCGAATATAAAAGATGAATGCCTGAAAGAAATAGAGAAGTATCCGAAGGTTTCCGGAGGATTTTTAGGGCAGATATATGTAACGCTCGCCCTGGCAGAAATTTTTGATCAGGCCGAAAAAGAAATGAAAAAACTCAAAGACGAATTTATTTCAACGGAGCATATTTTCCTGGCGATTCTAGCGGCCCCAACTGGCGCTAAAAATTTATTGAAAAAAAATAAAGTGGAATATGACAATGTCCTGAAAATACTTTCCGAGGTCAGAGGGCGCCAAAAAGTTGACACGCCTTCGCCGGAAAGCAAATTCCAGGTATTGGAAAAGTATACCGTTAACCTTACCGATCTGGCGCGGAACGGAAAACTGGATCCGGTTGTCGGAAGGAATGATGAAATCCGCCGGGTGATGCAGGTTTTGACGCGCCGGACCAAGAATAATCCGGTTTTAATCGGAGAAGCCGGCACCGGAAAAACGGCGATCGCGGAGGGTCTGGCGCAGAGAATCGTGTCCGGCGATGTCCCGGAAAACCTGAAAGACAAGGAAATAATTTCCCTGGATCTCGGCGCGCTTCTGGCGGGAGCGAAATTTCGGGGGGAATTTGAAGAGCGGCTGAAAGCGATTATCAAAGAAGTTGAAGAGTCGGCGGGAAAATACATATTCTTCATCGATGAACTTCATACTTTGGTGGGCGCGGGAGCGGCGGAAGGAGCGCTGGACGCTTCCAATATGCTCAAGCCCGCGCTGGCTAGGGGACGGTTGAGAACCATCGGGGCCACGACTACCAAGGACTACCAAAGATACATCGAAAAAGACGCGGCTTTTGAACGCCGGTTCCAGCCGGTTTACGTGAGCGAGCCGTCCCTGGAAGACACGATAGCGATACTGCGGGGCATAAAAGAAAAATATGAAGTCCATCACGGAGTTAAAATTATCGATGACGCTATAGTGGCCGCGACGAAACTGTCGCAACAATACATATCGGACAGATTTTTGCCGGATAAGGCCGTTGATCTTATTGATGAAGCGGCGTCAGCCCGGCGCCTGGAAATTGATTCCATGCCGGATGAACTGGATAAAATCGAAAGGAACATCCGCCGGCTGGAAATAGAAAAAAAAGCGCTGGAAAAAGAGAAAGACAGGAAGACCAAAATAAAAATCAGAAAAATAGACCGGGAACTGGCGGAACTGCGGGAAGAAGAAAGAAAAATAGGGCTGCAGTGGAAGAGCGAAAAGGAACTTATTGCCAACCTAAGGAAACACAAGGCCGAAATTGACAAATTAAAGTCAGAGTCGGAAATCTTAGAAAGAAAAGGAGAACTGGACAAAGTGGCGGAAATCCGCTACGGAAAAATTCCGGAATTGGAAAAAAGCATAAAAAAAGAAAGCGCTAAATTGAACAAGATCCAGAAAGAAAATCCGATTCTGCGGGAAGAGATAACGGAAGAGGATATCGCCCGGGTGGTTTCCCGCTGGACGGGAATTCCCGTTTCTAAAATGCTTGAAGGCGAGCTGGAAAAACTGGCCCATATGGAAGAGGAATTGAAAAAGCGGGTAGTTGGTCAGGATGAAGCGATTCACTCCATCGCTAACGCCATCAGAAGATCGCGTGCCGGAATTTCCGAAGAAAATCGGCCGATTGGCTCATTTATTTTTCTCGGCCCAACCGGAGTCGGAAAAACGGAACTGGCTAAATCACTGGCTGAATTTTTATTTAATAACGAGAAATCGCTGGTGCGGCTTGACATGAGCGAATATATGGAAGCGCACTCAACGGCAAGAATGATCGGTTCGCCTCCGGGATACGTCGGCTATGAAGAAGGCGGACAGCTTACGGAAATAATAAGAAGGAAGCCCTATAGCGTAATTTTGTTTGATGAAATAGAAAAAGCCCATCCGCAGGTGTTAAATATACTGCTTCAGATAATGGATGACGGCCGGCTTACTGACGCGAAAGGCAGAGTCGTAAATTTCAAAAACGCCGTTATCATAATGACTTCCAATATCGGCTCGGAAATAATATACCGGATGCGCGAAGTAGGATTTAAGCGAGAGAGAGGCGAGGAAGGCATTATTAAAGAAGAGGATATGAAAGAAAAAGTGATGGCGGCACTGCGGGAAAATTTCCGTCCGGAATTCATCAATCGGGTGGATGAGATAATAATTTTTCATCCGCTGGACAAGAAAGTCCTGGAAATAATTGTTGATTTGCAGCTTCAAAGAGTTGAAAAAAATCTTCTGGAAAAAGAAATAAGCGTTGAAGTTACGGCGGGGGCTAAAAATTACCTGACTCAAAAAGGATTTGATCCGGTTTTCGGAGCCAGGCCGCTGAAAAGAGTCATTCAGAACGAAATTCTTGACGAGCTGGCGCTGGAAATCATTGAAGGAAAAATCGGCAAAGGGAAAAAAGTTAAAATTGGCGTTAAAGGCGGAAAAATAATTTTTTCGCGCTAGAAAATCTTTAATTTTATGTTTTTTATACTGAGAGTATTTTTGCATACTTTGATATTCAGCCTTTTTATGGAGGCGGTTGCTCTACGGCAAAATATAGCTTTGTATCTTGTATTTTTTCTCATAATATTTTCCGTTATCAGCGCCAAAAATCTGGGAAAAAAATGGATATATTCAATTATTCCTCCAGTCATTTCTTTCTCCTCAATAATTCTCCTCTACCTTATTGATAACCAGATTCAAAGGCAGATTTTTATTATTTTAGGTTCAACCGTTTATTATTTGCTGCTTCTCGGAATTTTCCGGCTGGGAAATTATTCAAGAGACCATACCGCCAGGGGAATGGTTGCCGCCGGCGTTACGACGGCGCTGTTTTTTTTGTACGCGTCGGTTTACGGAATTTATCTTAATTTTTTTATTCCCCTCTGGGTTCTGATGCTAGTTTTTCTCGTCTTTACTATTCTGATTTGCTATGGATATTTCGGAATTTTGGAAGTCAAACGCAAAAATATGCCCTGGATTTACAGTCTATTGATAGGAATGGCAATGGCGGAAGTATCGTGGGTTATGAATTTTTGGCCTTTCGGATATTTGACAGCCGGAGTAATAGCCCTTATTTTCTATTATGTGCTTTGGGATTTAGCCCAGAGCCATTTCCTGAACCTGCTTTCAAAAAAACGGGTGGTAGCCAATATGGTTGTTCTGGCGGTTCTGGTCGGGATTGCGCTAATAAGTTCAAGGTGGCTTCCGATGGTATAAATGGCATAAAAGAAGTTGATTATGAAAAAATTCGTTAAATTCGTTTCAATTATAGTTATAATTTTCATCATTGGCGGAGCCGGCGCCGCTTTTTTTGAGCATTACCTTTTTCCAAAAATGGGGAGCACCCGCATATTTTCTAAATATGATTTTTTCAAAAAAGCTAAAGAGAATATAACCGTAATCAACAAAACAGAACAACTGGAAATAAAAGAAGATGAAGCGGTAAGCAAAATTGCCGCCCAGCCCGCGAACGCGCTGGTAAAAATCATTTCCCTTTCTTCTAAAAACGATGCCGTTAAAACGGGAAACGGATTAATTCTGACCAGCGACGGAGTGATCGTTACTTACAGAAACGCGATACTGGAAGCCGACGCGGCGTATAAGGTCTTGAGCTACAGCGGCAATGTTTTTGATGCGGAATTTTTTGGGACAGATGAGTTCAGCAATCTCGCGTTTCTTAAAGTGAAAACCTCCAATCTGCCCGTAGTCGCCTTCGCCAATTCAGACGAAAGCAAGCCCGGAAAGAAACTTATCGCGATTGGCAATTCGCGGGGAAATTTTCAGAATATTCTTTCCACCGCCGCGATGAATGACTTTAACAAAAGTTTTAATCTTTCAGGCAAAACCGTCTCGTCTTCCGAGAAAATGGAAGGGGTCATTGAGGCGGATTTTTTTGACCAGGAGGACTTCGTCGGCGGTCCAGTGGTTAATTATAACGGCGAACTGATTGGTTTGACCGGAATGTTAATGATAAACAACAAGGAAAAATATTTCATTGTTCCATCCAATGAGGTAAGAAAGTCAATGGAATTAGTTATGAAAAATGAACTCGGCAAAAGGCCATTTTTTGGAACTTATTATATTCCGATAACCAAGGAATATTCAATCGCGCGTAGCCAGAATCGCGATCGTGGTGCTCTTGTTTATTCGCCGTCGGGCGCGCAGGGCCTGGCGGTGCTATCGGGTTCTCCCGCCGAAAAAGCGGGAATAAAAATAAATGACATCATAATTGCCGTTAACGGAAAAGAAGTAAATCTTGATAATCCGTTTTCTAACGCGCTAAGCCAATTCAGGAAAGGCAATGAAATTGAGCTCCTGGTGGTCAGAAACGGAAAGGAAATTAAAATAAAAGTCAAGCTGTAATAAGAATTTGATAACTATAAGTGCCTTATTTGAGCTAATTTTTACACTTGACAATTTTAATAGATTTGATATAATAGACGCAAAGAGATGAGATTGGAAGGTTGAGGTCGAAACCGGATGAAATCCGTCTCTCGGAATAATCAGTTATTTATGAACTAACCAATATGGCGGAGAAGAATCAGGATTTGGAGTTTGTCGAGTATGCGACAAAAATGCTCGTGAACAATCCTAAAGACGTGAAAGTCAACAGAAAAATCGACGAGATGGGCGTTCTCATCACGCTGGATGTCAATCCAGCTGATATGGGAATGATCATCGGTCGGGAAGGCGCCACTGCGAAGGCGCTCCGAACACTTTTAAGAGTTATCGGAGCCAAGAACAATGCCAGAGTTAATCTGAAGATTAACGAACCGGAAGGATCCGAAAGAGGACCCCGAAAGGAAAACAAGAGCATTGACGAAGTAGTCGGCGGAATTGAAATATAAAATCTTGTATAAAGCAAAAATCCCCGAAAGGGGATTTTTGTTTTTGGTTAAAATATTTGATTTTAAAGAGTTTTTGGATTAAAATAGAGGCATGCCCCGTGGATAAGCGGAGCGAATTTTACGGGGTATGTTCCTCTGAATGTTCGCGGGAACATGCATAACTTTATGAAAAAGATTGCAAAAAAGATGGCGAAATTGATAAAAAAAGCAATGTGCAAAAAATGCACATTGCAAATTCTGATAAACCCGTGAGTTATTATTCTTTGGATATAATTCTCTCAGTCGAACGACGATAGTAAAACCGCACTCTTTACAAAATAATAATAATGTGAAAGAATTAGTTGTTTTTTTGAAATAATAATATCAGAGGAGGAACATGAGAAACAGAAGGAGGAAAAAGCGTTTAAAAAAATTAAACAAGGTAACTGTAAAACGCATACATCATGCCATGCGTAGGGCAAAAAAGAGATACCAGGTTCAACTGACCGATGAAGACATTAGAAGAATCGCCAATATAATAAAAAAAAATGAGTCAACCTTTATTTTCAGGGAAATCCTTACGAAAACACATCATCAAGTAGAGTATCAAGGAATCAGGTTCTTTGTAGTATATAGCTCCAAAAGCAGAACAGTACTGACTGTTTTAACCCAGGAGCAGGCAAAGAGCAGGTATAAATTTTTTTTGGAACGAAATAATCGATTAGATGCGGAACACCAGGAGAAATTTTCCCTATTGGATTAATCTTTTCCAATAGGGATTTTTTTATTTGATTTTCGGTCCTTTTTGGCGTAGGATGGGATTATTGGAGTAAAAAATAAAATATGGGCATAAAATTCATAAATGTAAATTGCGTTGAGGGGAAAAAGACGGACTTGCGGCAGGCAAGGGCGGTGCTTCGTCACAGACCGGATGTTATCGTTCTGGAATACCCAAACAACGGAAAAATTCCCTTTCGGGCAGAAAAGGCGCCAAAAGAATTATTTAAAGAAAAGAATATAAAATTTATGCCCTGGATCAAATCGGATATCGTGATGTGGAAAAATATCAGGCGACTCAAAAAAAGCGGCCATGAAATTTCCGTCTATACAGTGGACGGGCCATCTGATTTGGTTGGGCAATTTTTTATGGTCTGGCGCCATATGTACCCTTGCGCATTAGAGAACTGGCTTTGGTGGGTACAGATCTATCTGCGCGAACAATATATGCTCAGGAACATAAGATGGATTCTAAAAAAACATAAATCGAAAAAAAATCTTACCGTACTTGTTTTTCTGCAAAGTTTTCACTGGGAACACATCAAATTTCTCCTCAGTAATCCTGGCAAAAGAAAAATATGGAAATATTATTTCGGGAAGTTTTCTGAAATAAACCCCGAAAACATCGCCGAAAAAATAAAAAAGGAAAACGAGATATTTTATAAGCATTGGAAAAAATAAATTTGTGGAAGTATATACTCAAGTATATACTTCAATATATACATATGGCAAAAAAGCTAAAAGACAAAAATACTAGAAAGTTATTAAGAATTGGCAAAACGAGTTTGGCTGTCACGCTGCCTAAAGAAATGACGGATGAGCTAAAATGGAAGGAAAAGCAGAAAGTCGTTGTTAAAAAAGTTAGGGGAGGAATTTTAATTAAAGATTGGAAAAAATAACTTATAAAAAATATTCGTGGGTTGTTTTTCGGGTGGCAGTGCTCGTCTATCTCGGTTTTGGCCTACTGCTTTATTTTAACCAGCGCGGATTTATGTATTATCCGGCCATGGGAGATCCGAAGGCTTGTGCGGAATTCCAAAAATCAGGCGCCCAAAAAATAATTCAGAACGGGACGGCTCTTTATTATCGGCCGGGAGGAAAGAAACTGGTCGTTTTTTATCATGGGAATGCCGGGACGGTTTGCGACCGGAAATTCTTGGCGGACTATTTCGCGAACCAAAATATCGCTTACCTTTTCGTGGAATATGCCGGTTATGGCGACAAGCGAAAGACCAATCAGGCGGCACTGGAGCAAAATGTGCGGGATGCGGCTGAATTTATCAAAGGATTATCTTTTGACGAACTTGTAATTATGGGAGAAAGTCTGGGCACGAGCCTGGCGAACTATCACGTAAATCTCACCGCGCCAGAGAAGCTGCTGCTCCTTTCGCCGTATCCATCGATGGCCGCGGCCGCCGCCGCCCATTATCCGGTCTATCCGACACGGTGGATGATTAAGGACGATTATCGGACAAATTGGGCCGGACGGAATTTTTCGGGCCAACTTTTAGTCATCCACGGCCGGAAAGATAATATTATTCCGTCCGTTTTGGGCGAGCAATTTTTTGCGGAGGCGCCCTTTGCCGAAAAAGAATTTTTTCCGGTGGAAAACGCCGGACATAACGATCTCTATGAAGATGCCGGCGTTTGGAAAAAAATCGGCGCTTTTATCACCGAATAATCCAGGCGTTTTTTATTTAATTTTAGGGCTGTTTTGGGATAAGATGTAAGTAATTAATTCATGAATTAATTCAGTAATTTCACCCTGTTAAATAATTTTAAATTTTTCCATAATTTATATGCATTATGTCTATGTTTTAAAGAGCGACAAAGATAAGAAAAATTATGTAGGTTATGCTAAAAATTTAAAATTAAGATTTGAGGAGCATCAGAAGGGACGGGTGGCTTCCACAAAAGAAAGACGGCCGCTAAAACTGATTTATTATGAGGCCTGTCTGAATCAGCAGGATGCTACCCATCGTGAAAAGTATCTGAAAACTTATCACGGAAAGATGTTTATAGCGAGGCGTCTCTGATCTTATTTAACAGGGTAAATGGCAAACAGAAAATCGACCGAAGCTAACATCAGAAAGCTGAACATAAACTATATCGAGGTTCAACCTCGATATAAGTTTCAAGGTAAATCCGTTGCTGAAATTATCGCTATTTATTGTGGAAGCTGTAATTCCAGCAGAAGCAATAAAAAACTACGGGATTGGTTTTAAACGCCGTATTGTATAGATAAAAATATAAATGAAAATACGGTAGCAGAACCAGTTAAAGAATATATCTGATTAATTGAAAATTGAGCTTCGCTAAGATTGAACCTTCCAAAAATTTCCCCAAACCCCAGCTTTAAAAAATCGCAGAAAATTTAAAAAATCCCCACAAGGAAAATTTAAATATAAAATATTTATGTCTGCATATTCCACATATGAATATAAATAAAGACACTCCGACATTCTGCAGAAAGCCAGAATACTGTGATGTGGTATAATGGTAGTCAGTATTAGAAAGGATAAATAGTATGTTGGCAAAAAAGAGAAGAAAAATTAAAAAACAGCAAAAGACGCCGAAACAGATGGAGCATCACCTCAAGGGCGTGGCTAATCACCGCCGAATTGAAATTCTTTTCATAGTGGCTGAAAATGACGGAGTAACTTTGGATAGCATATGCGAGATTATGAATGGCAATATTAAAACTATTTCTGAACACACTAAAAAATTAGTGCAATCAGGACTGATCAATAAAGCCCGCAAGGGCAGGGGAGTCGCCCATTCCTTATCCCCTTATGGCAAACGCTTTTTGAAATTCATAAAATACTTCTGACATTCTGCAGAAAGACAGAATGTCGGTACAGTGAAATTAAAAAAATCCTGAGAAGTCCATCCAAAAAGTCATAAGAATTTTGAAATAAAATATTAACATAGTTCGTATCAATTAATGGAGGGTTAGAAAATTGACAATTTAAACCGTTATTTTTGCCGCAAGGCAAGGCATCCGGGGAAATCTGCCGGAAGCCAGATGAAGTAACGCGACTAACAGCTCATTATAAACCTCCTCAGCATAAAGCTAAGGATGGACAACAGGCGGTTGGGAGATTTCATTCAAGATCTATTCTGAATCAAAATTTCCCTAACCGCCTTTTTTATTTGAAAAAGCGGATCCGCCAGCTGGCGGACTAGAAAGCGAGGTGAAAAAATATGAGTGAAAAATTAAACACCAACGATAACAATCTGGCAGCCATTAATTTTGCCAGCCGGTTTCTCTTCGGCAAGTCCTATCTGGAACTGCTAAACTTCTTGGCCTATATGGGCGAGTTGCTCATAAATGTCTATGATATGCAGGAAGAAAATGAATCCAAAAAGAAAGAGATCGCTGATGAAAAGCCGAAGGCAGTTCCCATTTCAGTCCCTATCGGCTTCCAAGCCGCCTAAACATTAAGAACCTAGAAAGGCAATAATCTATGGAACGAATCGAAAAAATCACGGAAAAAGTCATCGAAAAGCTGATAGTAGCCGCCATTTTGTATCTTTTGGCGCTCCTTTTCGGTATTCGGTTGAAATAAATTTTAGTGGTATAATTATATTAGGTAGTTAAACATTAACCTTAAAAATATGGAAATTGAGAATCCAAAAATGCCGGTTCAGGAAAAAGCGGCAAGTATTGAAAAAAACGGGCAAGAAACAGTTCAAGAATTAAGCGAAAAATTCTTGGTAAATGAAGAAACCGGAGTAATAGACAAGATAAAGAATGTCTTAAATATTCTGAGGCCGCATGAATTCAGGGATGCAATTTATAAGATCGTCGGCGTGCTCGCAACCGTTTCAGGGCTAAATATGTCACGGATAGCATTTCTAAATCCTGAACAGATGAACATATTGGGAAAGGAGTTATCTTCGGGAGATCTCACTGCCGCCAGGGTACTGGCAGTTTGTTCCGTATTAATGGGGGGGATAATTTTTTCAGCTGGTATTAGAGATGCGCTAGATCATATTCGCATAGATAAGAAAATTGAAGCCGAAAGCAAAAAAGAATAATAATTAAAGAATATTTATTGAAACTTATGGATACAACAATAATTGAAATTCAAAAAATAAAGAAAATATTGGAAATACTTGATTTTTCTGAAAGTGAAATTTCCAAGCAACTCGACAGAGTAGGGAAGTTATTAATGATGAAAATTTCAATAGCCGCACTCGAGAGAAAGGGATATCGGTCAATAGATGGAAAATTTGATCAGATTGGCATGGAAAAATTTCTGAAAGAAAATTATTCCCAAGAAGAAATTAAAAATTTATCCAAGGAAGTAGGTTTCAAGTTTATAGATGATTATTTCGCCAATATCATGAAAAATATTACTGACGAAAGAAAAGTAAAGATTGAAGCAATTTTGAATTCGTAATGAATTCTATCGATTTTCTACTTCGATTGAGCTAGATATCAAGCTCTATCATTTGCCCACGGCCGTAGTTTGGTGACACATTGAAATCTATCGAGGTTCAACCTCGATATAAGTTTCAATTATAATTATATTACTGCCATTTAATGATATGATGATATAAGGTAGGGGAGAGTTAATTAGAATAAACAATGAAAAATTATTTCGCGTTTGTGGTATCGCAGTTTTATATAATCACTATCTCTAATCCGCCAAAGTAATCATTTTCCCACGGCCGCGTTTTCGTGATTCATTTCTAAAAATCCAAAACCAATCATAATCCAACGGCCGTAGGATTATGATTAAAAAATAATTACGTAATTAATTACTTACCCCTTAAAATCCGCGGCGGGGAAAAGAAAAGATCCTGAAAAGTCCGTCCAAATAGTAATAAAATTTTTGAAATAAAAAAATGGTAAATAAAAAAATTTTAGTCGGCGGCTTAGTTGTTATAATTCTGATTTTAGCTGTGGCTTTAATAAAAAGCAATAAAAAAATCGGTCCGGCTGAAGTTGATCCTGCCATTCCGGATGGCGCCGGTCAAAATGGTTCTCTAATTAAAGATGGCCCCGCAATTCCAGATGGCGGCAATGAAATCAAAAATAAAATCAAAAAAGAGGAAGTTCAAGAAAAAATTATTATTTCCTTGCCATATGCGCCATCGCAGCCAACCAGTTCCATCGTGCCGATGGGGGAAACAATATTTCATCCTAAACCGCAAAACCCGGAAGGCCATCCAGGCATTGATTTTCAATGGAATTTAGGCAAGCCGATAGATATTATTGCCTGTATTAATGGGGAAATTATAAGCGCAATGAAGACGCCAAGCCATAATAAATGGGATGTAACCATTGAAACTGGTAATTACGCCATCGCTTACCACGAACTGGAAACTATTGATAGCAAAATTATCCAAGGGGGAAAAGTATCCTTAGGGCAAAGGATTGGCGAACCGGGAAAATTCAATGGCAATCATTATAATATGCATTGGGAATTAAGATTGGGCACTGAACGGATTTGTCCGTTGAATTATTTTACTCCTGATGCTAAAGCCAGAATTGAAAAGGGCTGGGCTGATACTAACTGGCCGGAATTAAAAAGAAACGCTCCTGATATTTGCAGCGGAGATTATAAAGATAAAAATGATTAATAATGAACTCAGTCGAGGACGGTCCTCGATTATCGGCAATAAGCTTCGCTAAGGTTGAACCTTAGCCAGGAGTTTGCTATCCAAGCAGTAGAATAATTCAATGAAATCTATCGAGGTTCAACCCAGATATAAAAACCCCCTGAAGGGGCATTTCAAAAAACGAGATGTCCTTTTAAATTTGCCGGCAATTATGATAAAATGAATATATGAAATTTGACATCATCACCATTTTTCCCAAAATTTTCGGCTCGTATTTTGACGAATCAATTATTAAGCGCGCGCGGAAAAATGACTTGATAGATATAAAAATACATAATTTGCGCGATTATACTTATGACAAACACAGAACAGTGGACGATACGCCGTACGGGGGAGGACCCGGCATGATACTCAAGATTGAACCGATTTATAAAGCTGTTCAAAATATTCTAGATATTCAAAATGTTCAAAGTAAAAAAAACACAACTAGAACAATTTCAACAATTAGAACAACTAGAACAATACTATTTTCCGCCAAAGGGAAAAAATACTCGCAGGCGGACGCGAGGCGGCTAAGTAAATATAAAAATCTGATTTTAATTTGCGGGAGGTATGAAGGGGTGGATGAGAGAGTAGCGAAGCACATCGCGGACGAAGAAATTTCCATCGGCGATTATGTCCTGACCGGCGGGGAAATTCCAGCGATGATTTTGGTGGATTCGATAACTCGGCTCCTTCCCGGAGTTTTAGGAAATATAGAGTCATTAGCCGAAGAAAGTTTTTCAAAAAAAATACCAAATACCAAATACCAAATACCAAATACTTGTCTCGAATATCCGCAGTATACGCGGCCAGAAGAATTCCAAAATTGGAAAGTCCCGAGTGTCTTATTAAGCGGTAATCATAAAAAAATAAATGAGTGGCGGTCGGAAAAGATAAGGGCAAAGAAAAAAAATGTTTAAAAAAAAACAACAGGACTATATCCTGCTTTCGGTGGTTTTTATTCTTCTGCTGGTCGGAATTATAATGATTTCCAGCGCCGGCGCTTTTTACGCGGAGCATCGGTTTGAAGACCAGTATTTTTTTCTTAAGCGGCAATTTTTGTCAGGGTTGATTCCGGGATTAATAATAATGCTCATTTTGGGAAACATTGACTACCGGAAACTTAGAAAATTTTCCGTGCTGTTTTTTTTAATTTCTCTGGCGCTGCTCGTTATGGTTTTTATCGGAGGAATCGGCCGGGAGTTATATGGCGCGAAACGTTGGATTCAGTTCGGGTTTATTAATTTCCAGCCCTCCGAGGTTTTCAAACTGGCCTTGGTTCTCTATCTCGCTTCCTGGCTTGAAAGCAAAAAACATAAAATGAGCGATTTTTTTGAAGGGCTCGTGCCTTTTATAATAATTTTGTCCATAGGCGGTTTTCTGATTATTAAGCAGCCGGATATGGGAACTTTGGGAATTATACTCATAACTTCTATCGCAATGTACTTCATATCAGGATCAAAGCTGTCTCATTTAGGCGCTTTTATTTTATTTGGATTGGGAACATTGTTTTTCCTGATTAAAAGCGCGCCGTACCGCTTTCAAAGATTTTTGGTTTTCATTAATCCCGGATTTGACCCGAAAGGCGCCGGCTATCAGGTGACTCAGGCCCTTTTGGCGGTTGGGTCGGGCGGAATTTTCGGAGTGGGGCTTGGACACAGCCGCCAGAAATTCAACTATCTGCCTGAACCGGTCGGCGATTCGATTTTTGCCATTATTGGCGAAGAATTCGGCCTTTTGGGATGCCTCGTTATTATAACGCTTTTTCTGATACTTGCGTTCAGAGGATACAAAATTGCGAAAAACGCCCCGGATGACTATGGAAAAATGATCGCTGTTGGCATAACTTCCTGGATAATTTTTCAAGCGCTGATAAACATTATGGCCATAATAGGCCTGATTCCATTAACAGGCGTTCCTCTGCCATTTATCAGTTACGGAGGAAGTTCTCTGGTTTTTTTGCTGGCCGGCATCGGAATATTGCTTAATATCTCAAAACAAAGTAAAATAAATTAGAATAAAGAATCAGGAATCATGAATTATGGCTTTTTTTAAGGCGTTTAGCTGTTAAGTTAATATTTTTCCTAATGTTTGATTCATAATTCTTAATTCATAATTCAAATTTATGCGCATTGTATTAACCGGCGGCGGGACAGGCGGGCATATTTATCCCCTGGTCGCGGTTGCCAGAAGAATCAAGGAAAAAATCGGAGAAGGGGCGGAGTTTTTATTTGTCGGTCCGGACGGAAAATTTGAAAAAGAAGCCATGGCAAAAGAAAATATTCCGTCGAAAATTATAACTGCGGGAAAAGTGAGAAGATATTTCGCGCTGGCTAATTTTTTTGATCCTTTCAAGACATTTTTTGGCTTTCTTCAGTCGCTTTGGATTCTGCTTTGGTATATGCCGGATGGCGTTTTTTCTAAAGGTGGCTACGCTTCAGTTCCGGTTGTTATTGCCGCTTGGTTTTATCGCATTCCCGTGCTGATCCATGAATCAGACGCGATTCCCGGATCAGCCAACAGGGTTCTCGACAGTTTCGCGAAAAGAATCGCATATTCTTATCCAACAGTCCAACGTTATTTTCCGACTTCAAAACTTCTGCTGACTGGCAACCCAGTTCGAGAGGATTTGCTTGGAGGCAGCACGGAGGAAGCCGGAAAAAAGTATAATCTGTTTGAGTCAAAACCGGTAATTCTCGTTTTGGGAGGCAGCCAGGGATCAAAGACCATAAATGAAACAATCGTTAAGCTTATTCCGCAACTTATCCACAAGTATCAGATTATCCATCAAACGGGGGAAGATAACTATGAAGAAGTTGTCCATAAAGCGGGAACTTTGGGGTTCAAAGCGGGACGGGAAGGTTATTTTCCGATCGCGTTTATGGATTCAAACGGACTTAGGGATGCTTTGGCGGTTGCCAATCTTGTGATCAGCCGGGCAGGGGCTAACGCGATAAGCGAAATAGCCGCGTACGGGAAGCCATCAATTCTCATTCCTTTGTCTTCCGCGGCCAACAATCATCAGCAAATGAACGCTTTTGAATTGGCAAGTATTGGAGCGGCGGTGGCGCTGGAGGAAAATAATCTGGGAGAACATCTGCTCATGGAAAAAATAAATATGCTTTTGGATAATAATGAACTGGCAAACCAAATGGCTGAAAAAATAAAGGTCTTCTATCATCCAGACGCGGCCGAAAAAATTACAGAAGGGTTATTAGACCTAATAGAGAACTAATTGAATACCGAGACAATGGATATCGCCAAGTTTAAAAAAGCGTATCTTATAGGAATAAAAGGTTCCGGCATGGTGGCAGTGGCGGAAATTTTTGTTTTTTCGGGCATGGCAGTGACAGGATCTGACACAAAAGAAAAATTTTTTACCGATAAAGTCCTGGAAAAATTAAACATAAAATATTTTGAAAAATTTTCCGCGAAAAATATTCCTAATGACGCGGATGTCGTGATTTATTCAACCGCCTATAACGAGAGTAATAATATTGAATTGGCCGAAGCAAAAAAAAGAAACCTGCCCATATTAAGCTATCCGGAGATTTTGGGCGAACTATTCAACAAAAAGTATGGCATCGCGGTCTGCGGAACTCACGGGAAGACAACTACTTCCGCAATGTTGAGTTCAGTAATGAAATATTGCGGCGTGGATCCGACAGCGGTTATCGGAAGCCGGATTATTGACTGGGGATCAAACGCCTTGGTCGGCAAAGGAGATTTTTTTGTGCTGGAAGCGGATGAATTCCAGAATAAATTGAAATTGTACGGACCGAAAGCCGCAGTCGTAACCAGTATTGATTGGGATCATCCTGATTTTTTTCCGAATTTTTCCGAATATAAAAAGGCCTTTTCCGATTTTGTCGCGAAGATTCCTAAAACGGGATTTTTGGTTTGTTGCGGAGATGACGCGAATGTAGCTGAAATCGGCAAGTCGGCGCGCTGCGCAATTTTAAAGTATGGATTCAGTAAAAATAATGATTTCATTATAACCAGGGTAAAAAAATTAATTCCCGGAATTATCGGAGAAAAATTTGAAGTGGCGTTTAAGGGAAAGGGTCTGGGCAAATTTGAAATAAAACTGCCGGGAAGACATAACGTTTCAAATGCGGCGGCCGTAATCGCAGTTTGCCATAAAATAGGTTTGGGTTTGGAAAAAGTAAAAGAGGCCTTGAATAATTTTCAAGGAACTTCGCGCCGGTTCGAATATATCGGGGAAAGAAACGGAGCCATTCTTATTGACGACTATGGCCACCATCCGGAGGAAATAAAAGCGACCCTTAAGTCCGCCAGGGAAATTTATCCGGATAAAAATATTATCGCGGTTTTCCATCCCCATTCTTATTCGCGCACTGAAGTATTACTTGCGGATTTCGCCCAAAGTTTTAGCGACGCCAACAAGGTAATCGTTCTGGATATTTACGGTTCCGCCCGGGAAAAATCCGGCAAAGTAAGCTCAAGAGACTTGGTTAGCCAAATAAACAAGTACGATTTCGGAAAGGCGGAATATATTGCCACAATCAAAGAGGTAGTTGATTATTTGAAAAACAGAATCGGACAAAACGACATCGTGCTCTGCATCGGCGCCGGCAACGTCTTTGAAGTCGCGGAGAAATTGAAATCCCCTCACCCTTAATCCCTCTCCCAAGAGGGAGAGGGGGATTTTTTTTATCCTCTTCTCCTTTAGGGAGAAGATGTCCGGAGGACAGATGAGGGGCAATTAAAATGAAAATAGAAACTAAAATATCCAGAAAATTAAGAAAAGATTCCACTCCTCAGGAAATTATTCTTTGGTCTAGATTGAGAAACAGAGGATTTAATAATTTAAAATTCAGAAGGCAATATCCAATAAGCCATTACGTCGTAGATTTTATTTGTTTTGAGAAAAAGATAATAATAGAAATTGACGGTTGGCATCATAAAGAAGAAAATCAGGAAAGATATGATTGCGAGAGAACCAAGCATTTTAAGGAATTGGGTTTTATAGTAATTAGATTTTGGAATGATGAGATTAATAATAATTTAAACGGAGCGATGTTAAAAATAGAAGAAATTGTATGAATCATGAATGGCAGGGGCCACTGCAACCTGGTAAAAAACCGCCGGAAGAAGAAATAAAAACGCCTGAAAAACAGGAGGGTGTTGAAAATGCTGCAGCTGTAAAAGACAGCGAAAGCAAAAGGAAACATATAATAGCAATAGCGAAAACAAAAATTGGCGTGCTTTTTGATTCCTATGATACTGGGCAGGAGAGAATTGATGATTTGAAAGAGCAAATTGATAGGTTAGATTTTTTAGAAAACAAAGAAATAATGAAAACGGAATTAGAAAAATGCATTAACATAAAGACGAGAAAAAAATTTAAAGACCAAGTCGTAAAAATTATTAAGCCGTTTATTGATTTGAAAATAGAAAGGCCAGAGATTTTTGTACGTGAAGCTGGGACCAGCCAAGAATTCGTGAAACTTAACGAGTTACTTTCTTATGAAATAAAAAGCGATAGTATTCATATACACATGTTGCCAGAGGAAAAAGTAGAGAATTTAGCAATCAAATTTAAGGCAGGCTTGCAAAAATTAGCTGAAATATTAAATGAGAATAAAAACATAGAAACTATACAGGCTACATCATGGATTATTGCGAAACATCCCAAGTTTATTGAAAGATTTGGATTTGTTATAGATAGTGAAATTAATGAAGAAATTAGAAGGGAACATTTTTCTGGAGACAAAAGTAAAATCTCTCAAGCTCATATGTTACGAAATGACTTTTTGGAAAAATATTTAGTAAAGTAAAATAAAAAATAATAATGCCAAAACAAAATAAAAATATCTACAACCTAACCCCCGCAGAAGTATTAAAGAAATTCAATACTTCTTTTCAAGGCATTTCAGAGGAAGAAGCAATAAAACGGCTAAAAGAATTTGGAAGGAATAAAATTGATAAAAAGCAGAATTGGAAATGGGCGAAATTAATTCTAGACCAATTCAACGACGCGTTGGTCTGGATTCTTCTAGTGGCGGCGGGACTGGCATTTGCTTTTCATGAAACGCGGGATGTGGCGATAATATTAATTATCGTTTTTATTAACGCTGCAATCGGTTTTTTCCAGGAATTTAAAGCCGAAAGGATATTGGACGGCATCAAAAAATTAACTACCGACAAGACCCTGGTTAT
>MFRX01000009.1:17725-22131 GCA_001784725.1 Candidatus Moranbacteria bacterium RIFCSPHIGHO2_02_FULL_40_12b
GATTTTAAAGTAAACAGCTTTGTTTTCACCGGCGAATCAAGGCCGGAATTAAAATCAGCAAAAGTCATAAATGAAAAAAACGTAGCGCTGGCCGATATTGACAATATGGTTTTTATGGGTGAAACGATTGCGACAGGCGAAGCGAAATTTTTAGTGACGGGAACCGGGATGGACACGGAACTGGGGAAAATCGCGGATTTAACGCAAAAAGTGGCGGAAGTTCTAACTCCCATGCAGAAACAAATGAGAAAACTGGGAAGGGATGTCACTATTCTGGCAATTCTTATCGGAGGAATTGTCGTTGTTGCCGGACAGTATTTCAAAATGTCGCTCTACCAGAATTTTCTTTTCGCGCTGGCGCTGGCGGTTTCAGTTGTTCCTGAAGGGCTTCCGGCGGCGATTTCCGTCGCTCTTTCGCTCGGGATGAAGCGGCTTCTCAAAGACAATGTGCTGGCAAAAAAATTGAACGCGGTTGAGACGCTGGGGTCGGTCTCCGTAATCTGCACGGATAAAACAGGGACAATTACAAAGAATGAACTGACAGTTACGAAAATTGCGGTTAACGATGAAATTATTGATGTCTCCGGAGAAGGATACGCGCCGGAAGGGAATTTTTACCGGGCTAAAAAAATTATTAATCCGGAAGAAATAAAAAATCTCGGTTTGCTTTTTAAAATAGGAACGCTTTGCAATGACGCTAATCTGATTAAGGGAAAAGGGGTCTGTAAGATAATCGGAGACCCGACCGAGGGAGCTATCATTGTCGCGGGAAAAAAATACAACAACCAAGAAGGATTCTACGAGTCAGGAGAGAAAAAAATAAGTGAAAATACTTTTTCCTCCGATCGGATGCGGATGAGCGTCATATATAAAAATAATAATGCTGTTTCCTACGTAAAGGGTTCGCCAGACATGCTTCTGAATTTATGTTCCCAAAAAATATCAGGGAATAAAATCAGCGAATTTACAACCGAAGAAAAAGAAGAAGCCAGAAAAATTTATAACCAGATGTCTTCCGAAGCGTTGCGGGTTTTGGCTTTTGCGTATAGGAATTTAGATAGTATTTCGGAGAAATATGAAAATGAAAAATTCGCCGCCGCCAACGCTATGGCGGATGAAGCAGAAAAAGATTTGATCTGGGTGGGAATGATGGCGATGATAGATCCGCCGAGAAAGGATGTGGCGAATGCGATAGGAGAATGCAAAAACCTGGGGATTAAAGTGATTATGATTACGGGCGACTATGAAATCACCGCTAGAGCGATCGCGAAAAAAGTAAATTTGATTGATGGCGAGGGGACATATGAAATAATTAACGGCAGAACCATTGACACTCTGAACGACAGGGAAATTTTCAGGAAAATTGATGAGAAGAATATCATTTTTGCCCGAATTGCCCCGCAACAGAAACTTCGGATAGCGACAATTTTGAAAAATAACAACGAGATTATCGCCATGACCGGCGACGGTGTCAACGACGCGCCGGCGCTCAAGAAGGCGGACATCGGCGTAGCGATGGGGATAATTGGAACGGACATCTCCAAAGAAGCCGCGGATATGATTTTGTTGGATGATAATTTCTCTTCAATTGTGAAGGGAATAAAAGAAGGGAGGACTATATATAAAAATCTGAAAAAATTTGTCCATTATGTTTTCACTTCTAACGGGAGCGAACTCTTTACCGTTCTTTTCGGGGTTTTGCTTCAGATTCCAGCGCCGCTTACCGCCGTTCAAATTCTGGCAACTGACTTGGGAACCGATATCTTTCCGTCTTTTTCCCTGGGATTGGAGCCGGAAGAGCCGGATCACAAAAAAAGCAAAGAACACAAAAGAATTTCCAACGCGAAAGACGGCGTAATGAGCTGGAAGGGGTTCAGGAGAATAATATATGTAGGAATGATTATGGCAACAGGCGCGGTAGTGGCGTTTATTCTGTCAATGACGCGGGGCGGCTGGAATTTTGGGGAACGCATTGCGACGGATTCACTGTTGTATATTAAGTCAACAACGGCGGCCTATGCCGTTATTTCTATGACCCAGATGGCCAATCTTATGCAATCGAGAAGCGAAAAACTTTCTCCGTTTCAACTGGGATTTTTCAAAAATAAGTACGCTATCGGCGCGATTTTCATTTCAGTCGGGATTCTGCTAACATTTATGTACGCGCCTTTCTGCCAAAAATACCTGCATCTACTGCCAATTGACTGGAAGGACTGGCTGGTGGTAATCGCGGCGACCTTGGTGGTGTTTCTATTTGAAGAAGCGAGAAAAGCGGAGGGTAAAGAATAATTTAAAAATTATGCGAATTTTACTTATCTCGGATCATGCTGATCCTTTGGCGGAAATCGGCTCAAGAGAAGCCGGCGGCCAAAATATTTACGTACACAATCTGTCTTATTTTTTAAGCCGGCTGGGAGTTTCTGTTGACGTTTATACAAGATGGGATAATAAAAACAAGTCCGAAGTCGTTAAAGTCAATGAACATTACAGGGTAATAAGAGTAAAAGCCGGTCCTAAACGATATATTCCAAGGGATAATTTCTTGGAATTAGTGGATGAATTTGCAGACAATATAATGCAGAGGATAAGGAATAAAAAAATGAACTACAGCATTATTTTTTCAAATTATTGGTTTTCTGCAAAGATAGCACTAAAGATAGAAAAAAAATTAAAATTGCCGATTGTTCATCTTTATCATTCAATCGGGAAAATCAGGTATGAAACTCTAAAAAAATTGGGATTATTGAAAAATAACCATCTTGTATTTCAAGAAAGAATGAAGACAGAATTAGAAATAGCCATGAATTGCGCGAGGATTATATCTACAAGTCCAGTGGAAAAAAAAATAATAGAAAACATTTTTAATATCGATCCGGATAAGATTTGCGTGATACCTATTGGAGTGGACATTGATCTGTTTCACCCGATTAAAAATAAAAGTTTAATAAAAATTGATGACAGGATTGATGCCGCAACTTTTAACAAATGTATCCTGTATGTCGGAAGGTTCGAAAGGAGAAAAGGCATAGGGACATTGTTATTCGCATTCAATGAGATATTAAGAAAACATCCGTCCTCGATACTGATTATCATTGGGGGAGGAAAAGGTAAAGATCAAAAAGAGATGGAAGCAGAAGAGCTTCAGCACTACTGCCGAATCGTTGATGAATTAAATATTAAGGAAAAGGTTAAATTTCTGGGTCCTAAAAAACAAAAATCCCTTATTAGATATTATAATATCGCTGATGTGGTTGTTGTCCCCTCATACTATGAACCATTCGGCATAGTTCCGTTAGAAGCAATGGCTTGCGGCACTCCAGTAGTAGCATCGAATACAGGCGGATTAAAATATACAGTTAAAAACGGCGTGACAGGCCTATTGGCATTGCCGAGAAATTACAAGGATTTAGCTGATAAAATATTAAAGGTCTTGGATAAGAATAAAAATTGTTATTCAGATAATTGCCTGAAAAGAATCGAAAATAAATTTACTTGGAAAATAATATCTAAAGATATAATCAAATTATTTGATACAATTGCGAAAAAATAAAAATAAATTTAATAAATAAAAAAATTTTTATGAAAATAAAAAAGAAAAAGATCAGGATAGCAATTTTAGCTTCAAATGTAATAACAATACCTCCTTTTCCTCCTGAAAAAAATGTGCCAGAAGGATGGTCGGGAGCTCCAGAACTAGTGGTTCATTATCTGACCGAAGAACTAGTGCGCAGGGGGCATTACGTAACCCTTTTTGCATCGGGGGACTCCAAAACCAAAGCAAAACTTGTAAGCGTTAACAGAAAATCATCCTGGAATCTCAATAAGCTTTCCGAGCATGTGGATTTTGAATATTTATTGATATCGAAAGTTTATCAGATGGCAAAAAAAGGATATTTTGACATAATCCACAGTCATTTTGACATCAGATCGGCTCATTTCGCTGCCTTATCTGACACTCCAACTTTATCAACACTACACAGCCAATTAAAAAAGGAAAGAGTTGATATTTTAAAGCATTATAAGAGGACGCAGTATTATGCCAGTATCAGTAATAATCAGAGAAAACCATTGCCTGATTTAAGATACGCCATTACTGCCTATAATGGTGTCAATACCAAAGAAATTCCGTTTTCTGAAAAAAAGGAAGATTATATTGTTTTTGCCGGAAGAATTCATCCTAGCAAAGGTGTCAAGGAAGCCATTGAAGTGGCAAAAAAATCAAAGACAAAACTATATATTTTTGGCTCAAATAACGCGCAAGAGGATTATTGGATGAAAGAAATCAAGCCAAATATAGACGGCAAATTAGTTAATTATATGGGTATGGTTTCACGGTCTGAGATTTTCAAGTATTTAAAAAGTGCCAAAGCATTTGTTTTTCCATTGCAGTGGGAAGAGCCATTCGG
>MFRX01000009.1:22334-68414 GCA_001784725.1 Candidatus Moranbacteria bacterium RIFCSPHIGHO2_02_FULL_40_12b
TGGTGGACAGGTATGAAAAAGCTTATCATAAAATTTTAAACAAATAAAATATCAAATACAAAAATATGAAGATAGCAATACTGTCTCCATTTGAGGAGAAAGTTCCACCCGTAAAGTATGGCGGAACGGAGCTGGTCGTATACAACTTAATAGAACAGCTAGTTGGTATGGGCCATGACGTGACATTATTTGGAACCGGTGATTCAAAAACAAGCGCCAAGCTTGAAGCTGTTTTTGATGAATCAATAAGAAACCTTCCGGAATGCCAGGACGCGAAAATGAGAGAAATATATAAATATATAGGCGTAGGAAGAGTTATTTCCAGCTTGAATAAAGAAAAATTTGATATAGTCCATAATCATATCGGTTGGAGGGTATTGCCCTATAGAGAATTAATTAAGATCCCTATTATTACAACATTACATGGTCCGCTGGATGCTTCTTATGCGCAGAAAACATTCGGAACTTATAAAGACGCTAATTATGTCAGTATTAGCTACAATCAGAGAAAACCAATGCCGGAATTAAATTACATTTCCAATGTTTATAATGGTATTGACATTAAAAAATTTAAATATTTTCCAAAAGCGGAAGAATATTTTGCTTTTCTAGGGAGAATGTCTCCGGAAAAGGGACCGGTTCAGGCAATTCAAATAGCAAAAAAAGCTGGCGTGAAGCTTATGATGGCGGCAAAAGTGGATGCTTCCGACAGAGAATATTTCGAAAAAAATGTCAAACCCATGATTAACGGTGAGCAAATAAAATTTATCGGAGAAATAGGCCATGAAGAAAAAGTTGAACTCCTTGGCAATGCGAGAGCATTACTGGCTCCGATCCAATGGGAGGAGCCATTCGGGCTTTTTTTTGTTGAAGCCATGATTTGCGGAACGCCGGTCATCACGATGCGAAGGGGTTCCGCGCCCGAAATTATTGTTGATAAGAAAACCGGATTCATCTGTGATAATGTGGACGAAGCCGCAAGCAGGACTAAAGAACTCGATAAAATCAATCGCCTGGATTGCCACGAACATGTGAAGAAAAATTTTTCAGCGGAAAAGATGGCGGAAAATTATGTTGCCGCTTACCGGAAAATCCTGAAATCGGCGGGCTAAATTTATCGGCGTAAAAATTTTTGAAAAATGGAAAAAATCTACCACACGCTTACCGCAGAGGAAACTATAGAAAACTTGAGCTCCAGTGCAGGCGGTTTAAGCGAGAAGGAGGCAAGAAATCGCTTGTCGCGTTATGGATTGAATAAACTTCCAGAAAAAAAACCGGAGGGCTTTTTTTTGATTTTTCTCCGTCAGTTTCAAAGTCCGCTTATCTACATACTACTTTTGGCTATGGTTATTGTGTTCGCCACCGGGGAAAACGCGGATGGGCTGGTTATTTTATTTGTTATCGTTTTCAATTCCATTGTCGGCGCGGTTCAGGAAGGAAGAGCGAAGAACACCATGTTAGCGCTAAAAAAATTCATTCAGACCAATGCGACAGTGTTAAGAGACGGAAAAGAAATCATAATTGCGGATGAAGAAGTGGTTCCCGGTGATATTTTGATTATCCAAGAAGGAGAAAAAATTCCGGCTGACGCCAGAGTTATTCGTTCTAATAGTTTCAGGGTTGATGAGTCAACTCTCACGGGAGAATCAATTTACAAATACAAAATCACAAGCGCCATCCAGAATATAAATACTCCGATTGCCGATCAAAGTAACATTATTTTTCGGGGAACTGGCGCGATAGGAGGCAATGGCAGGGCGGTGGTTATCGCCACCGGCTCCAATACGTATATCGGAAGAATAACGGAAAAAATCGCCGAAATTGAAAGCGAAATCCCTTTAAAAAAGGAAGTTGCAAGATTATCCAAAATTATTATGGCAGTGGTCTTTGCCATAGTTTTAATGTTATCTGTTTTAGGTTCGCTTTATAATTTTGACTGGCGGGAGATATTTAAGACCGCTGTGGCAATTTCGATTTCTGTCATTCCGGAAGGACTGCCAATCGTCATGACTTTAGTTTTGGCAACCGGAGTACGGAGGATGAGCAGAAAGAATGTACTGGTAAAAAAGTTGCAGGCGGTGGAAGCGCTGGGGCAGGCAAAAGTAATCGCAGTGGATAAAACCGGCACGTTAACAAAGAATGAACTTTCGGTTGAAAAAGTTTTTGTCAACGGCAGATTTTTTGAGATCAGCGGGCTCGGATATGAACCCAAGGGAGATGTTTATTTGAAAGGAAAGGCGGTGAACGCGTCAAATTACAAAGAGTTATTGCTAATGGGAAAAATAAGCGAGTTTTGCTGCAACGCCCGATTGGCCTTTTCTGAAAGCTTGAGTAAATGGCAGGTTTTCGGAGATCCCACGGAAGCCGCTATGCTTGTTTTTTCTGAAAAATTGGGATTCCGCAGGGAAATATCGGAAGACGAGTCGCCACGGATCGCGGAAATCCCATTTGACTATAAAAACAAAATTCACGCCACTCTGAATCAGGAAGAGAAAATTAATTTTTTATCGGTTGCCGGAGCTCCCGAAAACGTTTTGGCGCTATGCGATAAAATAGAGATAGGAATAAAGTCCCACGTCCTTGATGATGAAAAAAGAGAGGAATTGGAAAAAATATTTGCTTCAATGTCGAGAAAAGGATTAAGAATCATCGCGCTTGCAATGACCAAGGTATCCGAAAAAAATATAGATGTTGATAATCTTTCACCCCTTGTTTTTGTCGGTTTTTTAGGCATGAAAGATGTCCTTCGGGAAGATGCCAGAAACGCTGTTCTGCGCACTCGCTTGGCAGGCATTAAAGTTGTAATGATAACGGGGGATCACAGAATAACGGCGGAAGCGGTTGCTAGAGAAGCAGGAATAATTTATTCATCCAATTCAAGCAGAGTAATAACGGGGAAAGAAATCGAAAAAGCAAGCATAAAAGAACTCGCGGAAATATTGCCTGAAGTCAGCATTTTTGCCAGAGTCAATCCGGAACACAAGATGAAAATAATTGAGGCCTACAAAGAGCGGGGAGAAATAATCGCGATGACCGGAGACGGGGTTAATGACGCCCTTTCATTAGTCGCCGCCGATCTCGGCGTAGCGATGGGGAAAAGCGGGACGGAGGTGGCTAAGGAGGCCTCGGACATTGTTCTTTTAGACGATAATTTTGGAAACATAGTTTTCGGCGTGGAAGAGGGCAGGAATATATATAAGACGATTAAAAAAGTAATATTATATTTATTTTCAACCAGTATTGGCGAGGTCCTGACAATTATCGGAGCGATCTTTATCGGATATCCTTTGCCTATTTTGGCGGTTCAGATAGTTTGGCTCAATCTGATTACGGACGGTTTTTTAGATGTGGCTTTGGCGATGGAACCGAAAGAAGACGGATTGCTGAAAGAAAATTCTTTAGGAAACAAAAGAAGGTTGGTTGATAAATTAATGATTAAAAGAATGTTTTTAATGGCTTTGCCAATGATGCTGGGAACTCTTGCGCTTTTCGGCAGCTATTTTAAAGAGGACTTAACCAAGGCATGGACTATTTCTCTGACTTTGTTGGCGATCTTCCAATGGTTCAACGCTTGGAATTGCCGTTCCGAGTTCCAATCAATCTTCCGAATGAAATTTTTTTCTAATAGATATTTAATTCTCGCCACGCTTATTGTCATAACATTGCAAATTTTGGCTATTTATGCTCCGGCGCTTCAGAAAATTTTACATACTGTGCCGCTAAAATTGTCGGACTGGCTCATTCTCATACCCGTTGGCTTTTCGATTATTTTAGTCGAAGAAGCCAGAAAATTAATTCATAGAAAATTTAGCAAATATATTCTATAATAACCAGATGATTAAATTAGAAAAAAATATTTCACTTTCTAATTACACGACTTTCCGCATCGGTGGGCCGGCGAAGTTTTTTATTGAAGTTAAAAATGAAGAGGAATTATTGGAAGCGCTGGATTACGCCAAAAAAAATAATTTGGATTTTTTTATCCTGGGCGGTGGCAGTAATTTATTGGTGAGTGATAAAGGTTTTGACGGGTTAGTTATTAAAATGCATAATTCATCATTCCTAATTCATAATTCATCTTTAGAATGCGGCGCTGGCGTTCCCTTGGCTAAAGCGGTAAGAGAATCTGTAAACAGCGGATTGACCGGCCTTGAATGGGCAGCAGGGATTCCGGGAACGGTCGGAGGGGCGGTGCGTGGCAATGCGGGAGCATTTGGCGGCAACGCATCTGATGTGGTAAAAAAAGTCAGCGTGCTGAATACGGAAGAATTAGGAATTAAGAATTATGAATTAAGCGACTGTAATTTTAAGTACAGGGATAGTGTTTTCAAGCAGAATAAAAATTTAATAATTTTGTCTGCGGTTTTTAAATTACAAAAAGGGAATAAGGAGGAAGGCCGGAAAAAAATCCAGGAAATTATAAAAAAAAGAATTTCTGTCCAGCCGCAAGGAATGCCGAGCGCCGGATCTTTTTTCGTCAATCCAGTCGTTAATAATCCGAAAATTATTGAAGAATTTGAAAAAGAGACAGGGAAAAAAAGCAAAGAAAGTAAAGTGCCGGCGCCGTGGCTTATTGAACAAGCGGATTTGAAGGGAAGACAAATCGGCGGAGCAAAGGTGAGCGAGAAGCACGCCAATTATATCGTCAATACTGGCAATGCCACCGCGGAAGATGTTATAATGCTAGCAAGCATTATAAAACAGCAGGTGAGGGATAAATTTGGGGTGGAGCTGAAAGAGGAAGTGCAGTATTTAGGATTTTGATTTCTTTACGAATTACGAATTTAGTACGAATATACGAATATCTTGATGATAAATTAGTATATTCGTAAGTGATTTGTAATTAGTAAACATCAACTAAGTATGACTATAGAAAATATGTCCAATATGCGCCTGTTTTTCAAGGGCTTGAAAATTGACGAACGGACGGAAAATTACATCCGCAAACGGCTGGCGACGATTGAAAAAATACTGCACAAAATCCTTCGCGTGGAAGTGGAAATTGATCTGGATAAAAAAGGGAAATTCCGGGTGGAAGTGATGGTTAAAACGCCGTACAATCTCTATCGGGCGGAAAACACGACTTCCAGCATTGAAGGTTCAATTGATACGGTAGAAGACGAGCTAAAGAACCAGATCAGAAAAGACAAGGAAAAAATGAGGGACTTGAGAAAAAGAGGAAGAAGATCGATAAAAAAGAGAGTTGTAATTGATGAAAACGCGCGGTTTTAAAAATAAAGATAAAATCCTTTCCACTTTCAAATTTATAAACTGATTATTTTACAGTGTGTTATATGAAAACCTCTCTTTGACTAAGGGGGATTTTTTTTGTAGAATAACTAAAGGAATTATGAATCAGGAATTACGAATTAAGGGTATTTTTTTGTTTTCCATAATTCATAATTCTTTATTCATTATTCGAACAAATGTCCATTTTCAAAAAAATCTTCGGTTCCAATGAAAGGGAAATCGCGAAAATGCGGCCGATCGTGGAGAAAATAAATTCACTCGGGCCGGCAATCGCCAGACACTCCGATGAAGAGCTGAAGAATAAGACAACTGAATTTAAAGAATTATTAAAAAATGGCAAGTCGCTGGATGAAATACTGCCGGAGGCCTTTGCGGTAGTTCGGGAAGCGGCCGACCGGGTGATAAACGAGCGCCATTTTGACGTTCAGCTTTTAGGCGGGATAATCCTTCATCAGGGAAAAATCGCCGAGATGAAAACCGGAGAGGGCAAGACCCTGACTTCGACGCTGGCTTTATATCTCAACGCACTGGAAGGAAAAGGCGCCCATGTTGTCACTGTCAATGATTATCTGGCTAAAAGGGACTGCAACTGGATGGGCGCGATTTTTCATTTCCTCGGAATTTCCACGGCCTGCATCATCCATGACGCGTCGTATATTTACGAACCGAAAATTGTTGACAGCGACGAAGTGAGCGTGGAAATGGAAAATCTAAAGCTGGTGAGCAGGAAAGACGCCTATAACGCCGACATCACTTACGGCACTAACAATGAATTCGGATTTGATTATCTGCGGGACAATATGGTGCAGGATTTGGGACAAATGAGCCAAAGGGAATTGAATTATGCCATTGTTGACGAAGTGGACTCTATTCTCATTGATGAAGCGCGCACCCCACTCATTATTTCCGCGCCGGACACCGAATCAACCAAAATGTATCAAAAATTCGCCCAGATAATTCCGCGCCTCAAGGAAAAGGACGACTATGAAATTGACGAAAAAATGAAAGCGGTTACGCTCACTGACGATGGAATAAATAAAGTAGAACAGATTCTGGGAATGGGTAATTTATATGAGCCGGGAAAGATAAATTATGTTCACCACTTGGAGCAGTCGCTTAAAGCCGAGGTTCTTTTTAAGCGCGACAGGGACTATGTCGTGAAGGACGATCAGGTGATTATCGTTGACGATTTCACGGGCCGGCTGATGCAGGGACGGCGCTACAGCGAAGGGCTTCACCAGGCGATTGAAGCCAAGGAAGGCGTGCAGGTGCAAAGAGAATCAAGAACATTAGCCACTATAACTTTCCAGAATTATTTCCGGATGTACAAGAAACTTTCGGGAATGACCGGCACGGCGATTACCAGCGCGGAGGAATTTGCCAAAGTGTATAAACTGGATGTTACTGAAATTCCAACCAATAAGCCGATGATAAGAATTAATCACCCCGACATGATTTACAAGACGGAAGAAGGAAAGTTCAATGCGATTGTTGAAAGAATAAAAGAAATAAACAAGGCCGGCCAGCCAATCCTGGTCGGAACGATTGCCATTGAAAAATCGGAATATTTAAGCGCTTTGCTTTCAAGGGAAGGGGTGAATCACGAAGTTCTTAACGCCAAACAGCATGAAAAAGAAGCGGTGATTGTCGCTGAAGCCGGGCATAAAAACTCCGTGACAATCGCTACCAATATGGCGGGAAGAGGAACGGATATAAAATTGGGAGAAGGAGTGCGGGAACTAGGCGGACTTTTTATTTTAGGCACTGAACGGCATGAAGCGCGCCGCATTGACAATCAATTGCGGGGACGCGCCGGACGGCAAGGGGATTCCGGAATGTCGCAATTCTTTGTTTCCCTTGAAGACGAACTGATGAGGAGATTTGGGGGGGATAAGCTCAAAAATATGATGGATACCCTCGGCCTTCCCGAGGACCAGCCGATCCAGAATAAAATAATTTCCAAGACCATTGAAAGCGCCCAGTCCAAGATAGAAGGTTTTAATTTTGACATCCGGAAACATGTTCTGGAATACGACGATGTGATGAATAAGCAAAGGGAAGTGATATACAAAAAAAGGAAGGAAATACTTGGAAAGGAAGATATTAAAAATAATATAACTGATGACGCCAAAGACGAAATGGAAAAAATTGTCTCGCTTCATTGCATTGACGAAGAAGTCAATTGGGATATTGATTGCGTTTTCAATGAGGCGAATAATATATTTCCAATTAAGGAAGAAGCCAGGAATAATTTTGAAACAATCCGCGGCGATAAGTCAAAAAATGAAATTGAGAAAAAAGGCGCGATGCTGGATTATCTGGTGGATCTGATGAAACAGGCCTATAACCAAAAAGAAGCGGAGATTAGTCCGGAAAATATGAGGCGCGTTGAAAAATTAGTCGCGCTCCAAACGATTGACAATTACTGGATGAATCATTTGGACGAAATCGATTATATCAGGCAGGGAATAGGGCTCCGCGGTTATGGCCAGAGGGATCCTTTGGTGGAATATAAACGGGAGGCCTTTGATATGTTTTCACACCTGGTCGCAAATATCCAATCGGCGATAGTGCGGACGATGTTCAGGATTTCAATGGTTCCGGCTGGAACGCAAAAAACGCAGGAGCAGGAAAAAAATATGCAATTCAAAGGGGCGGATGAAAGCATCGGGCAATTCGGCGGAAAAAATAATATAAAGCCGTCTGAATCTGGCGAAAGTGAAGAAATAAAACAAAAGCCGATTATCAATAAAGATAAAGTCGGCCGCAATGATCCCTGTCCGTGCGGAAAAACTGATCCAAATACTGGTAAGTCAATTAAATATAAAAAATGTTGCGGGAAATAAAAAATCCCGGGACCGGAGTAATCAGAGTGCTTTGCAAACTAACTACTCCGCCGGGGGCCTAATTGCGCCTTTCTGTATTCATACGGCAAGGCAGGTATGATAAGCTTGGCCAACAGCTTATCGCAATATTATTATCTTAGAATTTATATATAGCCCTGTCAATAAATACAAAAAATGCCATGGGAAGTAAGAAAATAATGACTCTTTGCATAATTCATCAGGGAAATAAAATTCTTTTAGGAATGAAGAAAAGGGGTTTTGGAAAAGGACGGTATAATGGATTCGGCGGGAAAGTTCATGACGGCGAAAGTGTGGAAGAGGCGGCTAAAAGGGAACTAATTGAAGAAGCCGGAATCAGATGTAAAGAGCTGGATTTAATCGGCGTGCTTGAATTTTCGTGGACAAATAAACCGGAAATTTTGGAAGTGCATATTTTTAAAGCCGAAAAAATTGAGGGCGAACCGACTGAAAGCGAAGAAATGAAACCGGAATGGTTCCATATTGATGAAATACCCTTCCATTCCATGTGGTCGGACGATCCCCACTGGTTTCCGCTTTTTTTGGAAAACAAAAAATTCAAAGGTAATTTTGTTTTTGACGATTCTGATAAGATGGTTCAATATAATTTAGAAGAAATTTAACATATAACACAACTGTTCGGCCGAAGGATTGTGTTATATGATATTATATTTAAAGGTAAGCTTGCATTATTCATAATTCTTAATTCCAGCAATATGGTTTCTTTTGAAAAATCCGTCGGGATTGTGGTGTTTTGGTTAATATAACTAAAAAATGGCTTAAATAAAGCATAAAGTCGAAACCTTCTTGACTTTTTTGTTTTTGCGTGCTAGTTTGTCAGGTTCCTTATATTTTTAAATTGGAAAGTTCTTTGATTTTATGCGCGAGGAGGAGGTGAAAATATTTCGTGCGGTATTCTAAGGGGCGGGAGTTTCACTTCTGCCACGGAAAATAATCTTGAATTTTTTAGGAGGTAAAAATGGCACCAAAAACAGCAACGCTTCCGGAAACGGAAACATCTGAACAGATGAAAATCAATACATATAAGGTAACCTGCAGGGGAATTTCCCCGATTCTCATGAATCCAGCGACAGAGGAACTGCTCAATCAGCTTGACGGCGGAGCAGGAGCGCGTACTCCAAAAGATATGGTTTCAACTCCGGAGCAGAAAGCTGAGAGGAAAATAATCCGGGATGAAAACGGGAATGTCGGCGTGCCGTCCAGTTATTTATTCAGTTGCTTGCGCGAAGCGGGCCGGCGCGTTCCATATGACGCCAAGACGAAGATTTCCACTAAAGAAAGCACAATTCTTCCGGGACTGATGTCAATCGTGGAAATTTTCATTCCTTTTATTGATCAAGATGCGAAATGGGAAGTGGACCGGAGAAGAGGCATGCTTCCCAAAGATGGAACCGCGGTTTGTATCACCCGCCCGCGTTTTAACGAGTGGGCATTTGCAGTGACAATAGAAGTGGATGAAGGACAGGTTTCGCCTGGAAAAATAAAGGAACTTTTCAAGGTAGCGGGAAGAATGGTCGGCCTTGGGGACTTCCGTCCATCATGCAATGGACAGTTTGGAAGGTTCCGGGTAGAAAACTGGGAGAAGATAAAAGAAACTTAGTAAAATACCTTTCGTTCTGTGCGGTTAAGTTTCGTACTGCCTTCCCCAGCAGGGTTCGGTGGAGTTCGGAGCAGGGACTCAATGAGTCCCTGCTGAAATTACTAATGTACTTAAGAGTTGCAATAAAAACTGTTCTCTACTGTTTAGTTCAGTGCGGTAGGGCGCAGCAGGGTGCGGGGCAGGACAGAAGAATTTCTGTCCTGCCATCTCTTTCAGAGATTTTAATAAAATTGAAATTTCTAGAAGGGAGAATTTTTTTCCAATGAGTTCTTTATAATTTTAAAAGGAGATTGAAATGAGGAAGAAAAACAGAGATAGAAAAGAGAAAGAGATTGTAATAAGAGTATCAGGAGTAGAAAGTTTTGTTCAAGGCAGCAGTAATAATTTGATTATAGATGTTGAAATGAATAAAGAGAATATCTGGATGGCAAAAGTTGAGTCGGAAATTACTCTAAAAGAAATATTATACAGAATATGGCCGAACATCGCGCGCATTGTAAAGTAACGTGCGGTGGTGTGTGGCTCGGTCCAGCTAGGAGTTAGTAGCGCAGTGAGCGGTCCGGTCCGCCAGAGCTTGGGGCAGAGTCACTGATAATTCAAACTCTGCCAAATTTTCTAAAAATTTTAAACCATTGAAATTTTTGAAAAGTTCTTTGAATCATAGACAAGGCAGTGTTTAGTCTTGTCCGGTTGCGCGCGGTTCTCGACGGCGCAGTAAAGTTTGGAGCAGGGGATTTATTTGGATTTCCTGCCAGAACGCTTAACGCAGATTTAGCAGGGTACGGCGGAGCAGCGCGCGGTGTAGTTGGGTTGTGTCGCGCATGGGGCAGGAATTAATTCTAATTCCTGCCATCCCTTTCCGAGAATTTCATTATTTGGAATTTTCAGAAAGGGAATAAAAAGTGTCTTTGGCACTTTCCCATTTGTCCTTTAAAAAGGAGAAAAAATGAAACATCAGAAATATCTCGATCTTCTGGAATTTTTTCCGGTTGATCAATATCCAAAGCCATTGAAAAATCAAGTGCTGGCTTTGGAAGCAGCAGAAAAAAATGCATCAACGCTTTTAGAATTGCCGACTGGTTCAGGTAAAACTGCAATCGGCTACACTTTCTTGAAGGCGTTGAAAAGTTCGAGTAAGTCGCCACTTTTCTACATTGTTCCAAATAAGACATTAGTTAATCAAGTGCGTGAACTTCATCCCGATGTTAAGGTTGTTTATGGACGTAATGAATATCTCTGTCCTTATTACAGAGACGGCAATGTGACAGCCGATGAATCGCCATGTTCAATGTTGGATTGTCCGCATCGGGTAGATCAGGAAACAGGAGAAACCGAAGCTGGAGGAGTTGAGCCGTGTCCCTATCTTCAGGCCAAATATGAAGCCAAAAGAGGAGACATAATTGCCTGCACTATGTCTTTTTATCTTTTCACCCATCTTTTTTCCAAAGAATGGGATGAGACGGCCGGACTAGTGATTGATGAAGTGCATCGGTTGGCAAATGTTTTCCGCAATTCTTTGAGTTATGAGATTACGGATTATTATTTAGACAGGATAATCGAGCTCCTTTCGGAAATTTCTCCAAACGAAGCCAAGATCATATCAGAATTCAGGCGTAAGATGATGAAAATTATCAAGCGCCGTCCACCCAGAACCGCAACGCTTTTAAAAGCAGGCGAGGTTGCCGAGCTCTTGAGAGAACTTTACAAAATCGATTCGAAAAAAATGCGGAAAGCCGTCAAGGAAGCGGTTAAGCGAGGTGGCATTGATGTGGTTGCTCAGCGTGAGGTGCTGAAAAAAACCGAAATGATCACTCGCAACCTGATCCGTTATCTCAAGTCATTGGAATTTTCCTTGCCGACGGCCAAAAGAAATCCTCTCAACTATACTTACGCTTTTTATGAGAAGGATTCGGATGGAAATGGAAAATCGCAGTATCGCTTGGTAATCAGGGCATATTATGTGGCTCCACTTATCCAAAAAATATTGCCTGAAAAAACACTGGCTTATTCGGCAACAATCGGCGATCCCCAAATCATCAAATATGAAACCGGGATAGATTTTTCTTTCTATTCTTTTCCGTCTAACTTTCCGTCAAGAAATACTAAAATTTTTCTATCGACTGACATGCCTAATCTTGCGATGAAGGCCAGAAGAAAGCAGGATCTTACGCGTTCTTTGCGCAAGGTCGCAAAAGCGGCAAAAATCTTTGCTGATTCCGGCATACGGTCGCTCGTTGTGGTTGTTTCCGAGATGGAAAGGCAGAAGTTTATGATGTTGGCGAAAGAAGAAGGCGTTGAGGCGATAAGTTATGGCAACGGCGTAAAACCCAGAGTCGCCGCTGAAAAATTCAAGAGTGGTGGGAGCGATGTTCTCGTGGGCACGGTGTCCAACTATGGCGAGGGTGTGGATCTTCCTAAGAAGATTGCGCAAGTGACATTTTTTCTGCGGCCGGGATATCCCAATCCGCATGATCCGCTCACGATTTTTGAAGAACGAAGATATGGAAGCGTGCGCTGGAAAATTTGGAACTGGCGGGTGATGATAGAAGCGCTTCAGGTGCGCGGACGCAATGTGCGGAGCGCCAAGGATACCGGTGTGACTATCTTCATTTCCCAGCAGTTCGGACGGTTCCTTTATGCCAGTCTTCCGGAGTGGCTCAAGGAATCATTTGAGGGCAAATTGACTTGGGATGAATGTATTACTGATGCAAAGACATTGCTGGCAAAATAAATACTTGCCAATGTAGTGCCCGTTTATGTAGAGTATTGTTACGTATGGCTTAAGTATTGCGCGGGACGGGAATTCATTTGAATTCCCGTCGAAATTTTTCAGCACAGCTTATGATGTTTTGAATGCTAATGTTTTGCTGAGTCACGTTCAGTTCAGTATGGGACGAGAATTCAAATGAGTTCCAGCCATAAAAATTTTACTGTGCCAGGTCATGTTCGGTATAGTTGGCTCCGGTGGAGAAGGGCATGGCAGTCAATGGTCTTCAACATGGGGCAGTGATTTCAATAAATCTCTGCCATTTTTTTTGGAAAATTAGTGTGTTATAATTTAAAACACGCCACCGCATTATTTTTGATTCTTAATTCACAATTTTTAATTCCAGCAATATGGTTTCTTTTGAAAAATCCGTCGGGGCGGTTTTGTTCCGGCGGGTAAACAGCAAAAATAAATATCTTCTGCTTCATTATAAGTCCGGCCATTGGGATTTTCCCAAAGGGCATCAGGAAAAAGGCGAGAATGACGAAGTAACGCTCCGAAGGGAAGTAAAAGAAGAAACCGGAATCCAGGACATCAAAATAATTCCGGGATTCAGCAAAAAAATCGGATATTTTTATGTTGCCAAAGGAAAAGAAAGAAAAAAACGGCTGAAGGTTCAAAGAGGAATAAAAATTAAAAAACAAGTTATCTACTATTTAGCCGAAACGCGGGAAAAAGAAGTGAAAATTTCTTTTGAACATGTCGGCTTTCGGTGGCTGGACTATTCCCAGGCGCTCAAGAAAATTACTTTCAAAAATTCAAAAAATGTGCTCATTTTGGCTAATAATTATTTTGCTAAAATACCGGGGTCTTGATATTTTCAAAGAATTGGTTAATAATATTGTAGATGACTCTAAAAAGAAAACTTCTTCTCAAATTTCTCCTGATAATAGTTCTTGCATTTGGCGCGGGGCTGGTTTCGTATCCCAATGCGGTAAAAAAAATACCGCCGGTTTATAACGCTCTGAATAAGCTGAAAATAAATCTGGGACTGGATTTGCAGGGAGGGATTCATCTGGAATACAAAGCCGATTTGAGCAATACCGAAAGTTCTAAAGTGAATGACGCGATGCAAGCGGCGCAGGATGTTATCGAACGGAGAGTAAACGCTTTTGGGGTGGCCGAGCCGATGATTTACACTACGCGGTCGGGAAGCGAACACCGCCTAATCGTGGAACTGGCGGGCGTCAAAGACATAGAGAAAGCGAAAGAGATGATAAAAGAGACGCCGTTTTTGGAATTCAAAGAGGAAAAAACTGAAGAGGAAATAAAGGAGACGGAGAAAATATTTGACTCAATCAACGAACAAACGAAGAGACAGGCGGAAGAAATATTGCAGAGAGCTTTAAATGGCGAAAATTTTGAAGAGCTGGTGAAAAAATATAGCGAAGATCCCGGATCTAAAGACGCGGGCGGGGATTTGGGATTTACGAAAAAAGGTACTTTTGTTCCGGAGTTTGACAAAGTGCTTTTCGAAGGAAATCTGAAAAACGGCAAAGTTTATCCCGCTTTGGTGGAAACGCAATTTGGCTGGCACATTATAAAATTCATTGACTCCCGCGGGGAGGGAGAAAATAAGGAAGTCCATTCCGCGCATATTCTTTTGGCGAAAAGGACAGCCGATATGTATCCTGATTTAAAATATAAATCAACGGGGCTCACAGGAAAAAATTTAAAAAGCGCGAGCGCTGATTTTCAAGGGCAGGGGCTAACCGAACCGGTTGTTTCCTTGCAATTTGATGGCGAAGGGACGAAACTTTTCGCGGATTTGACTAAAAAGAATGTCGGGAAAACGATTGCGATTTATCTTGACGGGCAAACAATCAGCGCCCCCAGGGTCAATGAAGAGATTACCAGTGGCAGCGCGGTGATATCAGGTGATTTTACGACTGAAGAAACTAAAAACTTGGCCAGGCGGTTGAATGAAGGCGCTTTGCCCGTGCCGTTGGAATTGATTTCACAGCAGAGCGTGGAGGCGTCACTGGGAGAAATATCGCTTCAAAAAAGTTTAAAAGCCGGCATAATCGGGCTTGTTCTCGTCATTATTTTTATGGTTCTTTACTACCGTTTTCTTGGAGTAATCGCCTCACTCGCGCTTCTCATATATTCCGCGATTATGATTTCTATTTTCAAATTGTCGTCCGGAACTCCCTGGCAAATTACGCTTACGCTTCCGGGCATCGCGGGATTCGTCCTTTCCATTGGAATGGCAGTGGACGCCAATATTTTGATTTTTGAGCGCACTAAAGAGGAAATAAGGCGAGGCCGGAATATTTTAAGCGCCATTGACGAGGGATTCAAACGCGCCTGGACATCAATCCGCGACGGAAATGTTTCTTCTCTTATCACCGCTTTCATTTTAATGATGATGGGTACCGGATTCGTCAAGGGCTTCGCGGTGACATTAATAGTTGGAGTTCTGGTATCCATGTTTACGGCAGTCGTTATTTCCCGGACGCTGATAAAATTTTTAGTAAGAGAATGGATTTCCAATAAATTATATTTAATAGGGGTGAAAAGAAAAGATGTTGCTGACAGTGAGATTAGGAAATAATATTAAGACCTTAATTTCTAATTTTCAATTTCTAATTTCTAAACAATTTATAATTTTTCAATGATTAAATTTTAAAATTGGATAATTGAATTATTGAAAATTGTTTGAAAATTTAAAATTGTGAATTGAAAATTTTATGTTGAATATTATCTCCAAAACAAAATACGCCTATATTTTCTCCATAACCCTGACGGTCTTAAGCGTTTTGAGCTTGATTTTCTGGGGCTTGCGTTTTGGTATTGATTTTACCGGAGGAACTCTGATGGAAATAAAATTCTCCGGCAAGCCCCCCGATAATATTAAGATAGAAGAAATATTAAAAGATGCCAATCTGCAGGGGCTAACGGTCCAAAAAACGGGATCTGATTCGGCAATTATCCGCTACGCGTCCGAGAGCGACGCGGTGAATAGAGAAGCATTTAAAAAAATATCGGAAAGGTCTGAGGGCGCCAAGCAGATGAGAGTGGAATTCATCAACTCGTCAATCTCAAAAGAACTGAAAAAAAAGTCCTTGTGGGCGATGTCTTGGGCGGTTCTCGGCATATTACTCTATATATCCTGGGCATTTCGTAAGGTCTCCATGCCCGTAGAATCATGGAAATACGGCATTGGAGCGGTAATAGCCCTCATCCATGATGTTTTGATTACAGTGGGCGTTTTTTCAGTCCTGGGGCATTATAAAGGCATAGAAATCGGCGTACCATTCATCGCGGCGCTATTGACGATTCTCGGATTTTCCGTCCATGATACGATCGTGGTTTACGACCGGACAAGGGAAAATCTGCTGAAAGGGACGAGTAAAGAAAAATTTCCAGAAGTCGTGAATAGGAGCTTGAATGAAACATTAATCCGTTCCATTAACACTTCGTTAACCGTAATAATTACTTTACTGGCGATTTACATATTTGGCGGCGAATCCGTCAGGCACTTTTCTCTTGCTCTTTTAGTCGGCGTGACATTCGGAACTTATTCTTCAATATTCATTGCCTCGGCGCTGTTGGTCACTATATATAAATATCAAATTAAACATTAAAGCATAAAAACATGAAAACAAAAAGTTGCTTTTGTGTTTTAATGTTCTATTGTTTTTATGATTAACTGGAATCCGTTTAAAAAGAAAAATAATTCCGGGGTTCCCCATATGGGATTTCTTCAACGGCTTGCCATGAAGAAACTGGAAAAAATGAGTCCGGAGGAAAGGGAGAAAATCACGCGGGAAGCGATGAAACCGGAGAATATGGAAAAGATACAGAAAGTAATGGAGCAGATGGAATCCAGTGGTCAGTTTTCCGAAGAGCAGATGAATGAAACCAAGAAAAAATAAAGTTATAATTTCTAACGAATTTACATTTACTTCAATACTACTAAGTATTGAAGTAAATGTCTGGTTGCAAGAAAAATTATTTTTTAGCAATTACTATTTTTTGAAAATTAAAAAGGCCAGGAGTAGTTTCTACTCGCTGGCCTTTGCTATTGTAATTTTGTTTCTGCCTCCACGCTTGGAAGCGTAGAGGGCGTTATCTGCTTTTTTAAAAACTTCTTCCATGGTCAACTTGGAAGTCGAATCATATTCCATAATTCCGGCGCTGATCGTCACCTGAATGTTAGCGGGATTGGACTTTTCCACTTCGGCTCTAATACTCTCCGCGACTCTTATCGCTCCCTCGGTATCAGTATGGGGAAGTAGAATAATAAATTCTTCTCCGCCAAATCTTCCCGCTTTATCTGTTTCTCTGACTCTTTCCTTTATGATTTTTCCGATTTCTGCCAGTACCACATCGCCAACAGGATGTCCGTAGGTGTCGTTGATGTTCTTGAAATGGTCAATGTCAAACGTTATTACGGTTAATTTCACTCCATCTCTGCCGGCCCTTTTGTATTCCTGGCGGAATAAGTCCATTATACCTTTTCTGCTATAAAGTTTTGTTAATGGATCCGTTATTACAGCAATTTTTAAAGTTTCGTTTTCAACGTTTAATTCTGTAATTTTTGTCTGTAATTCCTCAACTACCTTCTTTAAATATTCGTTTTCTGTTATTAATTCTTTGGTATTCATCTTTACCTACCACTCCTTTTTTCAGGTTATTTTTAGTTTTTAAATTACTCGGCTTTATCGCCGTAATTATCTATGTTAGCATAAAAATTAATTTATGTCAAGTTGACTGGTTTTTGAGATATGATATTATAAAAAAACTGATAATTTAACTTTTAAAATATGAAAAAAGAATCACTTCAGCCGGAACTGCCGATAGAAATAGAGGAATTGAAGAAAAAAAACTTCAAGATTAATCTTGCCCTGTATTTAATAATGGGAATTTTACTGGGAGTGATAGTGAAGACTGAAGCAATGAAAAGAGTGGTTGTCGGCTTTGACGATTATAAATTAGCCGGTATCAGGCGGGATTATGACATTAATAAGCTTGAAAAGGACTTGATTGAAAAAGCCAAAGCGCAAAAAGATAATCCCCAACAGCAGGCCCAGGGCATTCAGGCGGGGGGAATTTGCGGACAATAGCAGCGACCCGAATGACCCTAATTACCGCCCGAATGACCCAAATTTTTTAATAATTAATTTTTTTAAACAAATGGAAGAAAAAAAGGAAATAGAAACCATTGAAAATCCAATGGGAGGCAAGGATCCCGCCTTTACTGAAGCTTCGGCGGACAAGAAAAAAATAAAAAATTTAATTTCCATAGTAATTTTGCTGGCCGGTTTGTTTATCGGCAGTGTTTTTGTCGATGTTGTGCAAATGACTAAAGGTGGAGGTTATTCCCAAAAAGCGCTCAACAAAACGGATGTGTTTGAATCCAACGGTAAAACATGGGTGGCTTTTACCGATCCCCTCATTAAAATTCAGGTTTTGACGGATGAAAAATGCGAGCAGTGCAAACCCGATGATGTCTTAGTGTCACTCCGCCGCGTGATGCCGACGATTTCCGTTTCGAAAGTTGACAGCAATTCCGACGAAGGTAAGAAAATAATTTCTGATTTCAGCGTAAAATCCCTGCCGGCTTTTATTTTTTCGGAGGAACTGGAAAAATCGAGTTTTTTCAGCCAGGTGCAGCCATTGTTTGAAAAGAAAGAAAATAAATACGTGATGAATACCGCGGAAGCGGGAATCAAAGCCGGAAAATTTATCGAACTTCCCCAGATTAGCGACTCTGACATTAAAATCGGACCGGCAGACGCGAAAGTCAGGATCACGGAGTTTTCGGATTTCCAATGCCCATATTGCAAAAAATTACATGAAGATGTAATTTCCAAAATGCTGAAGGACTATGGAGATAAAGTGCTTTTTGTTTACAAACATCTTCCACTCGCTATCCATCCTCAAGCGGAAAACGCCGCGCTGGCTTCCGAATGCGCCAACGAGCAGGGAAAATTCAACAATTACATGGATAAGCTTTTCGCCAGCCAGACCGAATGGGGAAAGACCACGGGAACCCAAAGCTTTAAAAATTACGCGGCGCAATCAGGATTGAATCAGGCGCAGTTTAACAGTTGTCTGGATAGCAAGAAATATCAAAGCAAGATCGACGAAAACAAAAAAGAAGCCGGAAATTTCGGGATTACCGGAACACCCTCGTTTTTCATAAACGACACCTTTGAAAACGGCGCGGTTCCGTATGATGACGTAAAAAAGATTATTGACCAGGAACTACAGAAATAGCAAAAAGATAAAATTGTAATACTTTTGGGAGGCAGGTGAATCAATGTTACTGCCTCCTTTTTGTATGCTATAATAAAGAAAAATAAATCTATGCAGGACTTGAATGATTTATTATCCAGCGTGCATTATTTGAATCACCCTTTGCTTTCGGGCCTAAGCGCCTTGCTTATTTTATTAATGGGCATTTTTGTCCTTTCAAGAGACAGGAAATCCGAACTTTACAGGACTTTCTTTTGGATAACTTTAGTAATGAGCATTTGGTTTTTTGGAAACGCTTTGTCAATGTTTTATTTTAATAATTTTGAATACGCGTTTTTTTGGTTTAAATTCGGTTATACGACAGTGCCCCTCTTATCTATATCTTATTATCATTTTTATCTTGCTTATTTCAAAAAAGAAAAAAGGATTCTTTACTCCCTTTACATTATTGGTATCCTGGAGATTATTTATCTTTGGCTTTTTTCTGGCGACCATAAAACAGCGGATTATGTTTTGCCGAATGTGGGCGTGATTTGGCGGACAATGTCGCCAATTTTTTACTTCCTCCTTTTTGGGATGGTTAAATATATTATTTTATCAACGGTAACAACTGTATCTTTTTTAAATAAATACAGAAAAGAAACCGCGCTTCTTAAAAAACAGGAACTCAAGTATTTAACCGCTGTATTTTTTGTTACTATTTTTGGCACTATAGAATGGCTGGTAATATTTGGTATCCCGCTTCACATTGCCTGGCCTGTGCTTCCTGTTCTTGTCGGTCTTATCGCCTACGCTATTCTAAAATACCAGCTAATGAACATCAAGATAATCATTAAGAAGGCCTTTTTCTATTCAGTCGGCATTGCCCTAGCCGGCGGGATTATTATGGCAGTCAGTTTCCTCTCCAGTTGGTTTACAGAACGTATTCCCGGATTCAAATTCTGGACAATTCCTTTGCTCGCCGGCACCGCGGCTTTCATTATCGGCAACATTTTCTGGCGGAAATCCAAAGAAGTGGACAAACTGAAATATGAATTCATAACAGTTGCCGCCCATAAATTGAGAACCCCCCTCACTGAAATTAAATGGGCGGCGGATGTCGCAAGTGACCAAAAACTAGAAGAAAAAGAAAGGCAGAGATTAATTTCCCAGATAGAATATTCCGCTAACCGACTCATTGATCTTTCCGACGAACTGCTGCAAGTCGCTCAAACGGAGTCCGGACAATTTACATATAAATTAAATCCAGAAGATCTTGAGGAAATTGCGAGAGAAGAAATAGCCGATATGGAAAGCCGCATCAGGGAGAAAAACATAAAACTGACGCTTGAAGCGGAAAAAAATATTCCTAAAATTAATATAGACCGCATCAGGATCAGTTCAGTAATTCAATCGCTTTTGGAAAACGCGGTAATGTACACAAAAGACCAAATAAACATATCTATCAGAAAAGACAGGACAGAAGTAATATTTTCAATTAAAGATAACGGCATGGGTGTTTCCAAAGACGACCAGCCGTATATTTTCAGCAAGCTTTATCGGGCTCAAAATGCCTATCTTGCGGATACAGAGGGGTCAGGAATAAATCTTTTTCTCGCCAAAAGCATTGTTGAAAAACATGGCGGTAAAATTAATGTTAACAGCGAAGGGGCAGGGAAGGGAAGCGAGTTTTGGTTTAAACTAAAGATAATCTAGTTTTTTTGACTAAGTAAAGAATTTATTTTGTGGTATAATAATTTTACGAATTACGAATTTCATACGAATATACGAATAAATCTTTTGAGAAATTCGTATATTAGTAATTGATTAGTAATTAATAAAAAAATTGCATGAAATTCAACGAAACATTTGAAATAATATTTTTTGCCCGCGCGGGCCAGGGCGCTAAAGCGGCCGCGGAAATCATCGCCCAGGCGGCGGTGAGCGAGGGAAAATTCGTCCAGGCCTTCCCCTTTTTCGGGCCGGAAAGAAGCGGCGCGCCGACTAAATCATTTGTCCGCGTTTCAGAAATCCCGATCAGTACCCACGAACCGATAGCGGATCCGGACGCAGTCGTGGTTTTGGACGACACGCTTCTGGGAAGCGTTGATGTCGCGGAAAATCTGGATATGAATGAATCACTGATAATCAATACTTCAAAAAGCCATGATGAAATAAAAAAATCAGTTCCGAAATTCAGAGGCAAGGCCTATCTTATTGACGGAAATAAGATTTCATCGGCAATTATCGGGCAGCCCAGGCCTAATTCGGTGATTTTGGGAAAAATCGCGAATGTGACTGGAGTCGTTAAGCTTGAAAGCATTTTCAGCGAGTTCCGGAAATTATTCGCTCCAAAAATAGGAGAGGAGGAAACGGAAAAAAATATAGAGGCCATACAAAAAGGATACGACGCGATATAACTTTATGAATTACTAATTAGTAAAAAATTTCATGGAAATCGGCGCAGTCATAAAACACGACATCAAAAAAGCCCCCAAAACGGGCGACTGGCGGTATATGAAGCCGGAAGTCATCAAAGAAAAATGCGTCGGATGCGGCGCATGCGTCAAATATTGCCCGGAGGCGGTAATAGAAACAATTGACAGAAAACAATTGACAATTGACCACGGTAAAATGTCAAAGGTCAAGGGTCAAATATTGAGCAACGAAGTTGCTCAAATAGATTATTATTTTTGCAAAGGGTGCGGAGTTTGCGCCAATGTCTGCCCGGAAAAAGCGATAATAATGAAAAAAGAAACGGAATGCGTAAAATGCGGAATGGAAGCAGAGAGAGAATAAATTTTATAATATATATTAAAATATATACTTCGGTAATGAATAATAATAAAACAAAAAATAAGGCGCTGACTGGCGGAGCCGCAATGGCCGAGGCGTTCCGGCAAATAAATCCGGACGTGATGCCGGTCTATCCCATCACGCCCCAGACCCCGATTATTGAGACCTTTGCCAAATTTCAGGCCGAGCGGATTGTGGAAACCGAAATAATTCCAGTTGAATCAGAACATAGCGCGATGAGCGCCTGCGTCGGATCCTCGGCGGCGGGAGCAAGAACAGTAACGGCAACCAGTTCCCAGGGACTGGCCCTTATGAATGAAGTGCTCTATATCGCCAGCGGTTTGCGCCTGCCGATTTTAATGGCGGTTTCGGCACGGGCGCTTTCCGCCCCGATCAATATTCACGGAGAACACGGCGACGTAATGGGCGCGCGCGACACCGGCTGGATCCAGATTTTTTCGGAAAATGTCCAGGAGGCCTATGACAACGTGATAATTGGATTGAAACTCGCGGAGAAAACGATGCTTCCGATAATGGTTATTATGGACGGATTTATTACTTCGCATTCAGTTGAAAATCTTGAAATTCTAACTGATGAAAAGGTAAAATCATTCGCCGGCGAATATAAGCCGGAAAAATTCCTCCTAAATTTGGAAGATCCTGTTACTTTCGGTCCGGTGGGACTTCCCAATTCTTATTTTGAGTTCAAAATCGACCAGGGAAAAGCGATGGAAAGAGTTTTTGATATGTATAAAAAAATTACAGGGGACTTTCATACAATTTCTCTCCGGAATTATGATCTTCTGGAAAAATATAAATCGGATGATGCCGAGCAGATTATTGTCATTGCCGGTTCCGCGGCGGGAACCGCGAAGGAAGTGGTTGATAAATTAAGGAATGAAGGAAAGAAAGTTGGACTTGTAAAAATAAAACTTTTCCGCCCGTTTCCCCATAAAGAAATCGCTGAAGCGCTGAAAAATTCCAAAAGCGTTGCCGTCCTTGACCGCGCAATGTCATTCGGAACTACGCCGCCGTTGTATTCGGAAATTGTTAATTCTTTGCATGGTACATATTACGAGTTACTAATTACTAGTTACGTTTATGGTCTCGGCGGCCGGGATATTTTTCAAAAAAATATCGAAAAGGTTTTTAACGATATGATTAACGGGCGATATATTGAAGAGGAAAAATATCTTAATTCAAAATAATTTATGGAAGAAGATAAAATAAAAAATGAATCAGAGGAAATAGGAAAAGTGTACGAAGAGTATGTTGAAAAAGTAGAGAAACTAAGATCCGAAGAAAACAGCATAATTGACGAGCTTGAAGAGAAAATGGAAGAAATAAAAAATGTTGAAATAGAAAAACTCAGAGAAAACGAGGAGAAACTGGGAGAAGTTAAAAATGATTTCCAAAAAGCGCTTGACGGATTGAAAGCGGAGTATAACGTTATTGCTTCAGCCCGGCAAAGAAATAAAGTATTAACGCATCCGGAGCAAGCAAGCATGGTTCAAAAAAAGGAGAAAAAAGCGGAATTAAAAAAAGAAAAGAAAAAAGAAAATATATATCTGAAATCGGAAAAAAGCGAAACTCAAGACATGGAAAAATTAGTTGAAAAAAAACCGGCGATAGAACCCGGGCCATCAGATGATTTCAATTCGCCGAGTGACAAGCCAGAAGAAGAAAAAATGACGGAGGTTGTTCAGGAAAATGTAGATAATGAAACTTCCGGATTTCCCAAGCCGGAACCGATAACGGAAAAATTGATCCGGGAAGAACCGGTGGATGAAACGGCAAGTCCTCAAATAACTCAAGATAATTCGGCAAATATTGCAACAGAACCGGAACCGCCGAAAATGACTTTTGAATCGCCCAAAGAGAATTATGAACCGCGCATTCTAGAGATAAAAACAAGAGAGGACTTGATAAATCTCCTTGATTCAATACCGGGAATTCAGGATAAAGAAAAATTTTTTACGTCCGACGAATTAAAAAAAGCGGCGATTGAAGCGCTGGACAGCAGGAACAAAAAACTGCTGGATAATATAACTCGCAAGAATAATCTGCGCCTCAAGGTTTATGAAATAATGAGGCATGAAGAAAAATAACAAAATAAATGAATAAAAAACTAACCCAAAAATTCGCTCCCGGGCATTCAACTTGCGCCGGATGCGGGATTCCGGCGATCGTGCGGACGGTTTTAGACGCGACCAATGATCCGGTGGTTGTCGTTAATGGAACGGGATGCCTGGAAGTTACCTCTACGCTCTATCCCTATACTTCCTGGAAAGTTCCGTATATCCATAACGCATTTGAAAATGCCGCGGCGACGGCGGCGGGAATTGACGCGGCTCAAAAAGTTCTGGAGAAAAAAGGGAGAGGGGGTAAGAAGGCGAAGATTATCGCGTTTGCCGGCGACGGCGGAACATATGATATCGGACTGCAGTCGCTTTCAGGAGCGTTGGAGCGCGGCCACAATTTTCTTTATGTCTGCTACGACAACCAGGGATATATGAACACCGGCGGGCAAAGATCCAGCGCTTCACCCTACGGCGCCAGCACCGAGACAACTCCTTCAAGCGGAAAAGATATCGGAAACGAGCTTTATCGGAAGGACCTTATGCAAATTGTGGAAGCGCATCATATCAAATACCTGGCGCAGGCCAATGTGGCGTATATTGAGGACTTAAAAATGAAAGCCAAAAAGGGACTGGAGACCGAAGGGCCGTCGTTTTTGCTGGTGCTTCAGCCCTGCACCAACCTCTGGAAATACCCGACTTCACTCTATGTCCATTACGGGAAGTCGGCGACGGAAACCAATTTCTGGCCGCTCTATGAAATTTCCGCCAAAGGCGGATCCGCCTCGGGCGGAGAAAATGTAAAATATAAAATAAATTATACTCCAAAAGAAAGAAAACCGATTGAGGAATTCCTGAAAGGGCAGGGAAGATTCAAACATCTATTCAAACCGCATAATAAAAAAGTGATTGAAAAAATGCAGAAAATGGTGGATGAAAAGTGGGAGGAACTTATAAAAAGAAGCAAGAATTAAGAAGTATGAATTAAGCGGAGCCACCTGTCGGATTTGAACCGACGACCTATGCGTTACGAATGCATTGCTCTACCAACTGAGCTAAGGTGGCAATAGTAGTAATATAAAATATAAAAAACAATTTAGCAATATAACAATTTAACAATAAAGCAATGAATAATTTTATCTGCCAAATTTGCGGGGACGCGTATCTGGGCGAGGAAAAACCGAAGAACTGCCCGTTTTGCGGGGCGCGGGAGCATTTTATCAAAGTTGGGAAAGAAGCGGATCCGATCGTAAATCAGAAAATAGAGATTAGTGAAATTTCCGGCAGAAATTTGGAGGAAACATTGGCGCTGGAACTAAGGGCTAATCTAATTTATCTCTGTATGGCTAGCGTAGCGCATAGATATGAGCTGAAGGCGATGTATAAAAGATTGGCTAAAGTAGAAATGGAACACGCGGTGATTGTCACTAAATTATTAAATATTGCCTTGCCGAAAGTGGAAGAACAAACCTGCAGTCAGGATGATATAGAAAATTTCAAAAAAACAATAGAACTGGAAGAACACGCTGCAGGATTATATTCCAAATTTGCCAAAGAGTCAGAAGAACAGAATATTAAAATATTTTTTACCGCGCTTAATCAGGCGGAGCAAGATCATATAGAGCTTATAAAAAACTATTTGTAGTTTTTTATAAGAATTTTTAATTTCCAATTTTTAATTTTTAAATAATTTCTAATGTTTAAATGTTTAAAAATTTATAAACTAAGATTTATTTATAAAATTACAAAATTAAAAATCATAAAATTTACTTAACTATGCTTTGGATTTATACGTTAGTGTCAGTCGTTATCGTCAGCTTGATTTCGCTCATCGGCGTTTTTACTTTGTCTATCAGCCAAGAAAAATTAAAAAAATTTCTAATTTATTTTGTAAGCTTGTCGGCGGGAACGCTTTTGGGCGACGCCTTTATTCATCTCATTCCGGAGTCGTATAAAAACGGAGCGAACGCGATATTAGCTCCGCTTTCAATTTTGTCGGGCATTCTAGTATTTTTTATTCTGGAAAAATTTCTGCACTGGCGCCATTGCCATGATGTCGCCTGCGACGATCATCCTCATCCTTTTTCTTATGTCATTTTAATGGGAGATACGCTTCACAATTTTATTGATGGATTGGTTATAGCGGCAAGTTACCTTGTTAGCATTCCTGTCGGGTTGGCTACGACTTTAGCGGTGATACTTCATGAAATTCCGCAGGAGGTCGGCGATTTTGGCTCGTTAATATATGGCGGATTCACAAGAGCCAAAGCGCTGCTTTTTAATTTTGGAACGGCATTGAGCGCCATTCTGGGCGCTATAATTGTATTGATAATCAATATAGATACCACACGAGTTACTAATTTTCTGATACCTTTCGCGGCTGGCGGATTCATCTATATCGCTAGTTCCGATCTTATTCCGGAAATCCACAAGCAAACGGAATTAAAAAAATCATTCGGGCAGTTAATAATGTTTCTGATTGGCATCGGGCTAATGGCTGCGTTGATTCTTATGGAATAATTAAAATATTTAATAATTAAAAGGCTGTTGCGATTTGTCGCAACAGCCTTTCCGCGCCTTCATTTCACCCAGTCCAGATCGGGGTCGGCAAAATCAATATTTTTTTCTCGGATGTGCGGGATTATCTCCGTTATTCCAAAGTTCTTAATATCTTCAATTCTCGGCTTCTTCCCGTGGAGATAAATATTTTTTGCCATTTGATTAATCTCCGTATCAGTCATTAATGCTAACAAAATAGACGGGTCGCATTCCCTGAAAGAGTGGTCGCGCTGCAAGAATTCAAAAACCCTTTCTAAAATCATCTTTTGGATTCTCCAGTCAAGTTGGCTATAATAATTTTCATACATCCAGTCGCGAATCTTCCCAAATTTTTCTGCCGCTTCGCTTTCAGAAAAGGAAATAATTCCTTTTTCCGAACTCTCTCTAACCAAAGTGAAAATGCAATGCAGAATTCTTTCCCTTTGGTTTTTTCCAAGATAATTTACTTCACGCGGAAGCGCAGCTTCTTCTATATGCCCATATCTCAGACCATCATTGATATCTGAAAATGTATAAGCGATTTTGTCGGAAAACATTGCGACCGCATATTCAAGAGGGGATTCCGGATTTATTAATAAAGCTTTCCCGCCCCGCGAATGATTTAGCACTCCCTCTAACACTTCAAAATTTAAATTTAGTCCTTCTCCCTTTCTTTCAATATGCTGGGCTATTACTATCCCAAAAACTTCATGACTGAATTTTTTTCCGCTCACTTTAGAAATAAATTCTTCGCCGAGATGGCCAAAGGGCGTGTGGCCGATGTCATGGGCTTCCGCTATTGCTTCGCAAAGAGGAATATTTAATCCCGTAATGTCAGCGATTTTTGTGGCGATGGAAACCACCTCCATTGTATGGCGCGAGCGGGTTCTTATATGAGGATTGCGGGGATCGCAGAGAACTTGGGTTTTCTCATTTAGGCGGCGCCTGGCTTTACTATTAAGGACTTTGTCTCTGGAAAGAATGAATGGATCAACGCAGTTAAAATAAGGGCTGTCCTCATCCTTGCCGTCATTTCTTCTTCCCTGGCTATTTTCCGGATTAAACGCTTTGTCTCTTAAGCAGTTCTTGAATTTTTTCATACCGCCCTCCTTGTTTATTTTTCAAAAATTTAAGGTACAAAATCTAGTGATTTATATTATCAGTAAAAAGAAAATCAGTCAATTTTTTCATCGCTTTATTTTTTATATTTTATTATGGTATAATGTAATCCCATGAAAGAACTCCAAGAAAAATTAGATATTTTAAAAGCTAAAATCCCGCAATTGCGGGACTGGCTTTGATGTTGCCGGTAAAAAGCGGACTATTGCGGACTTGGAACGGACTACCGCGGAGAAAGAGTTTTGGAGCGACAATCAGAAAGCAAGCGAAACAATGAAAGAGTTGGAATTATTGCGAATAGAAGTCGGGGAAATTGAAAATACTGAAAAAAGAATTGAAGAAATTTCGGGCCTCGCGGAAATCGCGGAAAACGAAAAAGACGCGGCGGAAATTGAAAAGGAAATCGGGAAAATCGGGGAGATGATGGACAAACTGGAATTCAAAACGCTTTTTAACGGCCCTTATGACAAAAACGACGCCATCCTTTCTATCCATAGTGGCGCTGGAGGCGTGGACGCGCAGGACTGGGCGGAAATGCTGCTGCGGATGTATCTGCGCTGGGCGGAAAAAAATAATTTCAAAGTCCGCCTCATTGACGAATCGCGCGGGGGAGAAGCGGGAATAAAAAGCGCGACTTTCGAAGTGGAAGGGCCGTACGGGTACGGACATCTTCAGTCAGAAGCCGGAGTGCATCGCCTGGTCCGGCTTTCGCCGTTCAACGCGGATAATCTCCGCCAGACATCTTTCGCGTTGGTCGAAGTCCTTCCGATAATATCCGAAATGGAAGAAGTGAAAATAAAACCGGATGATCTCCGGATTGATACTTTCCGCTCGGGGGGAGCTGGCGGCCAAAGCGTCAATAAAACCGAAAGCGCCGTCCGCATAACTCATATACCGACCGGCCTGGTGGCGGCTTGCCAGAATGAAAGGTCGCAAGCGCAAAATAAGGAACAGGCGATGAAGGTTTTGAAAGCCAAACTGCATCAGAAATTTCTGGAGGAAAAGGAAAAGGAAAAAATGAAACTGCGCGGTGAATACAAGAGCGCCGAGTGGGGAAATCAGATCCGGTCTTATGTTTTACATCCGTATAAAATGGTAAAAGACCACCGGACGAAATATGAAACTTCAGACGCGGAAAAGGTGCTGGACGGGGAAATAAGCGAATTTATTGAGGAATATTTGAAGTTTGCGGCAGGAAAGAAATAATGGTAAAATAACTTTACTAATTACGAATCAATTACTAATATACTAATTTTTTAAAATTTATTCATATATAATTCGTTAATAATTCGGATATAATTAGAATAGCAATTCGAATCCATGATTAAATTCGAAAATGTCACCAAAATATTTCCGGGCGACTTTATCGCTTTGGAAGACATTGACCTCTTTATTGACAAAGGAGAATTTATTTCCATTGTCGGGCAGAGCGGCGCCGGAAAGTCAACTTTATTGAAACTTATATACGCGGAAGAACAGCCGACAACCGGAAAGGTTTATTTTGAGGAAAGGCCTTTGGACGGAATTAAAAGGCGGCATCTGCCGTATTATCGCCGTAACATTGGAACGGTATTTCAGGATTTCAAGCTTTTGCCGCAGAGGACTATTTTTGAAAATGTGGCATACGCCTTGGAAGTGGCGGGGGAAACGAACGCGGAAATCAGCGAAAAAGTTCCGAAAATTTTGGATATCGTGGGATTGGGCGACAAGATGGAGAAATTTCCCAAGCAGCTTTCAGGCGGGGAGCAGCAAAGGGTCTCCTTGGCGCGCGCCCTTATTCACCGGCCGAAAGTCATTATCGCCGACGAACCAACGGGAAATCTGGATCCGATTTCCACCTGGGAGCTTATTAAGCTTTTGCTTAAAATTAATGATTTTGGAACAACGATTCTTCTGGCCACGCATAATAAGAATATCGTGGATCGGATAGGAAAAAGAGTTGTCGCGCTTGATAAAGGAAAAGTGATAAGGGATCATAAGAAAGGCAAATATGTGATATAGCTTTACGAATTACGAATCAATACTAATATACGAATCTTTTTGGTTTGATTAAAGACATAGGCATCATTAGTATATTCATATAAAATTCGTAATTAGTAAAAAATTTATTATGAAATTATTAAAACTTTGGCGGACATTTAAAGAAGGTTTCAAAAATTTTTACCGCAATGGCTGGCTTAGCGTTGCGACAGCCGTTATTTTAACGCTGTCTCTTTATATTGTCGGCATATTCGCGATTGTCGGCGTTGCTTCCAATGTTCTTCTGAAAAATATCCAAGGCGTGGCTAATATTAGCGTTTATTTTAATCCTGAAGTGAGCGAGGCGAAAATTATGGAAATCAAAAGTAATCTGGAAAGTTTCCGGGAAATTAATTCCGCGGAGTATGTTTCAAAAGAACAAGCGATGCAGGAGCTGCTGTCTATGGAAGATATTCAGGACGCCATCAGCAGAGCGGTCGAGGAAGTTGGCAATGACGCTTTGCCCGCGTCGCTGATAATCACCGCGAAGCAATCCGACCAATATGAAATTATTTCTCAGGCGATACGCGGCAGTTATGGCGGTGAAATAGAAAAAATTGAAGACAATAAAAAGATTATTGATGAAATAAACGGAATAACAAAGCTTTCAGAAAGAGCCGGCTTGATTTTGGGAATTATTTTTCTGCTCATCGCGGTGCTCATTACATTCAATACCATAAGAATAACTATGTATTCCCACCGGCAGGAATTTGAGATTATGCGGCTGGTGGGCGCTTCAAACTTGTATGTTCGGATGCCTTTCGTGTTTGAAGGAATTTTTTACGGGCTTTTCACCGCGATAACCGCCACTCTTTTTCTGTTCGCCACGGTAAAATTTGTTTTTCCGGTTCTGATCCGGGAGTCGGCCTCGCAAAGCGCCAAAGTTTTTTTTGAACAGGTTAATTCGTTTTATTTCCAGTATGTCTGGCTCGTGTTCGGGATTCTTCTACTTTTTGGAATGATTATGGGCGTTATCAGCGGGTTTATCGCGATCAGAAGATACCTGAAAGTGTAAGAGAAGAGAAACGAAAAAAATAAAAAAAAGGATGAATATCCTTTTTTTGTTGGAGCGGTAGGATTCGAACCCACGCATGACGGGACCAGAACCCGTTGCCTTACCGCTTGGCTACGCTCCAGCGGCGCTAAAATAATTTACTTGTCTAGTATAATTTGAATTTCCAAAAAAATCAATATAATGCTCTATTAATATGGTTTTTACCCTGTAGCGTCCGCCTTTTACGGACTGTTATCCGGGCGGATCCCCCTCTAACTGTGATTATTTAATACTTATTTAAGCCCTATTTTGACTATTGACTTTTTTTATATTTTGCGCTACAATGCAATATTGGTTCATTGAGAACTTAATATTATTGCGAAAGGAGGTGAAAGGACTTTTTACTTATCCAGTTGTCTTTGGCAATTGGAAAACGGATTGAAATCTAAATCAATTCGTCTGTCTGAAAAATCTGTCTGTTTAATCTGTCTGGAAGGAGTAAAAATGGAAAAGAAAGTTTTAGAAGGAGAGTTAATTACAATCCCTAAGTATAGAGGGACTGTCGTATCGTCTCACAAGGGCTTCAGTTATATAGGCGGAGTGAGGCGCGGATCCGAAACCATTAATACAAATGGCGATGTTTTTGTCCCGCAAGAGCTTCTGCCGGGTGAAGTGGTAGAATTTGATTCTATGGAGTTGGACGAAAAAAGAACAAAACCGGGAGAAAAAAAATTCCGAACTGAATTAGCAGTAGTTGTAAGTTCGGAGTATGTTCCCAGTGTTATTGGTTCGTCGCCGGCGGATATAGTGCTTTACGCAAGCAGGCAGCGCAGCGCCTACCATTATAACGCAAAGGAAATTGATCCGGAAAAAGTCAGGAAGGCGGCGGAAAACGAGCCCTTCAGTGAAATGATGGGTTTGGCCCGTGAGCGCGCGGAAGAAAAAATAAAAGAAATGGATATTGTCACAATTGCCGAAAACTTTCTGAAAAATACCTTTGCTTCTTTCTCAACCATGAATGTCAGTTATTCCATTAAAGGCGATGTCAAGGCCTATGATGAAAAAGAGTCAATTAAAGCGATCGCGGAAGAATATGAAAAAGCGGGACTCAATGCCCAAAAAACCTCAATAATGCAGGAGTATGAGTACTTCTCCGGGGTCAGAGATGTTTTTACTCTGATGAAAAATGAGGAATTACTCCATATGGACGCAGTTATTCCTATCCGCCATCTTCCCGATCTACTGGTGATGGCTCCGGTTTGGTATGTGGATAAAAAGAATCTAATTAGTTCGAGTCTATTTATACAATATTTCTGTGATGAGGTTGGTACGAAGGAATTTGCTAACCTGTTCCAGCTATACAATCGAAATTGTCGCCTAACCGAAAATTTTGACAGCCGGCGGGATATAATTCCTGTCCCGATAATGAAGATTCTTGAAAAGGCGAGGGAGATTTTTGACTTTACGGTCATTGCAACTCCTTATCATGATCTGGCTTCCGAAGAGTGGAAGACGACATGGACAAGGAATATTGATCCTTTCCTTTTCGGATTCGTGAGAGGACTGCCTTATATGTTTCTTCTCGGACGGTGGAGCGGGACAGGCCTGTTTCCTTTAATGTGCGAGATGGTGGCCGACACCATTGAACACTTAAGACAAAACTATGGAGCGTTGAAGAATATTGCACCAAATAATGAAAACAGAATATGGTTTTATAGAAGTGGTGACAAATGGAGCGATGTTAAAGGAAAAGAGCTTTCAGAATTTGCCCAAGATGTAATCAAGGCATTTGAAGAGGACAGATTATTTGCCTTTCTTCGCGGCGAGACCGCCAATACAGGCGCGGTAGTGGCGAAGTAGAGTAGAATTAGCAATTAGATGCGAGCCCCGCGCGATTTTCGTAGATTCTTTACGAAATCGCATGGGGCTTTTTTATTTTTTCAATGAAATTTTCATTTGTTTTAATCAAAAGAATTCCTCTTTTTCAAAATCCCGCAACACATTAAAAAACTATTCTCAAATTCTTAAGAATTTGAGAATAGTTTTTTTGTCTAGTATAATTGTATAATTGGTATAATGCGGTATGTTTGGTATAATACAAAATAAAAGGGGAGGTAAAAACATAAAATCACAAAATATTAAAATTATGCAAAAAACCAGCAAACAATTAGAGAGGCACTTCAAGGGAGTTGCCAATCACCACCGGATTGACATTTTATTACTGATTAAGAGTAATAGGGGAATAACACTGGATAAAATTTCCAGGAAATTGAGATGTAATATCAAAACCATATCCGAACACACCAGAAGATTGGTCCAAGCAGGGTTAGTCAATAAAAAATACTTCGGCAATTCAGTAAAACACTCTCTCACGCCATACGGAGAAAAATTTTTTGACTTCATAAAACTATTCTCAAATTCTTAAGAATTTGAGAATAGTTTTTATTGCAGTATTATAAGGAGATTATCAAAACGATATTATGTAAGACAATAATTTTATAACTTTGTGATATTATGCGCATCGCCATTCAGGCGGCGGATTTGGACGCCAGCCGCATTGACGGAACGAGAGTATATATTCTTAATCTGCTTCGGCGTTTTGGAAGCATTGCTCCCTGGGACGATTTTTATATTTATCATAAAAGCGAGTTTAATCCGGAGCTTATCCCGCCCAATTTCCCCAATTATAAAATAAAAAAAATAAAGTCGCCTTTACTTTGGACCCAGACGCGATTCGCCTGGGAATTATTAAAAGACAAGCCAGATGTTTTGTGGATGCCGATGCATAATATTCCCTTGATACGGAGCAAGAAAATAAAAACAGCGGTGACAGTCCATGATTTGGCTTACAAATATTTTCCTGATTACTTCCCTAGTAAAGATCTGTTTTTACTCAATTTGCTCGGTGATATGGCGATAAAAAATGCCAGCAAACTAATCGCTATTTCCGAATCGACTAAAAGGGATATTCTGAAGTTTTACCCCGCCGTCAAAGAAGAAAAAATCAAAGTTATTTATCACGGCTTTGACGCTGACTTATTCCAAAAAAATATTCCGACGGAAGAGAAAGATTCCGTCCTAAAAAGCTACGACCTAAAGTCCAAGGGCTATATTCTATATTCCGGCGCCATTCAGCCGCGGAAAAATTTAGTCCGGCTTATCGAGGCCTTTGGGATATTTAAAAATAATACCTCATCGGATGTTAAATTGGTGTTAGCGGGCGAGAAGGCCTGGCTCTGGGAAAGTATCCTGGCTAAAGCCGAAAATAGTCCGTTTAAGGATGACATTATAATAACCGGAAAGCTAAAATTTAGCGATTTAAGCGTCCTTACCCGGTCGGCGGGGGTGTATGCATATCCTTCGCTTTATGAGGGTTTCGGCATGCCGATTTTGGAAGCGCAGTCGGCTGGCGTGCCGGTGGTGGCGGGGGATAATTCGTCTATTAGAGAAATAATTACCTTGCCATTCTCTCCTTGGATAAGGAGAGATGTCCCGGAGGGGCAGAGAGGTGGCGATGACGCATCCCAAGACCTCCCCCTAGCCCCCTCCTTATCAAGGAGGGGGGGTATGGAGTCCGCGATTCTCGCGGATCCTTCTGATGCCGAACAAATCGCCGAAGCCGCCTATAAATTAATTTCTGACAAAAATTTGAGAGATGATATAATAAAAAGGGGATATGAGAATGTGAAACGATTCTCATGGGAAAAATGCGCCAACGAAACGCTTGACTGGATGAAATCATAATTTTTCCTTCTTTTCCACCATGAGTTTATAAAAATAATAAATCAGCGCGGCCGAAACAGCGGTTATAATAATATTTTGCCAAGTCGTGAATTTTATCAGGGAATTTGCCGTGAAGCTGATGATTAAAATCAAAAAAATAATTTTCAAGGGTAAATTTATCCGGAAAGTTCCTTTTTCTTCAAGGCGAATTTTTTTGTTTCCCAGATAATAGATTGCGCCTAAAACAGAAAAAACCAGGAAAATTATTTTTGTAAAGCTGATTTCGGCGGAAAAAATTCCAGGCAACGCGCTGTCCGCGGCCAGAAGCGCGAAAAATACAATCAAAAGAAGGAAAAGAATGTCGTGAAGAATCTTAAAAGCCAGTTTCCAAAAATTTTCATCTTTGGATATTTTTGTAAAAAAATCAGGGATTTTTGTCAGCCGTTTTTTCGCGCTTACCGAAGATATTTCAATTTTTTCGTTCTCCATAATATTTTTGGATTAACCGCTTTTTAATTTCCGAAAGAGCGCCTTTTAAATTTGGCCAATTCAGCTTTCTTTCAAAAGAAACCGATATTTCTTTTATTTGTATGTCCGAATCATTGGAAAATGTCAGCTGATAGTCATTGCCGGTAAATAAACTTATTCCCTCAAGCGACATATTGCAAAAATATTTTTTTGAAATCCCAAAGCGCTTTTCCAAATGGCAAAGGTTTTTGGTGACAAGGCCTTCCTTTTCAGCGATAATGGGCGATTTTTTCAGATAGGACTTCAGGATTGAAACACTGGGTATCAAGCGCTTCCGGCCTCCTTTAATATAATAGTAGTCCTCCGTATTCCGGGCTAAAAATATTGTCCCGTCCGGCTGTGGTTGGAAAATAGTGAAGATTTTAGTTTTTTCATAGATGCCGATTTCTTCTCCGCTGGCCGGGATGACGTCATCCCAGGAATATCCCATTGAATTGAAGGTGAACTCGCTGTCTATTGGAATTTTTTTGTTTCCGCTGATTATATAAGCCGAATCCGCGTAGGAAACCAAAGTCCCATCGGCAAAACCCAAAAATTCGTCCGCCACCGGATATTTTTCAAGAAAATCAGGATTTTTTTGAATGGCTTGATTTATTTCGTAGTTCGTCAAATAAGCCCTAGCGCTTACGAATTTATATAACTTTTCATTTTTAAGCTGGTAGTAATCGTCGTCAACGCGGAAAAGGGAGCCCTCCGGATAATTCTTATCGTCAGAAATATTTTTTCCCTCGCCATTGAATTGCAATTCCATTTCGTTAGTATCACTGAAAGAGGATGGATTGTACCCGAGATACTTTGCGATTTGAGGCGAATCAAATTTTCTCCTTTTGCCGCCGGAAATTATATAATAATTGTCCGGTGTCTTGAGAAGTTCGCCTTCTTTGAATCCCATTGGATCTCCCAGAGGATAAAAAAACGCCTGATATGATTTTTTGGCTGAAATAATCCCATTAACAACCGGATTAGATCCGCTTTCCAGTATTATTTCTATTTTTAAATTGGAAAAATTGCCGATTACTGCCGAATCAAAAATCATCTTTTCTTTTTTTCCCAGCTTGCCTTGGGCTGCCGCGCCGCCGTCTTCCAATCGCGGAGAAATTATGGTGTTTTTCAGCGCGCCGGCGGCGCGGAAGAAAAATCCGAAATCCGCCTTGGGAAAAAGCACCCGCAGCGTCAAATAAATCAGGGAAATGATAAAAATTAGATACACGAAAAATTTCGCAATCAAATAAATTTTTTTCCATTGGCGTTCAAGCTTAATTTCTTTGGTAAAATCGAGCATAGGCATTAGGACTTACCCGTTTGCAGACATCCGATGTCTTTCGGTCGTTATGGTCGTGAGACATCGGATGTCTAATAAACCAAACGCGTAAGTCCCATGTATAATAAAAATAAAAAATTTACTTCATAATCTCATAAATTTTTCCGTTTGTTTCACTGGATGCGATTTCAGGAGAGCTTATGGAGTCCTGGCCGGACATGTTCGCGATTTTCAGGCGGCTGGCTGAAAGAAAGTATGAATTGGCGTATACCAACTGGTATTCTGAATTAAGTTTGTCGTATAAAATTGAGCCGCTGTCCGGAACTGCCAAATAAATTTTATCAAATTTTCGCGCGTTGATTTTTTTTAAATCAGAAGGATTGAAAAAGTATACCGCGTTTTTGCCAAAAAGAAAACTCGCCGGTCCGGTTATCATCGACCATCCGTCGCCGCTGGCAAGCCGGTCGACTAAAATGAGATCATTGCCGGAAAATTGCTGGGAGAATTCCTTGGTCTTCGCCAGAAGATTATCGTTTTCGGAGAAAGCGAGGTATTTCGCGAAGGAGGGGATATTCAGGATTATCAGAATGATAATTGAACCCGAAAAAATTAATTTTTTCTTTTCTTCCAGCCGGTTATTCAGGAATAAAACCGTGTAGAAGATAAGAGCCGGAAGAACCGCGAAGACATAGCGGCGGAGCATCCAGGGGTGGTCGGACGAGATATTGGAGTCAATGAGGTAAAGAAAAGCCGGCGCGGCGATAACGAAAGGAATAATCTCCGAAAACCTTTTCTTTTTGAGAAAATACCCTATTCCTATGATTCCCAAAATTAAGTACTGCAAAATTCCGTAGGCAAAAAATATTCCGGTGGCGCGGGAAGCGGGATTGAGATATCTTTCCGGGATGCTCCCTCCGCTTTTGGGCAGAAAATCAAATATTTTCAGCGCGGCTTTTCCTATTTCCTTGAAAAAGGGAAAGTTGGCAAAAAAATCAATAACTAAAATCACGGCCAGCGCCAAGGCGGGAAATAAAATCCTTTTATATTTTTCAGCCACTAAGAATTTCCTTGCTTCTTTATTAATAAACAAAATCAAAACAGCCATAAGGAGAAAAGCGAATCCTTCAACGCGGGTAAAGGCGATTAATCCGAACGCGAGCGCGGCGGAAAAAAAATAAAAATCGTTTTTTTCCTTCAGGAAAACAATGAGTTCCAGTATTCCGATCCAAAGGAGCGCCAGCGCCATATTCTCGCTTAAAGTGTATTTGAAAAACCACATAAAAGAAAAAGAAGTTGCGGATATTATTAATACAGCCGCTGAAGCGGGGATTTTCAAAAACTGGCGGGAAAGAAAATAAAAAGCGGAAAAAAAGAGGAACAATAATATGGCATTTGCCATAACAAGTCCGAATAATCCCAGTAAAGAATAAAAAATTCCGAGCCACGCGATATAAACCAGCGGAAATTGAGTCACAAGGTTTCCTTTAGCGTCATAATAAAATCCCGGAAAATTAAGCGCTTTGCCTGGACGGTATGCCCGAAAAAATTCTTTGCTGGCGGATGTTTCAAATTCCAATTTATGATTTTGCTCCAGGCGGATTGCCGCTTCGCTTATTGATCCCTGATCGCGGCCGGAAAAAATCGTGGGTGTGACAAAAAAAGAAAAAATAGCCGTTATTAAAAAAGACGAAAGAAGCGCGCAGCGGAATTCAAAAGAAAGGCGGGAAATTATCTTTTTTCCCGCCATAAAATAAAGCAATGATGCCGCCCCCAAGAAAAAATAAGCGGCAAAAAGCGCTTTGTAAAAAATTCCGAAAAGCGCCGAAATAAACCCCAGCCAGCCTAGGACAACCCAGAAAAGCGCGAAAATTATGAAAATTTTATAATCAAAAGCCGATAGCTTGTTTTTTTTCATCATCTTGATTATATCCGTAATTCTGTATGTTTGCAAAAGAAGTTTTATTGGGATAAAATTGAGTAGAAATAGGACTTGCCCGTTTGCTTCTCTGGACATCCGATGTCTCGCGACTATAACAGCCGAAAGACATCGGATGTCCGCAAACGCGAAAGTCCTAAGAGATTTAAATTTTTTTCGCCAGTTTGGGTTCAATTTCGCTGTTTAAAGCGGTCAAATAAAAATGAAAACAAAAAAGAATTTTTTTCTTTGGTATTATACCGGCGGGCTGGAAGGTTATCTTGAAATTTGGAAAAATTTCATCCGTTTTTTTTGGCGTTATTTTTCAGTCAAAGATATTCTTTTTACCTTATTTTCTCCATGGAAGCGGGATGTCATATTCCATTATTGGCGGGGATTACAGCCCCTGAAATCAATTGAGACATTGATAGAAAATTTTTTTTCCCGCTTTGTCGGGCTGATAGTCCGGACTTTTGTTGTCGCAGCAGGATCAATCATTACTTTAATCACGGCTGCCTCGGGGCTTGTTTTATTGCTTGTTTTAATTGCCTATCCGGCTGTCGCTTTGGTAATTATTGCCAAACTCATCCAGGGAAATAGTGGCTTTATATTTGCCGCAATTTCGCTTTTAATTTTCTTTTTAGTAATGCTAATTTCGTATCTCATAGGCAGGAAGCCAAATTATCGCGCAATGAATATCCAAGAAATTTTAGGGAGCCGCCTTGGAGAAAGAATTTTGAACCGGCTGGGCAAAACAAAGGAAGAGGTTGACGTGAAAATATTTGAAAATCAGGGAACGGTCCGTGAATTTTTAAATTCATTGAATCTATCGGAAAGCGATTTCGAAGGCCTGATAAGAAAGGAGGCGAATCGGGCGGATGGACTGGAAAAAACGGGCAGATTTTGGCTTTGGGAAAATTTGCGCAAAATTATGCCCATAGGAAGATACTGGAAATACGCCTATACCGTCCAATTGGATAAGTATTCTCTCGATTTGTCTCAAGCCGACTATACTCAATACAGAAATTACGACTTGATAGCCAGGGAAAAGGAATTTAAAGTAATGAAACTGGTTCTGGAAAGGCCGGCGCAAAATAACGTTCTGCTGGTCGGAGAGCCGGGCATCGGGAAGAAAACCATAATTCATTATCTGGCAAAAATGATCAGGCAGTATAAGGCGGAAGAAATATTAAACAACAAGCGGGTGTTAATTTTTGATTTGGGAGGAGCGATTGCCCATTTTGTCAATGAAGGATTTGATGTTGAGAATGAAATTAGGAAAATTTTCAATGAAGCGGCGTACGCGGGGAATGTGATTTTAGTGCTTGAAAACATAGGAAATTATATTTTTGAGAGAAGTGATAATTTTCATTTCAGTGTTTCAAAAGTACTGGTTGAATTTCTGGACATTCCTACTTTTCAGATTATCGCCACATCCAGTGTTTCTGACTATCATCAACTGGTTGAAAGATCGGAAGAAATGGTGAAATTTTTTGACGTGATTGAAATGAGGGAACCCGATGAAAATGAAACTATTGATATTCTTTACCAATTTTTCAGACCGATTGAAAGGAAAAGAGCCATCTTTGCTTACGAAGGATTTAAGGCCGTAATAGACGCTTCCGGAAAATATAATTGGAATTCGGTTCTTCCAGAGCGGGCGATCGACCTGGCGGAGGAGGTCTTGATTTATTGGGAAAAAAATTCCGGCGCTCCTTTCATTGGATCCGATGCGGTGAATGAATTTATTACCCTGAAAACCGGAATTCCGCTCGGAAAAATAGGCAAAAACGAACAGGATAAACTGCTGAATTTGGAAAAAATAATGCACCAGAGGATAGTCGGGCAGGATGAAGCGGTCCATATGGTTTCCGAAGCGCTTCGCAAGGCCCGCACCGGAATTACCAATGCGAAAAAACCGATGGGAAGTTTTCTTTTTCTCGGACCCACCGGAGTTGGTAAAACGGAAACGGCAAAAACACTGGCGGAAGTATATTTCGGGCAGGAGGACAAAATGATCCGGCTGGATATGAGCGAATACCAGCATACGTCTTCAATTGACCGGATCATCGGTTCCGCCCAAACAGGCCAGCCCGGCCAGCTTTCTTCCAAAGTGAAGGACAATCCGTACGCGGTGCTGCTTTTGGATGAAATTGAGAAGGCCTATCCGACTATTCTGGACTTATTTCTGCAGATTCTGGATGAAGGTTTTATTACCGACGCTTTCGGGGAAAAAATAAATTTCAGAAATATGATGATTGCGGCTACTTCCAACGCGGGAGCGCCGCTGATCAAGAAATTAGTCGAGCAAAACACCGATCCGAAAGAAATTTCAAAGCAATTAATTGATCATGTAATTGAAAATAATATTTTCCGGCCGGAATTCCTGAACAGGTTTGACGGAGTGATATTTTTCCGGCCACTTAATAATAAGGAAATTAAAAATGTCACAAAACTTATCCTCAAGGATTTCGCTTCCCGCCTCAAAAAGGAAAAAAACATAGAGATTGAATTCGAAGACAGCGTAGTTGAAAAAATTGTGGAACAGGGATATAATCAGATATTCGGAGCGAGATCGATTTACCATTTTATCGAAGATAAAATAGATGACCTGGTTATAAAAAAAGTAATTTCGGGTGACTATAAGAAAGGGGACAAGATAAATATTTCAGACATATAACTAACAACTAATAACCAACAACTAACGACGAATGTTAAAAATTCTTATGGTGGCTCCAACGCCATTTTTTGCTGACCGGGGAACCCATATCCGGATTTTGGAAGAAGCGCTGGCGCTGGAAAAAAAGGGACACGAAATCACTATCGCCACTTATCACATCGGCAGGGATATCGGAAGCGAAGTGAAAACAAAGATCGACGTCCGGAGAATTCTGCGGCTTCTTTTTTGGTATAAGAAACTGGAAGCCGGGCCGGACTGGCAGAAAATAATTCTGGATCTGATGCTCATCCGGAAAGTTTTTTATTTGGCGCGGAAAAAGAAACCGGACATAATTCATGGCCATCTTCACGAAGGCGTGCTTATCGGCTGGATAGTCCAGAAATTATTATTTTGGAAAAAAATAAAATTAGTAGCTGATTTTCACGGGAGCTTGACGAGAGAAATGGTGTCGCACAGTTATCTTAGAAGCGGACTATTAAAATATATTTTTGGATTTCTGGAAGGCCTTATTAATAATCTTGGTAATTTTGCGATTGCCAGTTCCTGGGAATACGCGGAGGAATTAAGAAAGACCCGCCGGGATGGGAAAGTAGCGGTGGTTTTAGACGGAGTAAATTTTGATTATTACCGCCATCTTCCCTCAAAAGAAAATTTAAAAAGGGATTTGGAACTGCCGCTGGATAAAATGATTATCACCTATACCGGAGCGCTGGTGGCGAATAAAGGGATAAAATTTTTGTTTGATTCAATCCCGTTGGTTCTAAATAGAAACACAAACTCCTATTTTATCATTGCCGGATTTCCCGTTGAAAGCGCGGAGAATTTCATAAAAGAAAACAAATTGGAACATTCCGCGCGTCTCGTTTACCCCCTGAATTATTTTAATCTTCCCGAAATTTTGGCGGCCAGCGATATCGCGGTAGATCCTAAGGATTCGTCTACGCGCCAAGCCAGCGGAAAAATTTTGCAATACATGGCGGCGGGGTTGCCGGTGGTTTGTTTTGACCGGGAAAATAACCGGAATTATCTGGGCGAGGGAGGATCTTACAGCCGGGAAATATCAGGAAAGGGGATAGCGGATTCCATACTTGATTTAATCAATAATCCAGGCGATATAATGGCCAAAGGCGAAATAAACCGGAAAAGAGCCGAAAATTTCAGCTGGGGCAAATCCGCAAATCAAATTGAAGGAATTTATAATTTAGTAGCTAACATTCGTTAATTTTTTTATGAAGACACTTTTGATAAAAATCGGGAAAGCGTTTACCACCATGAGACGGGAAGGGGTTATAAAAGGAGGGAAAAGGGTTTTTTCCGCGTTTTTTGCGATGTTTCGGTTTGTCGGGAGAGGGGACATTCTTTTCATTACCGGTGGTGTGGGTGACAGCGCACTTTATCGCTGCCACCATACCGCGGAAGAACTGGAAATTCATGGATTTAAATGTTCGATTACCGTCCAGGACAATCCATTTCTTCCGTCATACGCGAATAAATTCAACATTTTTATTTTCCACAGAGTTCTGTTTACGCCTAGCGTCGCGAAACTTATCAAAAGGGCAAAACAACAAAAAAAAGAAATTATCTTTGAAACGGATGATTTGGTTTTTGATCCGAAATACCTCACGCATATGGACTACTTTAACCAAATGAACATGTTTGAAAAAATGCTCTATGAAAACGGCGTGGGAGGCGAAATTTTAAGAGACCCTTACGTTAAAGTATGCACAACCACGACATCTTACCTCGCGGATAAATTAAAGGAGTATGATAAAAAAGTTTTTGTTTCCAAAAATAAATTATCCAATCGCGACATGGAAATCGCTAATGTCATTCTGAGCGAGCGGAAGCGAGTCGAAGAATCTAATAAAAATAAAATTAGATCCCTCGACAATGCTCGGGATGACAAAATAATTAAAATTGGATATTTCAGTGGCACACTCTCCCACAATAAGGACTTCGCTACTATCATTAACGCTCTGACGCGAATTATGGAAAAATATCCGCAGGTGGAACTATTTTTAGCCGGACCGCTGGACATTGAAAATAAATTAAATAAATTCAAAAACAGAATCAAACAATTCCCGCGCGTTTCGCGGGATAAATATTTTGAAAATATTTCCCAAGTTGACATCAACCTCGCGCCTTTAGAAATTAATAATCCTTTCTGCGAGGCCAAATCGGAACTTAAATGGTTTGAAGCCGGAATTGTCGGCGTGCCGACGGTAGTCGTGAAAAACCGGACTTTTTCTGAAGTGATTAAGGATGGAGTGGACGGATTTTTGGCCGGCGATACCGAAGAATGGGTAGGCAAGTTGGAAAAGCTTATCCTGGATGAAAATTTGAGGCGGGAAATAGGCCAGAAAGCGCGGGAAAAGTCATTGCAAAATTATACTAATAAAAATAGCCATAATGAAGGATATTATAATTATTTAAGGCAGATTATTGATAAATGAATAATGAATTATGTCCTGTGGATAACTTTTTTGTAATTAGCGCGTTTTTATTGTATAATACTATCAGAAGATTCTTAACTTTAACGAAGAATAGGGGGGGGCGAAACAAAAATGAAAATTAAAGAATCCGGAGTTTTTCGAAACTCCAAGGCGAAAATATTAATCGCGCTGTTTTTGGTTGTCGGCGCTTTTTTTATTTTCTGGGCGATTAATAAATCGCAAGCCGGAAATATTTCCGGAATCGCAGTTTCCGTTTCCAGCGCCACTCCAGACGCGACAGGCGTGGTTTATACAATTGCGCTTACTCCCGCTTCTGCTATTCCCGCGGACGGCTCAATTCATGTCCAGTTTCGCTATCGGGAAGGACACGTTACTTTAATTAGCGGCAACCCTTCAAAAGAAGCCGGCACCTACGGATCAATTAATAATTTGCTTTGGGTAAGCAATAATGAATTTTACGCGACGGTTACCGACGAAGTTGCCGGCGGCACCGCGCTGACGATAAAAGCGGGCGGACTGCAAAATCCGTTTCAGGCGGGAGAATATTCCGCGGTTGTATGGACAGCCAATAATTCCGGCGCTGCCATTGATGGGTCCCAGCTTTCAAATTCAACCAGCCGGGATTATTACACGATTGGAACTCCAGTTGTGATCGGAAGAGTGACTGATCCCAGCGTTGCCGCGGTTTCCGGAGCGTGGGTCAACGCGCACACGACCGGAAATAATCCGCAATGGGGTGGGGGCAGTACGGACGAACTTGGTTATTATTCTATTGGAAACATAGGAGGCAGTACGCCGGCCAACGGCACGGATCTGAAAATTAACGCGTTTGCTCCCAATCAAAACGCTGAACTGGGGCAGACCGATGAAGAACAAATTACCTTTAACGGTTCGACTATTACAAAAAATATCCAATTTACCGCTTCTACTAAGACCATTACCGGCCGGGTAGTGGATGATGATGGCGCAGCGATAAACGGAGCGCGCGTCAATCTTTGGAAAGTGGACGGGATGGGATGGTCGCAGACCACGACTGATTCCAGCGGGGATTATGAGGTTTTGGTAAAAGGCGGCCGCTGGGATGTTATGCCGCAGGCGGATAACGATGATGACTGGGCTTATGGCCAGCCGCCAACCAGTGTGATTTTTGCCGGTGACGATTCAGTGGAATCACAGACGGTTAATTTTACGGTTATGAACGCCAGTTCCACCCTCACGGGGTCAATTCGCCTGCCAAACGGCTCGGTTCCTGATAATCCGCAGAATTTTTGGGTGAATGCGCACGCGATGATGATGGGCGCGGGCACGCAACTGGGAAATGACGGGAACTTTACTCTTAATCTGCCAGCCGGAACCTATATGGTTGAAATTTTTGACCAGGGCCAGAATTACGCGGTTCCGGAAATGGCGCCAGTGACGATAAATGAAAACGAAACGAAAAATGTCGGAACCATAACGCTCATTAACCGCGACGCGACCATTCAAGGAAGGGCCACGGACCAGAATGGAAATCCAGTGGCTAATCAGCGGCTGAACGCTTTTATGATGATGAAAGGCGGCGGTGGCGGTGGAGGCGGCTGGGCGGAAGATACCACGGACGCGAACGGAGATTTTTCCATGAAGGTTTTCCCCGGGCGCTGGATAGTGCATGTTCCCAACTGGGGAAATGATGGCGATACCAGCCAGTATGTTTTGGACGGCAACCCCACGGAAGTCAAAGTGAGTTCCGGACAAACCGCCACCGTTAATATAAGCTTGGTTGAAACCAGCGCTACGATTTCCGGAAATATCGTTGATCCTGATGGCAATCCGATTTCGGAAATGTATGGCTGGGTATTCGCCGATCAGGCGGGTGATGATGCGTTTTTTGGGCCGGGCTTGGGGGACGCCGTGAGTTTCGGCCAGTTTTCTTTCGATGTTCCGCCCGGCACTTATGAAATAGGACTGGGTCCGATGCCCGGTTCGGGGTATTCAGCGGGAGATATTACTGAAGTCACCGTGGCCGATGGGGAAACGGCCACCCAAAATATTACAGTGTATCCCAGCGACATGACAATCATCGGAACTATCCGGGACGAAAACGGCAACGCGGTTACTGGCGTCTTTATGGATATTTTCGCCACTAATGACAATGGCGGCTGGCAGAACGCGATGATTAACCAGTCAAACGGAACCTATGAAATGGCCGTGGCATCCGCGGTTGATCCGTGGAGCATCGGTTATTTCGTGGATCCCAGCTCCGGATATTTCTCTGAAAAATTGACTGATAGCTCCATTTCCGGAAATTCGGGAGATACGATAACTAAAAATATAACCGTCCGGACTGCCAACGCGACAATTTCAGGGCAGGTTACCGACAATAGCGGATCTCCGATGAGTGATGTATTCGTGTTCGCGGATAACCGCACGGCAGGGTATGACCGCCAGGGAGCGGAATTTATGGGACCGATGTTCATGGGTGACAATATGACGGACGCCAATGGAAATTTCTCCGTTAATGTTCCGGCCGGCACTTATAATGTCGGCGCGTCGCTTCCCCGCGATATCCGGTCAGAGCTCATTAATCCGGAACGGGTTCAGGTGACGGTGGCGGCTAATGGAACCGCGACTGCCAATCTAGCTTTCAAAAGCGCGGATATTGAAGTGGCCGGAACAGTCAACTTGGACGGAAGCCCGCAGGAAGACGCCTATGTCTGGGCCTGGTCGGAAGAAGGCGGATATACTGAAGCGCAGGCCGATGACAGCGGAAATTACATTTTAAACGTAACCGCGGATGACAATTGGCACATCGGGACTAATAGCGACGTGGTGGATTCCACGAATTACGTGAGATCGGAAGAATATATAATCGACACCAGCACGGCGGATAGTTTTAACCAGGATATTAATTTGGAAACAGTGGTTGGTGGCTTAGCTGATCCCGTCACAACATCTTTTGATCCGGCTAATGCCAAAGTGTCTAACTTAAGCGACGGGAGCCAGATAACTATTCCGGCTAACGCGATGGGAGACGCGGACACCGTGACGCTCAATGCTTCCACCACTTCCGAACTTCCCCGCACTACCAATGCCAAACCGATCGGCACCGGGCTGGAGCTGACGGCGATGGAAGAAGACGGAACTTCCATAACCTCGTTCGATTCCGACGTGAGCATCACTCTGCCTTACGATGAAACGGTTCTTGATGATTTGAGAATTACCGAAGACGATCTGGTGGCGGCGTATTGGGATGAAACCAATGGCGTATGGCAGCCGCTGGACAACTACACGATTGACAAAGAAAATAATTTA
>MFRX01000009.1:68463-72416 GCA_001784725.1 Candidatus Moranbacteria bacterium RIFCSPHIGHO2_02_FULL_40_12b
CAGCTGGAAAGCGGAAAGATATTTCAAAGAACTGGCGGGTAAAGTCAGGGAGCGGCTGAAGCTGGTAGTCAAGGGCGATCACTTTGAGGACAACGCGGAAGTAAAAATCGGAAGCAAGGATGCCTATTCAGTGAAAGTCATGAAGCAGGGGGAAAGAATCGTGGCGCGGTTTAAAATGGGCGAACTTCGCAATGTAAACGCGGTAAAAAGAATTGTCAAAGTTACTAATCCCGGCGCGGAAAGCCGCAGCGCCAAAAAGAAAATAAACCTGAAAAAAGTCCCATTATGGATTGAATCCGACGTATTCAATGCTTCAACAACCGAAGGAATAAAAAATGTCCAAACCCTGCTGTTTAATAAAGGATTGCTGGAAGAAAAATACATCACTGGCACATTCGGCTCTTTGACGCAAAGCGCTCTGATTAATTTCCAAAAAGCCAATGGCATTCCGGGAACCGGGATAGTCGGGCCGCTTACCCAGGCGAAAATGCTTGAACTGAAAGATAATTTCTAATTGGTTTGCTTTTATCTTTTCGGATTTGCCTCCCGCCTCTTGGTATGGGCGGGTTTTGTGCTGGATTTATCGCGAAATTTCGGATATAATTAATGAAAGGAAGAAATAGTTAGCATAAATTTACATTGATCGCAGAAAGATCTTTTTGAGATTTTATACCCACAAAATAAGCCATAACGGGGAATATTATAATTATCTGAAAAACCGAATAGTAGAAGTAGTATTATAAAAGCGCGCGCTAACTTGCGTTTCTCGCAATTATAGTATATATTAATAGCAAGAAACGAGTATCACTAAATTAACGCTTATATATGGAATTTTATGATTTTGAGAAAAAAATGATGGAATATCCGATTTTTACGGCCTCGGAAGCAAAATTGATTTTTTTTGACCAAAAAAATATTTTGATTCAAGTGTCTTTTTGGGTAAAAAAGGGATATTTGGAAAAAATAAAAAAAGGGCTGTATATCCTTTCCAGCGCGAGAAAAAAGATCAATCCGATGATTTTGGCTGGTAAAATTTATGAGCCGTCATATTTAAGTTTGGAATTTGCCTTAAATTATTATGGAATTATTCCGGATATCCCGGGAACATTCACATCCGTTACATCCAGAACAACCAAATATTTTAAAAATAAATTCGGTTATTTCACGTATCAAAAAATCAAACCCGTTTTTTTTGGAGGATATGAAACGCGCATTGAAAAAAATGTTTCATTTAATATAGCGACTCCGGAAAAAGCGTTGATGGATTTTTTGTATCTGAATAAAAACAGGTTCGCGGCTGATTTTAATTTTTGGAAGGAAATGCGGATTGACGGAGATTTTAAGTTTCAAAAAAAGAAACTTGAATCGTATAAGGAAATTTACGCCGACAAAAAAGTCAACAAACTATTGGAAAGCGTTTTAAATTATCAAAATAATGCTTGATAAATTTTTCATTGAGGACTATATCAAGCGGAATGGAATTCCAAATATTCCGCGCCGCGTGCTAACCGAATATCTGCAATCGGAAGTTTTGTCCGTGGTTTTTAATTCAAAATTTGGAAGCCATATTTCATTCTTGGGCGGAACTTGCCTGCGATTCGTCTATAAAGCAGAAAGATTTTCGGAGGATTTAGATTTCGATTTAATTAAGCCAGGATTGGATTACGAAGAACTGGCTGGATTTATCGAAAAAAAATTAAAAGAACTTGGATTTCAAGCGGATGCCATCTTTAAACAAAATGAAAAAATTATCACCATTACAGTCAAATCTTCCTCGGTTATGAGAGAAATGGAATTGAGTGATTTGAATGATCAAAAATTAAAGATCAAATTTGAAATTAATCCGAATCCGTTCAAAAATATCCATTACCATTCAAAACAAATCTTTTCTTACGGAAAAAGTTTCAATATTATTACCAATGACTTGGAAACGCTTTTCGCGCAAAAAGTCATCGCTATTCTCCTGCGCCCGTACCAAAAAGGCCGGGATTTTTACGATCTTGTCTGGTTTTTGAGCCAGAAAAATATTGAGCCGAATTATGAAATTTTCAAAGAAAAAGGAATTGATATTAAAAATCGTTTTGAACTGGTTAAATTTTTGGAAAATCAAGCCGAAAAAACCGATTTGAAACAAGCCGCCAAGGATGTGGAGAGATTTTTGTTCTATCCGGAACAGGCGCAGTGGATTTTGAAACTGCCGGAATATCTGAAAAGTTTTGAAAAATAACGGCGGAAATTTGCGGCGGGAGATGGGCCAAAAAGCGCGGGGAAAAGCTCTGGCTGAATACACCAACAAGAACAGCCATAATGAAGAGTATTATAATTATTTGCGAAAACTGGTATAATGGAATAAATTTCTTCCGAAGCTTGCTTCGGGAGGCAGTGATGATAGGATGAAGATATGTCAGAACATATCAAACGATCTCACAATAGGTCCCTCCTCATCTATCACCTGGTTTGCCCAGCCAAATACCGCAAAAAAACATTTTCCGAAATCAAAGGCGCCGATCAGGAAATAAAGAATATCTGTCTGGAAATAGAACATCGCTATGATATCCATTTCCTCGAAATCGGAGTCGATCAGAATCATGTCCATTTTCTCATCCAAAGTGTTCCCGTGATTAGTCCAACCAACATAACCAAAATAGTGAAAAGTATCACCGCCAGAGAAATGTTCAAGTGAATTCCCAAAATAAAAACTATGCTCTGGGGAGGAGAATTCTGGACAAAAGGATATTACATCAGCACAGTCGGACAACGAAGCAATGAAATCGGAGTAAAAAATTATATAGAGAATCAAGATTTACAATACAAACAAATCTATCTGAGTCAGCCAACGTTGTTCGAAGGTTTTTAATACCTCGTCAGCTTGCTGCGAGGTAGTTTATTAAGGTATGACTAAACATCATGAAAACTATAAGGAACTTATTTGGATATTGGCGAAAACGGATTTCAAACTCCGCTATCACGGAAGCGTTTTGGGCTATCTCTGGGCGCTTCTTAAACCTCTTTTGACTTTTGCCATTTTGAATTTCGTTTTCTCTTCTATGTTTAATCCGAGAGGCACAGGCATCAGCACATATTCTTTGCAACTTTTAGTCGGCTTGATAATGTTTTATTTTTTTGCCGAAGGCACGACTGCCGGAATGGCGTCGCTTTTAAGCAAGGCGCAGTTGGTGACAAAAATTTATGTTCCGCGGTGGACGATAATTTTGGCTTCAACTCTTAACGCCACTTTGATTTTTTTGATGAATCTTGCGGTAATTGTTTTCTTTTTTGCCATTAAGGGATTTATGCCTAGCATCTCAGCCATCCTGATGTTTTTTGTTTTTTCAATTTTTATTTATATTCTCATCCTGTCTTTTGCGCTTATCACTGCCCCGCTGTATGTTAAATTCCGCGATTTAGCTATGATTTGGGAAGTGATTATAATGATTATAATGTATGCTTCGCCGATAATTTATCCTTTAGTTACGCTTCCGGCTAAATATCATCAAGTTTTGCTTTTAAATCCTCTATCCTTCATCATTCATTTCACCAAGGAATCTATGTTTGACAATCATTTTGCCAGTTTCGGACAATATGCTTTATTTTTCGCTATAGTTTTGGGATCATTTGTTTTGAGTATTTTTTCCTACCGGAAATTTATACCAAGAGTGGCGGAAGATATATAAAATTATGGAAAATGAAATCGCCATCAGCGTTCAAAATACCAGCAAGACCTTCAAAATCCCTCATGAGAAAATCAACTCGCTAAGAGGGGCTTTTGTGAATGTCTTCCGAAAAAAAACCTACGAGGAATTCAAAGCGCTGGACAATGTTTCTTTTGAGGTGAAAAAAGGCGAGTTTTTTGGTATAATTGGGAGAAATGGGAGTGGAAAGTCAACACTTCTCAAAATTTTGGCTGGGATTTATCAATCTAATAATGGTAAAATTCAAATAAATGGCCGAAT
>MFRX01000009.1:72424-107360 GCA_001784725.1 Candidatus Moranbacteria bacterium RIFCSPHIGHO2_02_FULL_40_12b
TATTTATCTCAATGCCACCGTTTTGGGGCTATCGCGAAAACAAATTAACGAGAAATTTGATGAAATCGTGGCTTTTTCGGAACTGGAAAGATTCATTGACCAGAAATTAAAAAATTATTCTTCCGGAATGCAGGTGCGCCTGGCTTTTTCCGTGGCTATCCATGCCAATCGTGATATACTGCTGATGGACGAAGTCCTGGCGGTGGGGGACTCAAATTTCCAAAAGAAATGCTACGACTATTTTAATTTCATAAAAGGCAAAAAAACAATTCTTTTTGTTTCGCATGACACGGAAAATATGAAGAAATTCTGTGAAAGAACGTTGGTTCTGGATGAAGGAAAAATTGTAGCGTTTGAGGAAACGAATTCAGCATTGGCAAAATATGAGGAAGTATTAAAAAGATATCAAAGATGAAAAATATCAGACATTTATTAAAAATGACCGTTAAAATTTATAACGAGCGCGGATTTATCAGTCTCATCCAGCGTATTTTTTTGTATTTAAATGATTTGGCAAGAGGACTGTTTTTTCTTATTAAGTACAACAAGAAAAAGGATATTTTGTATATTTCCGGCTGTCCGGGCAGCTCGCGATTCTATCGGTGTCTTAACCAATCCGAAGAACTTGCCAATTACGGATTAAAGACGGAAATTATCAATCAGAACAATCCGTACGTTAAATATATGCTAAGAAATTTCGATACTTTTATTTTTCAACGCGTGATTTATAATAAGCACATTAGTAATATTATTAAAGAGATAAAGAAACAAAAAAAAGAAATTATTTTTGAAACTGACGATTTGGTTTTTGATCCGGAATATATTCCGCAGATGCACTATTATAATTTTATGTCCGAGGAGGAAAAAGGATGGTATGAGAACGGCATCGGGCGGGAAGTTTTGGAGGATTCCTATGTGAAAAAGTGCATTGTTTCCACAGAGTTATTGGGAAAAAAGTTAAAAGAAAAATATCCGGAAAAAAATGTTTATGTTTCCGAAAACAAGCTTAATAAAAAACAAGCTTATTGGGCGGAAAAAGCGCTAAAGAAAAAAGAAAAAATAAAAGTAGGGGATGGTAAAATAAGAATCGGCTATTTTTCGGGATCAAAAAGCCACGATGCGGATTTTGAAGCTGTGTCAGACGTTATACTGAAAATTCTACAAGAGGATAGCAATGTGATTCTGATGGTTGTCGGTCACTTGAATATTGACGGAAAATTTTCCGTAGTCAAAAATCAAATTGAAAGGCATTCTTTTGTTCCACTAAGAAAATTGCCGCAGCTGATTTTACTGGCTGATATTAATATTATCCCTCTGGAGATTGATAATCCTTTTTGCCAGGCGAAATCGGGACTCAAATTTTTTGAAGCGGGACTAGTGGAGGTTCCGACAATAGCCAGTAGTACTGAGCCATTGAGGCAAATTATTGAAAATGAAAAAAGCGGCTTTTTGGCAGAAACGGAAAATGATTGGGAAAAATATCTGAAATTGCTTATTGGTGATCAGGATTTAAGGATACAAATCGGAAGTCAGGCTAAAATTGATTCTCTGGAGAAATATACGACGCAAAAAATTCATCCTGGAACTGAAAAACTTGCAAAATACATGAGTCGTAAAATTAAAAAATCTTTCTAACTAGAATAATTATAATTATTATATTTAGAAACGCATACAGTGAAAAAGTAAATGGCATGCCATATCCCTTAAACCAAATTGCTTTATATTGAGACATTCTATTGAGGAGTTCCTTTGTATTTGAAAGAATATTATTTTGTGAATATTTTTTAATTATTAAAAAGTCGGCTGGTCCATTTTTTTTGTCTTGAGTGTGCAGGATGCCTTCATAGCAGTTGTTTTTTGTTGTCCAAAATCCAAGCAAGTGGCTGGGAGCTTTTATGTATTCAATTGAAACAGAATATAAGCTATCTTTTTTGAGCATGCTGATGGGTATGTGTAAATTATAAAATTCGTTATCCCCAAACCAATGCGTTGAAGCTTCTTTTGAAAATATATGTTCATTGTTGCTGTCTGTAATTGTAAGCTTAACTGTTCCATGAATAAAGAATCGCTTATAGGTAGCAGTTTTTATAGAAAGGATAGTTAGATTATCGGTTGTTGGTATAAATGATTGAGAAATATGTTGATTTTTATGAAGCGGAATTGCGTTGCCTTGCGGACATGAAAAAGATTCTGAAAATGCAAGATTTTTTAACAACACCAGGGCAGGAAGTGCAAGTATTGCCAAGACAGAAATGGTTATAAATGTGTAATGTTTTTTCATTGCAAAACTAGCTTATAAATAATAATGGGGGATAATACAATTAAATAACGCAATTGAATTTAATAATATCATCAAAATAAGCAAAGCAAAAATAATTTTTTTGTGCGAAACATTTCCAAAAATAGTTGAAAATCCGACTGTAATAAGCGCGAACTTTGCTCCAATAACTGGAAGAAAATATCGCCCAGGTGTTCCAATGGAAGAAAATGGAGCAGCAAAATTACTCGAATTGGCTCCGAGAAAATTCACATAATGCATCATAAAATCAAGTCCAATAACCATAAAGAAAAGAAATAATAATTGAAAAAAAAGTATTTTTTTCTGAAAATCGAGTTCGTGATAATTTTTTAGCATTAAAAATATTTTTAAAATTATCCCAAGTGCGGCAACAACAAGAATGAGCCAAATAAAATAAATGCAGACCTGGTTGATTGGGACATTTGGGCTGCCGAAATTTCCCCAGTATGAAAGAGACCTGTCCAACATTATATTTGGTTGTAGTTGGTATAAAATGTAATCTTTAAAAATGAAAAATGGCCTTATGGCAAACTCAAAGTATCTATGAATTTGATTAAAAATTAAAAATCCCGCAGTTGAAATAATCAATACTATTGAAGTAAAAAAAACCAATAATAGAAAAAAACTTCTTTTAATAATTGAAAAATATGAGCAAATCATTTCTTTTTGATGAAGAAAAAGAGAAAAGATTATTAATAATAGCGATGCAACAGCAAGAAAATATCCTGTAGGCTTGGTATTTATTGCCAAAAACGTGCTTCCCAGAAGCAATGAAGCGTTTTTTACCGTCCAGCTATTTTTTAGCAAATGCAAAGCCCCAAGCAAAAAGATCCCGAAGGATAAGATCAATAAAGCATCAACATTTATTATTGAAAAGATAAATGTTAACATTGGTTGAAAAGATATTGCGCCAGCCATCGCTGCTGATTCTATAGGGGTAAAAGACAGTTCCTTGAATGAAAGGTATGAAATAATAATAAAAAGAAGAAGTATAAAAACGGAAATAATTCTTATAACGGTGACTTTTTCGATTATATTCGCATTTTTTATTGAAAGTTGGTTCTCTATGAAGGCAGTTATTTTATAATAAAGCGGCGAGTAGTTTATTATTTGTGGCGGATATTTTTCTACAAAACGGGAACCTTTAAAGTTTCTAATGTTGTTTTCCCGAGGTCCAAAAGATGAATTCTCCGAGAAAGAGTCCTTGAAATTTGTATCATTAATCAAATTTTGAGTAGACAAATTTTGAGTTGCATTGGATAGCTCTGGAGACAGGTTGTGAGTATTAAAGTCAAAAAAATTCCAATTTTCAAGAGGAAAATCATGCGACATTGGTTTGTAATTTTTTGGTTCGGCGTAGTACTGAATTGTGGCGTAATGCCTGTGCTCATCTGGTGCATGAAGCAAGGGTATTGCGTAAACCCAAACGATTCCTTTAATAAAAGATACTAACAGAATCAGCAATATTAAATAATTTTCTTTAATCCAAATCTTAAGGCGAGTATTGTTGGATGCGTTAGTATGTAAATTACGGGATTGATTTTTTAGCATAACTTTATTATAATTAAAAAGCGCAAAAAGGTCTAATAATAATGAATGAAGTCGCCAAAAGTGAGTTAAAAGATGTGAGTAATATAACAAGTATAAACAGGTTATTACTCGCTTAGTTCTATGAGATTATTAACAAAAACGCTATGAATATAATAATACTTTGCGTGATTAATTTTAAAAATAGCATTATTACAAGAGCGAATATTTAAACAGGTTTATTTTATCAAAAAAGATAGAGCTAATAATTTTTCTTTTATGTCTTCCGTGGTGGGGGGGATAATTTTTTGATTGAGAATAATTAAAACTTATGACCAGAATATTGATTACAGGAGGCGCGGGATTTATTGGATCGGCTGTCGCTAAAAAATTAATGGACAGGGGATACAAAGTTGTCCTGTTAGATAATTTTAATGATTATTACAATCCGCGGCTCAAGCATGACCGCATCAAAAAATTTCTCAAGGGCCATAAATTCAAATTATACAAAGGCGACATACGGGATTATAAGTTGCTGGAAAAAATATTCCGGAAGGAAAAACCGGACAAAATAATCCATTTGGCGGCGATGGCGGGAGTGCGCAGCTCTCTTTCAAATCCGAAACTTTACGCGGACGTAAATATTATGGGAAGCATAAATCTTTTGGAGCTGGCAGTGAAATATAAAATCAAAAATTTCGTTTTTGCCTCGTCTTCTTCCGTTTACGGCAACAATAAAAAAGTTCCCTTTTCCGAATCAGATCCAGTGGATAATCCTATTTCTCCGTATGCCGCCAGCAAAAAAGCGGATGAGCTGATTGCCTATGTCTATCATCATATTTATGGTTTGAATATAACAGCGCTCCGTTATTTCACCGTTTACGGTCCTTGGGGACGGCCGGATATGGCGTTATTTTTATTTACTGACGCCATAATCAAGGGCGAGCCGATCAATGTCTATAATTACGGAAAAATGAGCCGCAACTTTTCTTACATTGACGATATTGTTTCCGGAACAATCACCGTTTTGGATAAATGCAAGGGCTATGGCGTAATGAATATCGGCGGTGACCGCGAAGAAACGCTGACGCGCTACATTGAAGTGTTAGAAAATTGTTTGGGTAAAAAAGCCAAGAAAAAAATGATGCCGATGCAGCCGGGCGATGTCCCGTCCACAGTCGCGAATATCCGTAAGCTCAAAAAACTCGGATGGAAACCTACGACCAGGATTGAAAAGGGGATTAAGAATTTCGTGGAGTGGTATAATGAGTATTATGGTATTTAAATTAAATGATTAATGTTGTGAAAAGAAAAATTATGTCCATCGCGGAGATTTTGCATCTTAGGATTTTTGGGCATGAAATGAGTGATGAAATGAGAAAATTTCTTGGAAATCTTTCTTGGTCTTTTTTTGGTGGTGGGATAGCTTCTGTGGCGATGCTTGCTATAAATATCATAGCAGGAAGATATATTGGACCGGAAGGATATGGAAAATATGTGCTTGTTCTTACATTGAGTCAGATATTTTTAATTCCCATCATGTTTGGTCTAGACATCGTTAGTGTAAGATCTATAGCTAGAAGCAAGGATGAAAAAGAAAAAACAAAAAATATCTCCAGCACATTATATTTCGTTTTAACTACTCTGATTTCCTTTTCTTTACTTTTTGTTTTTACATATAAGTTATTTGCATATAAATTTTCTATTAGTACTGCTTTATTGGAGGTTTGCTTTATTTTTACGATATTTTCTGCAATCAAGTTAGTCTCCGACTGCTTCATAAGAGGATTATATTTGTTTAAGCATCAATTTATTGGGCGAATTATTGAGGTTTGCGCGATTATTGTTGCATTTTTTATTTTTTTTATTATTATCAAACAGCAAGATTACATGTCTTACATCTGGACGCTTATAATAGGTGCAGCGTTTTTAATAATTTTTTATTTTAAAAGTTTAATCCCATTTTTTTCCGAGTTTGATTTCAATTTACTTAAAAAACAACTTTCTTACGGAAAAATTATTTTTATTGGAACTATACTAGGAACCGGGTTTAATTCATTGGATAAATTTATTATTACAAAAGAATTAAATATTTATCAATTAGGTATATATGGGGCTTATTTTATGGCATCAACAAATCTAATCGCTCAAGCAACTCAGATGTTTATTAATATTTTTTTCCCAGTGGCTTCAAAATTTGAAAATAGATCTTTTTTGAAGAAACTTGATAAAATTTTTTTTATTGCGTTTATTCCTCTTTTTCTAATAATTTCCGGAATGATATTTATAATTATGAAATTATTTGGAGAGAAATATGGAGTAAATTTAAATTATGTGTTAAGTTTTGGCATTTTAGCGACTTTGCAAATTATTTTGACAATTAATGCCTCCACAATTACCGCAATTTCAAAAAAGCTTTTTAAAAAATATATTGCTTATTCTACGGCTATTAATGCTGTGCATATCGTCGCATATGGAGTCATAATTTATTTAAAAATAGTTTCTATCCAATTAATAGTAATTCTTTTGATTGCCAATGTTTTGGTGACAATTTTTATTCAAAAAAAGATAATGAAGTTGGCCTTAAATAGCTAAGAAAATTGGTTGACTGCTTATTTTTAAGATGATAAAATAAAAGAAATAAATTAACTAATTCAATCCAGCAATGATTAAAAGTAATATTGAAAAAATATTAAAGGAAGTGTCCACAGTGCTTGATTTCGTGAATGAATCACAAGTAGAAATGCTAATCAGTGAGATATTAAAGGCAAAAAAAATAGTTGTTTGTGGAGCTGGTAGGGTTGGAATGGCCGTTAGAGGTTTCGGGATGCGGCTGGGACATTTAGGGTTAAATGCATATACACTTGGCGATTCTGTGGTTCCATCAGTTAGGGGTGGAGATTTATTTTTGGTCGCGTCTGGATCAGGCGAAACGCAAACGATTTATGATTTAGCAGAAATTGCAAAGAAGAATGGCGCGCGAATAGTATTAGTGACGGGAAGTCCGGAATCTAGAATGGGAAAATTAGCTGATGTTATTGTACAACTAAGGGCGCCATCAAAAACTAATCCTATTGAAGGTTTTTCTTCAATTCAGCCGATGACGACTTTAAATGAACAATGCTTAGGGATTTTTTTTGACGCAGTGGTACTTCTTCTTATGGAAAAAATGGGAGAAACGCACGATACGATGTGGGCAAGGCATTCTAATTTGGAATAATAAGAAAAAAAATAAAAAAATGGCACAGAGAAAATTTAAAATAGCTGCATCATTAATATGCGGCGATCACGCCTCAATTAAAGATGATATAGCTGTTCTGGAAAAAGGAAAAGTTGATTACCTTCATTTTGATGTGATGGATGGTGTGTTTGTTCCAAGATACGGGCTTTACCCGGAATTATTAAAGGGCATAAAAGAAATAACGGCTATTCCCATTGATGTTCATATGATGACAGAAGAGCCGGCAAGATATATTAAGGAATTTGCCGAAGCAGGAGCTGATATCATTGCCGTGCATATTGAAGCATGCAAGCACCTTCATCATACGTTAAAACTTATTCGAGACGCGGGAGTAAAGGCCGGAGTGGTATTGAATTACGCGACTCCATTAAGTGCTTTAGATTATATTATGGATGATATAGATATGGTTGAATTAATGGCTATAAATCCCGGAATTGTCGGCCATAAATTAATTACAGGAACTATGAAAAAAATTGCCGATTTGCGCAAGAAGATAGACGAGTCAGGTAAAAATATTTTTATTGAGATTGATGGCGGCGTCACTCCGGAAAGTGCCCCAGAAATGGTTCGTGCCGGAGCTGATGTGCTTGTGTGCGGAACATCCGTAATATATAAAAAAGAAAAACCGTTAGATGAAAAAATTAAAGAATTGCGGGAGTTGATAAATAGCAAACAATAAGAATAGTTTTCTATGTATAAAGTCCTAATAACAACATCCGGAACAGGTTCGCGTTTGGGCGACTTGACTAAGTATACAAATAAGGGATTAGTCAGAATCGGAAAAAAACCGGTTTTGTCTTATATTATTGAAACTTATCCTAAAAACACGGAGTTTGTCATTACTCTTGGATATTTTGGAAATCAAGTCAGGGATTTTTTGGGATTAGCATATCCAGACAAAAAATTTACTTTTGTGAATGTGGATAAATATGAAGGTGCGGGAAGTAGTTTGGGATATTCTATGCTAAAAGCGGAAAAATATTTGCGTTGCCCTTTTATTTATCATGCTTCAGATACAATAATTACAGAATCCGTTCCTGCCCCGAGTCACAATTGGTCAGGAGGGTTTAAAGGAGAAGGATCTTCAAATTACGCCTCATTTGATACTCTCAATGGCAGAATTCAGCAGATATATTATAAGGGAGAATCAATTAGTCCTGATTTTCTACATATTGGATTAGTAGGGATAAAAAATTACGATAAGTTTTGGAGTGCAATGAAGGTTCTTTATAAAAAAAATCCAAATGATAGTACGCTTGGGGATGTTGGCGCTATCAATAAAATGCTAAAAGATGGAGTAGATTTTAAGGTTAAAAAATTTAAAGAATGGCATGATACTGGAAATGTGGAAACACTACATGAAACCAAAAATAAAATACGGGATTCCTTTCGCATTTTAGATAAAGCGGATGAATCCATTTTTATTTTTGACAAGTTTGTGATTAAATTTTTTGCCGATGAGAAAATGGTCAGCGATCGTGTGGTAAGAGGTAAAATACTAAAAGGACTAGTGCCGGAGATAGATGGTCATAAGAAAAATTTTTATAAGTACAAGTATGCCGACGGCCATCTTTTTTCAAAGGTTGCGACGCCTTATAATTTTGAAGATTTTCTTAAATGGACCGAAAGGGAATTATGGAAGAAAACTAAAGAAATAAGCCCGCAAAAATTCAGAAAAATATGCTACGATTTTTATTACAAAAAAAGCATCGAAAGAATAAATAAATTTCTTTCTTCTAGATCAGTCAAAGACCAAAGTAATATCATAAATGGAGAAAAAGTTCCTTCAATAAAAGATATAATAAAAGAAATTAATTTTCTTTGGTTGTGTGATGGAGAACAAAGTAATTTTCACGGAGATTTTATATTGGATAATATAATCAAGACAAGAAATGGATATGCTTTATTGGATTGGAGACAAAATTTCGGAGGATTATTGAGGTCAGGAGATAAATACTATGATTTATCAAAATTAAACCATAATTTAACCGTTAACCATGGAATTATAAATAGAAACTTATTCACCATAAATATAAAAGGCAATATTATAGAGTGTGATATTTTACGCAAAGATAATCTAGTCCAATGCCAGAATGTTTTATTTGAATTTTTAGCGAAAAAAGGCTATGATATGAAAAAAGTCAGATTGTTAACCGCTCTGATTTGGCTAAATATGTCTCCATTGCACCACCATCCATTTGACTTGTTTTTATTTTATTTTGGGAAATTAAATTTATGGCGAGAATTAAAAAAAATAAAGCAAAGAAAATAAATCCCAAGTTTTTGGTTTTTGACGTGGATGGTGTTTTTACAACCGGCCCTTTTTTATATACGGTTAACGGAAAATTTGCCAAGACATTTGGTCCTCATGATAATGACGGGATAAAGATGATTAAAAATAAAATTAAAATTTGCGCTATTTCGGCTGACAAGAGGGGGTTTGAGATAACAAAAAAAAGAATTCAGGAGGACATGAAAATACCCCTAATCCTAGTAAATGAAAAAGAGCGACTGGATTGGTTTAAGAATAATTTCAAAAATCTAAAAGAAGAAGTTATCTATATGGGAGATGGAATCCATGATGCAGAAATTTTTGAGTATGTTTGTTATAGCATTGCTCCAAATAACGCTTTCTATTTGGCAAAAAATAAAGCCAGTTATGTTACTAATGCCAAGAGCGGAGAAGGCGCAGTGGCAGAAGCCTGTATTCATGTATTAAAAATATTTTTATCAATTTAATTTTTTAAAAAACAATGGAAGAAATAAATATTACTGAAGGGTTAATCAATATGAATGATTCTGTATCAGCGAAAGAAACTGATTGGGTTCAATCATGCGAAGATGCGGCTCAAAATGACGAGTTTTTTAAGACATTTCGATCTTCAAAGGCCTTTCAGCGTGTAATTGAGGGAACACCAAGAGTTGGTGGTATTTGGAACTTAAAAAGGTTATTGAAAGATAAAAATTTTTTAAAAACCCTGCCATTACTTCAAAAATCTGACATTATTGGACTTCCATTAAATACAATACAATTTAAATTTAATGAAAAAAGCTACAATCTTTCCCCAACAACTATTCGATATGCAAATAATGCCTCGAACTGCGTATCTTTTTTTGGCAAAGATATTTTTTTAGGGAATACCGATATTTTTGAAATTGGCGCTGGATATGGAGGTGAATTTAAGGTTTTTAATGATTATTCAGTAGCTTTATTTAATAAAAAATTAGATACAAAATGGCATATATATGACCTTCCATCCTCAATCGCCGTTATTAAAAAATTTCTATCACATTTTAATTATCTGCCAAATTTTAATGAGTTAAAAAAGGATTCAACAGAAAAAAACTCTAACAGCCTAGTTATTTCAAACGGAGCTTTTTCTGAAATGACGGGGTCATTGCTAGATGAATATTTTGAAGCTGTTATTTCGCCTGCAAAATACGGCTATTTTATTTCTAATTTTGAGATCCAGTCAGAACCTTTTGGCGGTTGGAATACTAAAAAATTTATTATGCGCTTAAAAAAGTGTGGGAAGAATGACGTTGCTATTTTACCTGCTGAAAAATATTTGAGCTACTTCGATCAACAAGCTGGGAGTAAACTAATTGTTTTTGGGCACACTGCCTTAAAAGACGATAAATCGAAAATTAAAGACATAATTTTAATAAAATTTATAGAATTTCTAGATAGTTGTGAGGATTTTTTTAAAAATAAATTTTTAAAAAACTAACTTGGTATGAAGAAAATATTAAGAAATAAAAGTATTCTAACTGGAAAAAATAAGCTAGAACAACTTTATGAATTTAAGAAGTTTCCTGTTTTTATGGGTTGCGTAGATAATTTAGATGATAAAAACGATATCAATGTTGATATGAGCTTTAGTATTTGTAGAGATACTGGGATAATTCAATTAGATGAATTATTACCGCTCGATTTGATTTACCAAAATCAACATAACGATGGCGTAGGTAAAATTTGGCAAGAACATTATGTTTCTTTTGCAAAATTTTTAGAAAAATTTAATCCTAAGGAAGTATTGGAAATTGGAGGAGCTAATGATTTTATTGCAAATTATTATTTAGAGCGAAACCCAAAAACCACCTGGACAATTATTGAGCCCCATCCGCTTTTCAAAAATAAAAAAATAAAAATCATAAAAAGGTGGTTTGATGAATCGTTTGTGCTAAAATCAAAAAAAATTGATACAATAATGCATTCTCATGTATTAGAGCATACATACGAACCAATAAAATTTATTAAGCATATCGCAAAATTCTCAGAAGAAGGGTCGCGACATATTTTTACAATCCCCAATATGGTTGAACAACTTTCTAGAAAATATACTAATTGCTTGAACTTTGAGCATACATTATTTTTGGCAGAGCCATTTATAGATTATATTCTAAGAATTAATGGCTTTAAAATATTAAAAAAAAGTTATTTTCAGGATCATAGTATATTTTATGCCACTGAAAAAATTAAATTAAATAAAGAAAAAATAACTTTACCAAAAAAATATTCTCAATACAAGAAACTTTTTTCCGAATTTGTTAAATATCATCAGGATTTAATTAATTCTCTTAATAAAAAAATAGACAAATTTGACGGAGATATTTATTTATTTGGGGCCCATATTTTCTCCCAATACTTATTAGAATTTGGATTAAATAAGAAAAAAATCAAGGGGATTTTAGACAATTCAGATCTAAAAAATGGAAAAAGACTATACGGCACCAATTTAATAGTTAAAAAACCAGAAACATTAAAAGGAAGAAAGAATGTCGCGATTATTTTAAAAGTTGGAGCCTATCGAAATGAAATTATAAAACAAGTAAAGAAAATTAATCCGAATATTGTTATTTTTGAATAAAATATGGTTACTGCAATTTGCAATATATACATTAATTCTGAGGCAAAATTAGGTCTTTTTAAAGAGACCTTTCCTTTTGTTTATCCTATTAGTGATAATTGGCTTGTTTATATTAGGGGAAAATTTAAGCAAGAAGCAATCGAGCATATCAGAAGCTCATTTAACGATGTCGAGGACAGGTGTATATTCTTTGAAAGTCTTTATGATGATGATTGGGCGAAAAGCACTACGAGGATGCTGGAAAAATCCAAATACGATTACATATATGTTTTTTTAGAGGATCATTTCTTATTAAAACCCATTGATCATTTTAAGAAGGTGATACGAGATATGATAAAAAATAATATAGATTATTTCCAATACTCTTTTTTTAACATTGGACTACCCATTTATTCTATAGAACACTTATATCCTGATGTGACAGACTATCTTTGCGCATTTGAGTTTGATTCAGAAAAATTACCAGTATTGCGAAAAACAAACAAGGCATTTTATCCATATTCACTCACTAGCGTTTCGTCGAAAAAGTATTTTAATCATCTTTTAAGCATTGAAAATAAATACATTATCAAGGTTCCGATTTTAATACAGGCTTTAATGGAGAATATCTTCTTTTTCTATCCAAGGAATCGTGTTTTTTGGCTTACGATAAATAAATTATTCTCAATTATCAATATTCGGTTTGTTATTTATCCCCGTGCCACCCCGTTTAATTTAGAAAAATCATTATTTGATTGTGATGAAGAATTATTGCCGATTAAGGTGGGCGGACTGAAAGAAGAAATTTTTGCAAATTGGGATGATGACAACAAATTAAGCAATTCATCCTTAATTAAACGTGGTTTATATCCTAAATACTTCCGTATTGACAGTCAGGAAAAGCCAAAAATTAACGAGGGTAGAGAATATATTCTAAATCAGGGTCAGAACAGTAATCATCAATATTGCCCTGATGTCAGCAGGGTTATGAAAATACCAAAAAAACATATTTACGTCAAAAAAGGAACTCTTAAAATATCATCAGAAAATGAATCATTTATATTAAATTCGGGGCAGTCAGTATGGGTTACTGCAAACATTCCCCACTCTTTTTTTGCTTGTGAAGATTGTGTTTTTCATTTATATTTAGATAGTGGTTTACAGTAGAAAAATATAAAATTCAATTTTTAAAGATAAAAAATATGAAAAAAGTAGCACTTATAACAGGTATCTTAGGTCAAGATGGTCCCTATCTCGCGAAACTTCTTCTGAAAAATAATTATGAAGTTTATGGATTAATTAGGCGATATACGAATCCAAATTTCAGTAATTTAGATTATTTGGGAATTACAGATAAAGTTAATTATATATCGGGCGATATGACTGACGAAGCATCTTTAATTAATATCATTAAAACAGTAAGGCCTGATGAAGTATATAATCTCGCAGCGCAGTCATTTGTTGGAGCATCATGGGATCAGGCAAAAGTGACTAGCGAAATAAATGCCCATGGAGTATTATATTTGCTAAATGCTATAAAGAATTTTGCGCCTAGTGCGAAGTTTTATCAAGCGTCAACTAGTGAAATGTTCGGGAATAGCCATAAAAATGGGCTTCAGACAGAAGAGACACCATTTCATCCACGAAGTCCGTATGCAATTTCGAAATTATATGCATATTGGATGGCGATAAATTTTAAAGAAAGTTACGGAATGTTTTGCGCAAATGGAATACTTTTTAATCACGAGTCTCCAATTAGGGGCATAGAATTTGTTACACGAAAAATAACTGATGGGGTAGCAAGAATTAAGCTTGGATTAGCAAATGAGATTAGACTGGGAAATTTAGATAGTAAAAGAGATTGGGGGTTTGCCGGAGATTATGTTGAGGCAATGTGGTTGATACTTCAGCAAAAAGAGCCAGACAATTATATAATTTCAACTGGTGAAACCCATTCAATTAGAGATTTCCTCGACGCTGCCTTTAATCATGTCGGAATTAAAAACTGGAAAAAGTATGTTAAATTAGACCCGAGATTTAAACGCCCAGCAGAACTTTTTGCATTGCACGGAAAATCAGATAAGGCGAGAAGAAAACTTAACTGGAAACCAAAAATCAAATTTGAAAAATTAGTTAAAATGATGATAGATGCGGATATAAAAAGATTGTCGAAAAAATAAATTATGAATTTTAGAGACAAGACAATTATAAAAACCGACCCTTTTTTATCCGTTGTTATGGCGGTGCATAATAGAGAAAAATATTTGCGAGAAGCTATTGAGAGTGTCTTGAATCAAACATATGAAAATTTCGAATTTTTTCTTATAAATGATGGATCAAATGATAATTCGTGGGAAATTATCAAATCATATGCAGAAATTGACAGTCGAATAGTGTGCATAAATAATCATAAAAATCTCGGACAATCATTAGCAAGAAATGTGGCAATTAAAAAAGCACAGGGTGAATATGTTATCATTGCAGATTCCGATGATATTTGTTTGCCAAGTCGTTTTGAAAATCAGTTAAAATATTTCAAAGAACACAGTTTAGAAGTTGATGTTTTAGGTTCTTTCTTTTGTCTATTTACTGATGGTGACATCAATAAATGCGAATCAGTACCAGTAAGTATTTCTGATTTAAATGACGGTAAGCCGCCGGTTCATAATCCAACGTGTATGATTAAACGAAGTATTTTTTCTAATAATGGCTATTATGACTCTAAATATGATAACGCCGAGGATTATGAATTGTGGTCACGTTGGTCTTCAAGAGGTGTTCGTTTTCATAATCTCCATGAAGTTTTATATAAAAAAAGAAATCACAGTGGTTGCGTGAGTACTGAAAGGATAAGGCATCAAAATTATCTAATGACTAAAATAAATATAATCGCAATAATTAAATATCATAGGCGATTTACAATAGCTGGATACCTGCGCATTCTTGAGCAGCTATTCTATTTTATTTATTTATTGCTAAGATTAGATAAGGTATACAAAAAGAGTGGAAAATATTAAAAAACATAATTATTCTCATGGATAATAAAAAAATATTTGATAATTATTTAACGAATCATTATTCTAAGTGTGAAAAAACAGATTTCAACAACGATAATGAGGTGCTTGTATTACTTGATAAAAATAAGATTCCAATAGATTATAATCTAGGGTCGTTATTTAAGGAAAAAATAAGCAAAAAAAGCAAAATCCTTGACTTAGGATGTGGCTATGGAAGTTTTTTGTATTTTTTGCGATCGCATTATTATGAAAATGTGACTGGCATTGACATATCAACTGAAGAAATAGCAATTTGCAAGAAACTTTTCAAGACATATGAATTTTATCATGAGGATATTTTTGCCTATATTCAGAATACTAAAGAGAGATTTGACGTACTTTATTTGTCACACGTTCTAGAACATATTGATAAAAAACAACTTTTTGAATTTTTGGAAGGCGCAAATAATATTTTAAATGATAATGGCTTTTTTATTCTCGTGGTTCCAAATAGTGCTGCTTACTTCAATTCTGCGGCAAATCGATACGGAGACCTAACTCACGAGGTCGGGTTTACTGATAAGAGCTTAAGGCAAGCACTGATGGTAACAAAATTTGATAATATTAAAATTAAAAATTATTTTGGTGTTGGAAATTTTTGGTTGAATATTGTGAGAAAAGTGGCACTTTTTTTATTTGAACTATTTATTCAGATTTTAGGTTATGAAAAGCAAGAAATACACACACCAAGCATTCTAGTTATCGCTAGGAAATAAGATATATTCATCAATCTTTTATCATAAGATTATATACGTCTACTGCCGCGGATCCCCAATCAAAATATTTAGCCCTTTCTAGGCTGTTTTTAATTGCAGTATCTCGATACTTTTCGTCAAGTATAATTTTTTTACACTCTAATGCCATTTCAATCGGATCAAGTGGGTTCACGGTAGTTTGACTTAGCCCAATTAGTTCTTTCATTGGATCTCGATTAGATGTCACCACCGGACATCCACATGCCATAGCTTCTGCTATTGGAATGCCAAAACCCTCAAGTAGGGAGGGGAATAATAGAAGTTTTGCGCCAGAGTATATTTGTGGTAATTTTTTTTCATCTATGTAATCCGTAAAAACAACACTATCTGTAAGTTGTAACTTTTCTATATAGCAAAGTGTTTGCTTTCTGTTTGTAGGATTTACTCGACCAATTTTTAATAACTTTAAATTTGGGAAATCCTTTTTAAGTATTTGAAAAGATGCTAAAATATTCTCCATATTTTTCCTTGGCTCCTCAGACCCAACAGAAAGAATGTAGTCAAATAAATACAGTTTTTTCTTAGAAGGCGTGAATAGATCGTGGTCTAATCCACCATATACAACTTTACATTTCTTTGTGTCAACGCCCAATGAAGCAAGTTGCGATAAGGAAAAATTAGAAATACATATAATGCCATCAAGTTTATTTAAAACATTTTGATAGGATATGAATGGAAGGTATTTATAATAAAAAGGATCTTGCTCGTAGTGATAAAAAATAACAAATTTTTTATTGGGGATAATTATTGACCCAAGTAAATTGAACGATAATGGATCTGTAAATAAAACAATATCATCATGCCTAATCATGCACGTTGCCTTGATAGTATTGATTATTTCTGAAATGAAATTAATTAGAGAGTTTTTAAAAGGCTTGTTATCCAAGAGAATAACTCTTACAGCAACACCTCCTTTTTTTAGATTAAGGATAATAGACTCACTATATTTATTTATAGCGTCTGTCCTTTTTTCAACGATCACTGTTATCTTTTCTCTGCTAGGCATAGCTATATTGATAAACGGATTATATTGTTCCTCAGTACTTCCATTAGCTTATTAGTTTCTAGTGATTTTAATAAATAAAAACTCATTGCATCCTATGCTTCTTGCGGGTATGGTTTTGGCGCACATAAAATCAAGATTCTTAAAATGATTAACAATAGTTTCAGTACTTGCATATTCGTACGGATATCCGCCCAGCCAGTCTTTGATATCTGTAAAAAAATTCATCCCCCGTAGTGATTGATAATTACGAATATAAGTTATCGGGTTAATGAAGTGAGAGGCGAGCCCACAAACAAAGTAAGCGATATATATTCCCTCCATTATTCTTTTTGTTATCCGGGAACTCTTGTTATATAACCGTTTAACTTTTAGCCAAAAAGATGACGATCCTTCGAAAAAAAGCTTATTATCATTATATATGGCTAAATAAAGCTGGCTTAATTCATGCGTCAGAAGAGTTATATTTTCAAAAGCTTTATGCATATCCCCAGTATGATGCAAAACTCCCCATGAATAAACAATATCAAATTGTCCCAATGATTTTATAAAATTTTCATCCAGAGCGGATCCCTTTATAATTTCCCAACGCGGAGGATTATTTTGTTTTTCTTTAAGATGCTTCACGCAGGTAACTGAAAAATCATCTACATCCACACTGACTACTTTGGAAGCGCCAATGAGATAAGCCGAAAGGGAAAATAATCCGCTGCCGCAACCAATATCCACAAAAGTTTTACCTTTTATTTTTTCCTCTCCGCCAAGGAAATTAACCAATGATTTTTTGGCTTCATTGATTCTTTTATCATCCAATGTTTTCAAAAAGGATTGCCAATTTTTTCCAAAGCTGAAGTGATTTTTATTATTATATGAATTTTCGTATAGCTCAGCCATTTTTATATTTTAATCAAATAATTTATTGTGTTAGAAAATTTTTGCGCGATTTTATTTAATCCAAACTGGTTCTGGATTTTTTCTTTGGAGTTTTGTCCTATTTTTATTCTAATTTCCTGATTTTCAATTATTTTTTTCAATGAGTTTTTAATCTCCGCGCTATTTTTTATTTGAACCAGAATTCCTGTTTTGTTATCCTCAATTAAGCCCTTATTTTCCGGAATGTTGGTTGTAATAATAGGCAATCCGCTTGCCATTGCCTCCATAATCGCATTACTCATTCCCTCAAATAGGGTTGGAAAAACAAAAATATCGGAAATTTTTAGCAATTTTGGAACATCATTTCTTTTGCCTAGAAATAGTATATTATTTTTTGACTGGTAATTTTCTATTTGTTTTAATAAATTTTCTTTTTCTTCTCCATCGCCAACAATCAATAACTTCACATTATTATTTTCTTTATAAATATTTTCAAACGCCTCCAATAGATATTTATGTCCTTTGTTGATATGTAAATTAGCTACGCAAATTATGGCTGTTTCCTCCGGCCGTATGCCTAAATTTTCTCTCAAAACCTCGTCCCTTTCAATTTTATCATAAAAATCAACATCCACTCCGTTCGGAATGACGGTTATTTTTTCCCGCTTGACCCCGATATTTTCCACATAAAAATTTTTGACGGATTCGGAATTTGCCAAATAATTTTTCACAAAATATTTTGTTAGTTTCTCAAAAAGGCGCGCCGGCCAGTAATTTCTATGATTATAAGTGGTTCGCAGAAAAGGAATTATTTTTATTTTAGTAGTGGCTTGTAAAAATATTCTTCCAATTGCATCGGCGTGGAATAAGTAAGTTATTATAACATCCGGATTTATTTTTTTTATTTCTTTCAATAATCTTAAATATGCCGGCAAGTCAAAAAAACCGCCTTGTTGAATGTTTATGACGGAAATATTTTCATTTTCAAATTTACCGGCCAGTTCGCCGCGCTTTTTTAAAGTGATAATAGCGTGCTCAAAATCAGAAAGAAGCGGAAGTGTTCTAAGGAGCATATTCTCACATCCACCGTTATCTAAGGATTGAATCAAGTGAATTATTTTTTTCTTATTGCTCATAGTTTCCAATACAAGTTATCCCGGCTTCCGGATGTTCGGATGACTTTATATTTTTTAAATTTGCATCTCGGAACCATTTTTCAATTTCTTCAAATTTATAATAATTGCTTTTTGGCGTGGCGATTATGTCAAAAGTGTCATTAAGCTTCATATTAAAAGGAAAATTGGCGTAATAAGAGAAGGGAACAGCGCGGGCAATTTTTTTAAATCCCAAAAAATTAAAAAAGTGAGTTATCCAATTTAAACCCTCCGCGATTATTGCCGGTAAATAAGAGAATTTGTACAAAACCGGCTTAGGAAGTCCTTTCAATAAGTCCCTGGCGGGTTCATAAAAATAAATCGCACGCTTATTATTTCTGCGATTATAAACCCAAATCGCCATAATTCCGCCACTTTTTAAAGTTTTAGGCAGTTTAGAAAAACCCTCTTGCGGTTTAGGCAGATGATGAAGAACTCCAATTGAATAAGCTAAATCAAAAACTCCTGAAAAAGGCATATTATAAATATCCGCTTGAATTATACAAGCATTCCCCAAACCCTTTGTTAATTTATAAGCAAATTCAACGCTTTCTCCTAAATCAGAACCAAATGCTAGTTTCGCGCCACAGCTAATTGCATGTTTGGTAAATCTGCCAGAACCACATCCTATATCAAGAGTCATTTTCCCTTTAATATCCTCCTCTTTGATATTGGGACCAATAAAGTGCAGAAAGTTTTGTTTCTCGAAATTACTTTCTTTGTAAATATTATTCCACTCATAAGCGAAACTCTCCGCTGTTTTCTCCTGATGGTCCAAAAATTTATCCAAATCATTTATTTTATCAATTTCCTTCTTCCAGTCAATTTTTATTTTTTCCGGTAATTTTTCTTCAAATTTTTTGAAAAATTCATAATGCGATTGAAGAAGATTTGTCTTGAGTTTATTAACTAGAATACGCGGGATTCCATTGATAATTGGATACCAATTCTCATTGTTATATAAAATTCCGGAAGTTACATGGCCATTTTCCTCCGTAAAAATACTTAACTCAAATTTTTTTAAGTTAAGCGGGTCTATTAAATATTCTACAAATTTTTTTCTCATTTTTTTATTCAAAATATTCCCGAAACCACAGCTCCAGCGTGAGTAATGCCCAGATGTGCGGAGAATAATTGACATCAGTAGAAGAATGGGCGGAAAGTAGTTTTTCAACTTCTTCTTTCTTAAATAGTCCGCGCGCCAAAGATTTTTCTGAAAGCAGAATATTTTGGGCGTAATCTTTGAGCTCTCCGCGGAACCAGACATCAATCGGCACGCCAAAACCCATTTTAGGCCGATACATAACTCCATCCGGAATGAAACTGCTCAAGGCTTCTTTTAAAATGTATTTTTTATCATTCCATCTTTTAATTTTTAAATTAAAAGGAATCTTGGCGGTAAGCTCAAGAAACTCATGATCCAGAAAAGGTGAACGGCCTTCCAGAGCCACGGCCATAGAATCTATGTCCACTTTCACCATCAAATCGTCCGGAAGATAAGTGGAAAAATCGGCGTAAAGCGTCTGATCCATCTTATCATCAGTTCCAGATTCGTTAAATCTTTTTGCTATTAGATCATAAGTATCTTCTTTCCAAACTTTATTTTTAAATTCTTCCGTATATAATTCAGATTTTTGTTCGTTGGTGAAATACGCGGTATAGGTCATATATCTTCTCCGATAATTTTCCGCCAAAGTTTTAGAAAAACGGTAGACCCTTTCAAAAAAAGTATTTTTAATGGTTTTGGCAAAAAATTTACTGATTGGTAGCGCTAATAATTTATTAAGCAATGAAAATTTTTCATAAAACAGTGAGAATTGAAAAGCGCTGTAACGGCTATATCCGGCGAAATTTTCATCTCCGCCGTCGCCATTAAGCGCCACTGTCACATGATTTCTAGTTAGCTTACTAACGTAATAGGTTGGCAAGGCACTGGAATCGGCATATGGCTCTTCATATTGTCTAACCAGCATAGGAAGCAATCCAATCGCGTCCGGCTTAACAATGAATTCTGTGTGATCAGTTTTGAATTTTTCCGCCACGATTTTAGCGTATTTCAACTCGTTGTATTTTTCTTCTTCAAATCCGATTGAAAAGGTCTTTATCGGTTTGTCACTCAATTTACTCATAAGCCCCACAATCGCGCTTGAGTCAATGCCACCGGAAAGAAAAGCTCCCAATGGAACATCGGAAATCATGCGAAGCTTTACGCATTCTTCCAGTTTTTCCATAATTCTTTTTTTCCATTCATCTTCTGATAAATCCAGTTTTTTAGAATAATCCAGTTTCCAGTATCTTTCTTTTTCAATTTTTTTGGTTTTTAAATCAATAAAAAGATAGTGGGCTGGCTCAAGTTTTTTAATATCCTTAAATCCGGTTAGGGGAGCGGGGCAGTATTGCAAGGTTAAATAATGATTAATGGCGATATAATCCGGCTCTCTCTTGTACTCTTTTTGGGTTAAAATAGCTTTCAATTCGGAAGCGAATATAAAAACATTTTCATCCAGATAATATTTAAAAGGTTTTTTTCCGACTCTGTCGTGGGCGCAGAAAATTGTCTTTTCCTGTTCATCATAAATGGCAAAGGAAAACATTCCGCGTAAATGTTCCAAGCATTTTTTTCCAAATTTATCATAAAGCGCCAAAATCACTTCCGTATCAGATTTTGATTTGAAGGTGTATCCTTCTTTTTCAAGCGTCCCCCGTTTTTCTTGGAAATTGTATATTTCCCCGTTGAAAACAATCCAGTAGCGATCTAAATAATTCATCGGCTGATGAGCGAGAGGGGAGAGATCAATAATGGAAAGCCGGCGATGTCCTAGGCCGACTTTTTGGTCGGGAGAAATATAAATGCCGCCATCATCCGGCCCGCGGTGTCGGATTTTTTCGTTCATTGCCAAAATATCCGGTTCCGAAACAGCATTGTTATCAAAATAAATTTTTCCGGTTATTCCACACACAAAATAGTATTTAGTATTTAGTATTTAGTATTTCTAAAAATATTTTTAGATATTTTTCTATAGAATTATTCCAATTGAATTTGTCTTTTACTTTTTTATAAGCATTATTGCCGAAATTTTCTCTTACGCCTGTATTATTTACTAAAATTTCCAGTTTTTCTTTTAATGTTTCTATATTTTTTGGCTCAATAAGGAATCCGTCATTCTCCCCCAAAATAATTTCCGGAGTCCCGCCGACATTGGTGGCAATAATAGCTTTCTTGCACAAAGCGGCCTCAATTACAGAAGTGGGAAGACCTTCGGTATAACTGGGGTTAACTATAACATCTGAAATTTTAAGTATTCCAACGGCATCATTAAATTTTTTATAACCTAAAAATTTAATTTTATTATTAATATTTAATTTTTCTGATAGCGATTTTAGAAAATTTACTTGAGGACCATTGCCAATTATTAGGCAAATTATATTTTTATTCTCTAATATTTTAATTGCTTCAAATAAATCAGAAATTCCTTTTCCGTCAATTAGGCGACCAATAAATGCGACTATTGTTTTTCCGATGTATTTATTTTTAGTTTCCATGTCAGGCGGAATGCTTTCTATTTTTTCAATTTCTATCCCGCGGTAAATCACCTCGCATTTTTTATTTTTCGCGAGTTTCTGGCAAAATTCCGCCGAGGATTTAGAATTAGCAATGTTTTTATCCGAAAGTTTTAAAATTAATTTTCCAAAGGTATAATCGTAAATACGCGCGATGGCAGTTGAAAATTTTCCTCCTGACTTAACAAAATCAGATCCATGTTCAATATGGATCCATTTTACTCTTTTTATTTTAGCATAAATAAGCGCTAAAAGCGAGGTGTTGAAAAACCGCGTGCGAGAAATCGCAATGTCATATTTTTCCTTAAATAATCCAAGAAAAAGTTTCCAAAATTTAAAACTCCAAAATTTCGGCAGGGGATAGTTGGAAATAATTTCAAAAGCCGGAAACCTTATTATCTTGACGTTTTCGTACCTTGTTTCACTTTCCGGAGCGTCTTTTGGCAAGCGGGGCGTAAAAACAGTAATATCCACCCCCCTTTGAGATAGATATTTATTAAACTCGTCAGCGTGTGATTCCAGTCCGCCGATGTGCGGAGGATAGTATGGAGAAAAAACTAAAATTCTCATAATATTTTCCAAATAATTATATCACCGACATTATCTACATAAACCCTTTGAAATTTTTCTAGTTGCTGATCAAAAATGAAATTATTTTGCGTCGATTTTTGGTAATACGGACGCGATAAATAAGGGTTATTTTCATTTTCATCAGTGTAATAAATATACAGTGAATATGCATTGGGCTTATTATAATTAGCTAGCTCCATTGATATTTTTTCAGTTTCCGCTGTGATTGAATTTACAATTGGAATTATTTCCGGCACCAGGAGTATCTCTTTTTGCTTAAGCTGATTGAAATTTTGCTCAAGAGTACTTAAATAGGCATCATATTCAAGTTGAATATTTAGTGGGCGATTTTCGAAGGCGGCTAATTCTGCTCCGAAAGCTTCTTGGTTACTGTAAAACTGGGAAGTAACCGAAACTGTCTTTGACTGAGAATGAACTTTTAAAAAATTGGTTTTTTTGTTTGAAAAAATAACGCGATTTTGAGGAAGATTAGTTTTTATCCATTCCGCTGATCCCGTATGTTCCTTAGTGGTGACAAATTTTTTCAAATCATTGATATAAAGAGCACCAGTGAGATTCATTAGGAGGGAAAAAATGATTAAATAATAAATAATTTTTAGCTTATCATCGAAATATTTGAAGATTAAAATTATAAATATAAAGGCAAATATTCCTCCAAATGACCATGCTCTTTCTGGAAGCATAGCCAAACTAAAAAGTCGCGGAAATATTTCGGCAATGGAAAAAAATATTAAAAAAAGAAGGATAATTGTCACGATTGATCTACTTTTCATTGTTTCGTTTTTAATATAATCTCTAAAATTCTTTCGGAAATATATAAAATAAGCTAGACAGGTTAAGATTAGAATAACTACTGGTCCAACATAATATCCATAATATTTAATTATGCCATCCAACCCTAGCCAACCCATCTGATTTCCATCAACATTTGCATATTGAGCTGGAAAGTAAAAATTTAAATTAATAGAAGCAGAAGCAATTAATATTTTTTGTATCCATACTGTAGGAAAAGAGAATATATTTTGAATCGAGGAATAAAAATTGGTCAAAATTAAAGCGAAAAAAAGAATTGATGATAATCGGTTAGATATAATAATATTCCTTAATTTTTTCCAATCAAAAATAAGAAATACTAAAAACCATACAATGAAAATAATGGCCGATGCCTCATGGTAGAAAATGGAAAAAAAGGCGACGACCCCCCCTAGATAGAAAAAAAACTCTTCTTTTTTTATCCAGGCATAGGTCAAAAAAATAAAAAAATAAGCCAAGGAAATTGTTAGGATGGCCTGTGGAATAGGAAATTGTAAATAAAGAATTGAAGAGGCACTGGTGAATGGAATTAAAAGGATTAATGTTTTCTGAATATTTGATTTAAACTGGCTGGCTAATAAGGTAGCGGGAATAAGAATTAATCCGGATAAAATTGGCAAGACATATTTAAAATAAGCATATGTATCAATATGGGATGACTTTACGAAAATATAAGCCAGTGCGGAAAAGAGAGGTCGGTATCCATTTATTTCCGGCAGGTGATTAATCGCGAAATTTTTTGAAATTTCCTCTAGCCAATAATAGGGGTCGAGTTCCGGCAAAACATAATATGCTCCAAAAATAATGAAAACAAAAGAAAAATATAAAACATAAGACAAAAAATAGGGGGTTTTTATGAAATTCCCGATAATTGCAAGTATATCTAGCTTCTTACTTTCAATCTTTGGTGGATGAATAATAATCTCAGGTTTGGATGAAAAATAAAAGAAAACTAATGGAAAAAGAGTGGCGGTAGTATTTAAGAAGGGAAGCCACTCTATGGTTTCGCCCAAGATATGGTATTCAATCAAAAGTGTAAAGGGCATGATAATTAAAGCAAAGATGGAAGCGATACTTAGCGATTCAAGTTTTGTGAATTGTTGCCTTGTTTTAATTTGCAATAGTGCTGTCAAATTAAGTCCGCTTAAAACCAAGAAAACAATTAGTTCAATTATTGATCGTACGTATCTAATGATTGAATAGTCTAAATATTTTTCCGGAAAAATATAGAAAAGGAAATAGATAATAACGAAGTAAAGATTTACTTTTAGGAGGTTTTTCATGATGTGATCTACTTATCTTGATTAAATTACGATGTCTATTGTTTATTGAAAGAAGTTTTATATTAAATGATTAATAATATTATTTTTCTAAATTTTTCAACGATTCTTTTCTTGTTACTTCAGAAATATCCTGCTCTAACCTTTCAATTGCTGAAAGTAATTTGAATATCATTAAAAATATCAGCAGGAATGCTGTTAAGATTACCGCGTTTATATTTCCTTCTAATCCAACCAGTCCTGCTAATATATTTGTGGCTTGCGGAAAGATTGCAATGATCGACATCCCGCCCCATACTGCGATTCTAATTATAAGTTTATAAAAAGTTTGCCCGCCTTTTCCTCGAATAAAATTTTTTATTCCCTGAAAAATCATTATCGAGGAAACAATTAGCACGATAATCTGGTACAAATGAAATTTTAATTCCATCATAGTATTATGATTAATGTATTAATTTCCAAATCATTTTATACAGTGTTTTAAATCCGTTTATGAAACCTTGTTTATGAATTTTGCCCATAGAGTATTCGGTATACCTAACTTTGATTGGCACTTCTTGATACTTTAACTTATAAAGATAAATTTCTCGCAGAACCTCGCTGTCGTATTCATAGCGGTCGCCTTTGGTATTAATTACATCGGCGGCTTTTATTGAATAAGCCCGAAAACCTGATTGACTGTCGGTAACATATAATCCAAACAAATACCAAGTAATTATGTTTCCAATTTTATTATGCAGTATTTTATGCCAAGGCATACCTTCTGGTTTATGTAGCCGGGAACCCAAAACCACATCTACTTGCCCGTTTAAAATCGGCCTTATTAGATTTGAAATATCAACCGGGTCATGCTGTCCGTCGCCGTCCATTGTAACAATAATTTCCGCTCCCAGCAACTTGGCAGCTTCAATTCCGGTTTTCGTCGCCGCGCCCTTTCCACGGTTGATTTTATGCTTTAAGGCCGTGACGCCGCTTACATTTTTTATTTTTTCAAAAGCGTTGTCGGAACTCCCATCATCAACCGCGATTATATTGGAAAATCCAGCGCTTTTTATTTCATTAATCACATCATTAATTACTTTTTCTTCATTGTAAAAAGGCATCACTACAAATATTTTTTCAAAATTATCTTTTTCCATATACTAACTTTTTTTGCTTGTTTCTGTAGTATATAGAAATAATTTAGAAAAATCAACTTTGAAAATACGGGAAAATAATATATAATTATTAACAAATAAAGATAATTAACACAATTATATTTATGAAATTTAGAGAAATTCCAGTGGTTATCCCTTGTTTCAACGAAGGGAAGACCGTCTATCAGAACATCCTGAAAATTTACCAAAAATTATTTCTGATCCAGATTGGGAAATTCGTTCGGCAGTGTTTTTTAAAGAGCAGAATGTCGGAAAGTCCGACAAGTTAAAAAGTTTATCAAGTGATAAAGTTGAAAGTGAAAAATTGCCTGTGATTGAATTTAAAAAAATAAATCCCACAAAGTATCGGGTACGAGTACATAATGTGAGCGGAAAATTCCCGTTGGTTTTTTCGGAGTCGTTTCATGACGGTTGGAAAGCATACTTGGCAAAGCCAAGTAATTTTCAATTTTCAATTTCTAATTTCCAAACAAATTCCAATGATTTAATTTCCAAGTATAAGATTTTAGATGGCAATGAAGAAGACCAGGCATCAAAGGATGAGTTAGGGGATTTTATTCAGAAGGGGTGGGTAGCTGATTTGGGCAATGGTAAAGAAAAAACTGTTGAGCATAAAAAATGGGAAGACAACAAGGAAAAGTTGGATTACGTGGAAAAATATAATATTGGTTTTATTTCCAAAAATTTTCAGGGGACGGTACAGAGTGATAATTTATCAAGCGGAAATATTTTTGAAACTTGGTTGCCTGCGAGCAAGATGAATGACCCCAAGAATAAATCAGGGATTTTTTCAGGGGCAGGTAAAGTAGTGGAGTTGACGGAGGAGGATCATCTGATGGCGAACGGGTACGCGAATAGTTGGGTAATTAATACGGAGGAAATTTGCAAGGGTAGATCCCTCGACTTCGCTCGGGATGACACATATTGCGTCAAAAATGAGGATGGATCGTATGATATGGAATTAGTGGTGGAATTTTGGCCCCAGCGATTATTTTACTTAGGATTAGGAATTTCTGGCGTGACTTTATTAGGTTGTCTAGTATATTTGGCATATGACTGGAAAAAAATAAAAAAAAATGTTATTTTGAATAATGAATGATTTAAGAATATGAATTTCAATGAATTTATAAAATTTGCTAAGAAAAATGTCCGCTATATCATCGCTGCGGCGGTTTTTTTGCTGGCGATTTTTTACAGCCAGCTTATTCCGGAGGTTCCCAAAATCAAGAAGAATAAATTTGTTTCCTACCAGTCCGGATGGAAAAACGAAAAAGCGGAGGAATTTGCCATCTACGCGTATTATTTTCTGGCTATGGCGGTTTTTATGGGGATATATGAAATCAGAAAAGATAGTGATAGTTCAAAGTTATAAAGTTGTAAAGTAGAAAATAAGATAATAAAAAATAACAAAAGCAGTTTTTTAACAAAAAATTTAAGGAGGTAAGAAAATGAACATTTGCGTTATTGGAACGGGATATGTCGGGCTTATTACGGGCGCGTGTTTCGCGGAATTCGGGGTGAATGTCGTTTGTATTGATAAGGACGAGAAAAAAATTAGCCAGCTCAAAAAAGGGATAGTGCCGTTTTATGAGCCGGGAGCGGAAGAACTCCTGCAAAGAAATCTCAAAGCGAATAGGATAATATTCACCACTAATGTCGCGGACGCGGTGAAAAATTCACTGGTGATTTTTATCGCCGTCGGCACGCCTCCGCGAGGAGACGGTTCGGCGGATATGAGTTATGTAGAAGAAGTGGCAAAGGAAATTGGGAAGCACAGCGACGGCTATAAAGTCGTTGTGACGAAAAGCACAGTTCCGGTGGGAACCGGAGAAAGAATAAAACAGATAATCTCCAAAAACCTGAAAAGTAAAGTAAAGTTTGACGTGGTGTCCAATCCGGAATTCCTGCGCGAGGGCTCGGCGGTGGAGGATTTTATGAGACCAAATCGGGTGGTTATCGGAGCGGAAAATAAACAGGCGATAGCCATTCTTAAGGATCTTTACCGGCCTCTGTATCTCATTGAAACGCCATTTGTCATTACAAATGTGAAAACCGCGGAACTCATTAAATACGCGTCTAACGCGTTTCTGGCTGTAAAGATTTCCTATATCAATGAAATAGCTAATCTTTGCGAGGCGCTTGGAGTCGATGTGCAGGTGGTGGCGAAAGCGATGGGACTAGATCAGCGAATCGGCCCGAAATTCTTGCATGCTGGTCCGGGATACGGAGGATCATGTTTTCCCAAAGACACTAACGCGCTGGCCAAAATAAGCCGGGGAAATAACATACTGCTAAACCTCGTGGAAGCGGCTATAAAGACGAATAGAAATCAGAAACAAAGAATGGTGGATAAGATAATGGCTGGTACCAAAGGAGTGAGAGGGAAAACGATTGCTATCCTGGGACTCTCGTTTAAACCCAATACCAATGACATTCGGGAATCACCAGCCATGGAAATTGCTCAAGATTATCTAAGTTTTAAATTAGGCGCCAAGATTAGGGCTTATGACCCGGAAGCAATGCAAGACGCAAGAAAAGTAATGCCAAAGGCGATCTACTGCAAAGACGCCTACGACGCGGTCAAAGGCGCGGACGCGCTGGTAATTGCCACTGAATGGAACCAGTTCCGGAATCTTGATCTGGCAAGGTTGAAGAAATTAATGAAGGGTAAGTTTTTCTTCGATCTCCGCAATATCTATGACCCGAAAAAAGCGAGAGAAGCCGGATTTGAATATTATTCAACCGGTCGAGTATAAAAACTAGAAATCCAAGCGGGATTCCGCTTGGATTTTTTTATTACAAGAATAAAAACAGATATACATCTAGAACTTACGCGTTTAGTTTAGACATCCGATATCTTGCGACCATAGCGACCGAAAGACATCGGATGTCTTCCGCGTAAATCCCTGATGTTATTCTTTTCCATTTAATATTTCTTCCGTCACCCGGTTTTTGCAGGATTTTTTAATTCCTAAATCCCCAATCTGCTCGCAAATTTTAAAGTCCTTTTCGGAAATTGCCAAGTCCTTCAGGCAATAATCTTTTTCCAGTCCCTCCAATTCGCCGCACGAACCGGCTGCTTTTTTTGCCGTAAAACCGCAAATTTCCCGGCAGTATTCCAGCTCGTCAGCGTCGCTTTTAAAATTTTCGCATTTGTTATCACAGTCGTTTTTGGTAATTTCCAAAAATTCTTCTTCCTCAATGGGTTCTTTGTTTTTTTCTTCTTCTTTCCCGACGGCATCGCTAGCGCTTTCCGTATTATCTATTTTTTGCGGTTCTTCGTTCGGTTTGGGAATAGAGGATTCGGATTTTTTCGGTTCCGGTTTGGATAGATAACGTTTTTTTACGATTGGATAAGCGTAATAAACCAGTCCGGCGGCTGCCAGCGCGTAAATCAATAAAATTATTTTGGATTTTCTAAGCATATTTTTTATCTTTTTTACTTATTACCCAAGGTTCAACCTTGAGGAATTTCCCGGCTTGCCGGGAAAGGAAAAGGTTGAACCTTGAAAAAAATTAAAAATTTATTTCTAATACGCTTGGTGGAGATTGATGTTGTAAAAATAATAACCTAAAATATCATCCCAATCCCAGCCGTAATTAGTCGCCAGGTTAAGCGAGCCGTTGGCGATGAGCCCCACCATATGATTTCCTTCATTTTCCAAGGTCGCAGTGCTTTTAGTCGCGTGCTTTCCGTATGGATCGTCAACGGAGCGGCACCAAGGATACGCGGTTGAGCCCCAGCGTTCTTCAAAGCTCCGGGTTCTCCCGTCGCTCCAGGAAGAATAGGGCGTAAGCGCGATTTCATTTGTGCTTCCGTTCAGATACATCACGATTTTTCCGCGCGTATCTTCAGCGGCGGTTTTGATATTGGTGTGCGCTGTTTCCCAGTCATAGCCGTAATACAGCTGGGAAGAAGTGGTGGCGGTAACCTTGAAGCCCTGCGCCGCGTATTTGGTGCTGAATTTTATTTTCCAGTATCCGTATGTCCTGAATGCCGTTACCATAGTGCGATTGTGGTCAGCGTCGCCCGTTCCGGTGATTTCGCCCATCCCCCAGATGTATTGCTCAAGAGGCAGTGTGTTAATGACCCAAATGCGATCATCGCTGGAACTAGAAGCGTCATAAAATGAAAGGCCTATTGTTCCGCGATATTGGTCGTAAGAAGATCCCGGATTATTGATGTCAAAAATCAAATCGCTATTGTCGCCGTCAACCGCGTCAAAAGAGACAATGTTGGTGAAATTGGTTGCAGTTAGGGATTCGTAGGCCTGCAGTACACTGTCGGAGATGTATTTAACTTTCGTGTATGTCGCAGCCGGAATCTGCGCGATTATATTCCCATTATTGTCTTTGATATTGTAATCCTTATTGGCTTTTATCCTGAAGTAGCTGTCCTGAAGGTCGTTTTTGGTATAACCAAGAATGCCAACGGTAATATTTGGTCCGTTTGCGCCGCCTCCCAGGTCAGCTTCTCCGATATTGGCGGCAATGGCGGCCTGGGCGGCCACATAGCGGTCATAGCCGGCCTTATTTTCATCGGTGCCGTAGTTTTTGTAGTCGTTATATCTGTCTTTGTCGTATTTTTTATACTTTGAATACTTGCCGTATTTTTTGTAGGGAATAACGTATTTTTTATATTTGCCGTATTTTTTGTATTCCGTCTCATAAATCCCATATTGGCGGTATTGGGTGGGATTTTTTTTGTAAAGCCGATATTTATCATATTTGTCTTTGTATTCCGCCTTTTCTTTTGGGTCATCAAATCCGTATTTATCCTTGTTTTTCTTATATTTCTGGTATTTGTCGTATTTTTTCTTTTTCTCATATTTTTTGTATAAGCTGTATTTTTGAAAGGCAGTGTAATCATCCTGAAGAGTAGTTGTATCTTCAGCTTCGGCATTTCGAACAAAACTAATCCTTTCTCCTATTTGAAAAAGGCCTAATAAGAAAATCATCAATAAAATTCCGGTAATAGCGGTTTTTTTGATATTTTTTTTGTTTTTGATCATATAAAAACTGCTATCCTAATGATAGCAGTTTTGGGATTATCTCTCAAATCAGACATAAAATCAGAATATTTTCAGTTCATTCAGCTTGAGATTGATAATATCTTTTAATAATATTCTGTTTTTATATCTTTTGGTAGTGTTGCCATTAATAACTTTTAGTTTCATTTTTGGTTTTTGCGCTTTTTGAATTTTATGAAATTTAAAGAAAGCAACAATCTTTGATCCCTTCTTATAAGATATTTTCAGGGGCTCTTTCCCTCCCAGCGTAACATCCGTACCTTTGTTAAAATAGTCTCCGCTGATTATGAATTTTAATCGTGTTTCTCCGGAATTACTGATATATTTTTGGATTTTCACTTTGGAAATTTTCGGGGTCTCGCTTGAGCCCTCTACCACTTCAAAAGTGGAAAAATGGGCGGCGTTGAAAGTGATAGTATGGGCGTCGCGGTCATAAACCAAGCCGGAAACCACTCCACCTGTATCTTCTTCGCCGTTGACTAAAATTTCCGGATCTTCAAAATCGTCCACGTTATACATCGTCAGCACTGCTCCATAGCCCGCCATCCCGCCAACAATGTCAGCATCCAACCCGATTAATCCATCTCCGGTTTCCATGGCATTTCCGAAATTCATCATAAAAGTCATGAAGTTATAACTCATAAAATCAATCGGAATGGTAAAGGCGATTCTTCCGTCCGCCACTCCGCCAGTACTGTGTTCAAAATACAAATTTTCCACACTATGCCAATTCGTCGCGTCCCAAAGATTGGTTTCAACCGATTCATCGCCTTGACCCATGCCTGATTCCATATTAGTTCTCATACTGGCTAATCCTTCACAAGCGCCATCCCTGGGCCCGGCAACGTTTTCCGCGGGAATTCCTCCCGCCAAAAGAGCCGCTTCCGCCACATCTTCGCAGTCCAGATCATCCGGGGTCTGCATCTGCGCCATGACGTCCCAAATAAAATGGTTTTCATTATCCATTGGATCGCCATCCATTTCCGCTTCGGTGATTACAGCGCTGGCTTTTTTGGCTGGCGCAAAAAACAAAACTAGCCCGATAACAAGGCACGGTATAATTATTTTTTTCATTTTTTTATTTGCCCCCCTTAAATTACTAATTAATTATGGTTTAATTATATACCATTTACCGGAAAAAAGTTATCCACACCCCTGCGAAGCAATTTTATAAAATTTGCTAATCGCTGATTTTTTGCTACAATGTTTTTATGAGTGAAAAGCCATATTTATCCATTATCGCGCCTCTTTACAATGAAGAAGGGAATGTGAAAAAGCTTCACGAAAAAATCGTCGGAGCTATGAATAATTTAACCCTCTCTCCAGCTCTCTCCCTGCCTCGCCGGCAGGCGGACCAAAATGGGCGAGGGGGCGGGTTGTATGAGATTATTTTTATTGACGATGGTTCTGCTGATAATACGGTTAAAGAATGTGAGGGATTAATTCCTCTGAAACTGATAAAATTCCGGAAAAACTTTGGGCAGACCGCCGCGTTTGACGCGGGAATAAAGAATTCAAGCGGTGAAATTATCATCACGATGGACGGTGATATGCAGAATGATCCGAATGACATTAAACTTTTAATAGAAGAATTAGACAAAGGTTACGATGTTGTTTCCGGCTGGCGCTGGAAAAGAAAGGACTCATTATTAAAAAAGATTTTTTCCCGCGGCGCCAATCTTTTGCGGAAAATTTTAGTCAAAGACAATATTCACGATTCTGGATGCAGTTTGAAAGCGTACCGGCGGGAATGTTTTGAAGACATGGATTTATTCGGCGAAATGCACCGCTTTATTCCGGCGATGCTCCAACTTCAGGGATTTAGAGTCGGGGAAGCGAAAGTGAACCACCTGCCTCGCGTTGCCGGAAAAACGAAATATAACTGGAAAAGATCAATTAAAGGATTTACTGATATGCTGGCGATATGGTTCTGGCGGAAATATTCCAGCCGCCCGCTGCATTTATTCGGCGGGGGAGGAATAATTTTTTCTTTGGCAGGCGTGGCGATTTTAATCTGGATGGCGGTTATCAAGATATTTTACGGAGCTTCGCTTTCGGAAAAAATCTGGCCGATGGTTGGAGTATTTTTAATGCTGGTTGGAATACAATTATTCGTTTCTGGATTACTGGCGGACATCGCGATAAAAAATTATTACAAAAACCGGAATAGGATGAATTATACGATTAAAGAAATTAGGGAACAATAGAATTAAGATTTAAGATTTAAGAATTAAGTAGATGTTGGAGCAGAAAATTTTAAACATCAAAACCCAGGCGCTGGAAGAAATAAAGAAGACACTCAATGAGAAAGATCTCTTTAATTTGCGCGTGAAATATCTGGGAAGAAAAAGCGAATTTAATGCGATCCTTAAAAATCTTAGGAATCTTTCGGGCGAGGAAAAAAGAAAAATCGGCCCACTCGCCAACGCGGTGAAGAAAGAAATTGAAGATGAACTGAAAAGCGCGGAAAAATTGATAAAATCAAAAAAATTTGACCATCAGGCGGAAAAAATTGACATCACCGCTCCGGGAAATAAAATAAAGCGCGGGCATCTGCATCCGATTACTAAAATTCAAAATGAAGTAGAGGATATTTTCGCGCTTATGGGTTTTGAAATCGCGGAAGGTCCGGAAGTAGAAACTGATTTTTATAATTTTGATTCATTGAATATTCCCAAAGACCATCCGGCGCGCGATATGATGGACACTTTCCGGATAAAAGAAAAAAAAGATGTATTATTGAGAACGCATGTGAGCGCCATTCAAGTAAGATATATGGAAAAAAACAAACCGCCATTCAGAGTAGTGATGCCGGGGAGGGTCTTCAGAAACGAAGCGACGGATGTCTCTCACGAACATACTTTTTACCAAATGGACGGGATGATGGCGGGCGAAGATGTATCGGCGGCCAATTATTACGCGATAATAGGCGAATTTTTGAAAAGATTTTTCGGAAAAAATATCAAGACCCGGATGCGCCCCAGCTTTTTCCCGTTCACCGAGCCCAGTTTTGAAATTGATTTTGAATGCCTGATTTGCAAGGGGAAAGGTTGCGCGGTTTGCAAAAATACCGGCTGGATTGAAATTATACCGGGCGGAATGATTAACCAGCATGTTTTTGTTTCCGCGGGTTATCCCCGCAACAAGTATCAGGGCTTCGCGTTTGACATCGGCATTACGCGCCTGGCGATGATGAAATATAAGATTGACGACATCCGCTTATTTCACAGCGGGGATTTGAGGTTTATTAAACAATTTTAGCGGTCTTTACGAATTACGAATTTACTACGAATATACGAATAAATTTGATGATTAGTATATTAGTATTTGATTAGTAATTAGTAAATATTCAAATGAAATTTTCATATAATTGGTTGCGAAAACTTAGTAGCACAAAGCTATCTCCGGAAAAACTAGCGGCGGCTTTGACGATGCGCGCGTTTGAGGCGGAAGGGATGGAAAAAGCCGGCAAGAATACTTTTATTGACATTAATGTCTTGGCCAACCGGGGACACGACGCGCTTTCTCATGTCGGAATGGCGCGGGAAATTTGCGCGCTGGAAAATAAGAAGTTGAAATATAAATTCGCGAAATTGCAATTTAAAAAAGGTTCAACCTTTTCCTTTTCCGGCAAGCCGGAAAATTTCTCAAGGTTGAACCTTTCCGTTAAGATTGAACATACCATGGTATGTTCACGTTATATCGGCGCGGTGATGGAAAATGTTGAAATTAAAGAATCGCCGAAG
>MFRX01000010.1:0-1767 GCA_001784725.1 Candidatus Moranbacteria bacterium RIFCSPHIGHO2_02_FULL_40_12b
TTTATTACGAATTCGGCTGATCTTTCCCCCGCTTCCTTAGCATCCCTTGCGGCATAAAATTTTTTATTCAACTGCTCTATGTATTCTCCGGCATATACGGCCTCGCTGTCTTTTAAAACGCTGTGCCCCAATTTAATTACCTGCTCTCCCGCGTTGTTTATATAATATTCATTAACAACACTAAAACCAGATTTTTTAAGGACATTAGAAAGTGTATCCCCATAAAATCCTCCCCGGCCGTTTCCCACCGTAAGCGGTCCAGTAGGGTTGGCGGAAATAAATTCATTATTCACTTTTATCCCTTTGCCAATTTCGCTGTTTCCAAAATTGTCTTTCTCCCTGTTTATTTCCGCGACTTTATTTTGCAAATATTCTCCGGAAAGATAAAAATTAATATATCCCGGCGGCGCGATTTCTATTTTTTTAAAAATATCAGCAAGTTGAGGTTCGACCTCTTTGGGCTGCTTCGGTCGAGAGAGGTCGAACCTCTTGACTAAATCATCCGCGATTTCCATCGGACTTTTTCCGATTTTCTTCGCCATAACCAGCGCGATATTAGTGAAGTAATCCCCGAATTTTTCGTCTTTTGGGCAGTCAATGGAAATTTCGGGAATGTCAAAAGCGGGAATGACATTCTCTTTTTGCGATTTCAAAATCGCGTCTTTGATTGATTTTTTTATCAACTCTCTCATCCCGGTAGTATAAATTCGAGTTAATTTTTATAAAAATATTCCTTCAATCTTCTTTTTAACAATTTCCTGCCCTGGCTTGTTTTGAAGTAGTTTTCCCTTCTCTTCGCGTCATTGATGTTCAAACAGGCCTCGTAGTAAATTAATTTCCAAAGTAAATATAGTTTTGTGGATTTATTCTTTCCTTGATTATGTTCTTTTAATCTTTTTCTTAGGTTTTCCGTATAGCCGATATATGAATTGTTATTCTTTAAGCTTTCCATGACATACACATAAAAGAACATAATCAAGCTCGAATTTTCACTACCGGGCATACAACCATTTTAATCCGAAAACGGGAAAAAATAAAGAGCCGCTATTTAAGCGGCCGGGTTATTGAAGTTCATCTTTGACAGAAAGTAAAAACTAACAGTTCCACTTTCATCAACCTATCTCCAACTTGTCCCGTTGCAAAAACAAGGATTCCTTCATTGATTCATCATAATACATTTCCATCTGCTATTTTAAAACCCATGCTCCATTTTCATAAAAATTAAATTGATTGCCAGTCGTGTTATAGACAATCATGCCATTTACGGCAGTTAAGGCATCCCTTTGAACGGTAGTCATCCTTGGAACAATAAAAGCTCCGGTAGTAGAAACAACATCCAACACCCCTTGCGGACTCGTCGTCCCGATGCCGACTTTGCCTTTTAATAGTGTTTGCGTTACCGAAGAATTCCCAATCACTATCTGATTATCCGCTGTGGTATTTGCTCCGTAACCAAGAGCCATGCTGTTTACCGCATTTACTTTTTGACTGGCATCAAAACCTGCAGCATATCCCAAAAATGTATTAAAATTTCCAGTGGTAATTGACTTACCCGCATTCTCTCCCATTGCTGAGTTGTTGACGCCGATGGTGTTGGAGTAGAGGGCGCTATGTCCCATTGCTGCGTTGTAGTTGCCGGTGGTGTTGGAGTAGAGGGCGCTATTCCCCATTGCTGAGTTGTAGTTGCCGGTGGTGTTGGATTCGAGGGCATTAATTCCTATTGCTGAGTTGCCGACGCCGGCGGTGTTGGAGTAGAGGGCTCTCCCC